>JAAYIE010000002.1 GCA_012744275.1 Desulfobulbaceae bacterium
CGCCTGCTGCAACTCAATCTCTTTGTCAGAAGAGATTTGATCGGACTTTTCAAGCCGCCACGACCTCAACTCCTTGTCTCTCCACAGCTTTTGCTATGGAAAAATCTGTGAGACAGCACTGATATTTTCATATCAAAGATACACTAGAGTAAAAAAAGGATTGCGGTTCGAAAAAATATCTAGTTCATAACCTACACTTCAAGAAGTTGTTCGGATAAGCCTAAACGCAGGCGCCGGAATAGCCGGATTTTCTTGCATATCCAGCAGGCATCTATGGGTATCAGGCGGTCAGTCGCACGAACATCTTTTTGAAATACCTGACCATTGCGATCCCCGACGCACATCAGGCCCCGTTTCCATGCACTAAAAGTCCTGGAAGTGGTAGGGTGTGCTCGTTCAGTCGCCTGCTGTTCATAACCAGGCGTTTCCATTCATTGTTATCCTTTACCCAACGCAAGAGGAGAAAGGCATGGACAAACCTACACAGGTACCGAATGATATCCTCGCCGAGGAAAAGCTCAGCACAGAACCAGAAAAAACATCCATTCTTCCCAGGCTGGGCCTCATTGTCGGGGCAGCCGCACTGGCCTACCTCGTCTTCACTCTACTGCCCTACGATGTCGAAGCCCGCAAAGGTTTGGCATTGCTTGCCTTTATCGCCGTACTCTGGCTCACCGAGGCCCTGCACATCACCATCACTGCGCTCCTGGTACCTATTCTGGCGGTGATGATGGGCTTTAAGGACGTGAACACCACCAAGGCGCTATCTACCTTTGCCGACCCGGTCATCTTCCTCTTCTTCGGCGGTTTTGCCCTGGCAACTGCCCTGCACGCCCAAAAACTCGACCGCAAACTCGCTCTTGGTCTTATCGCCGCAGCAGGGGGCCGCATGGGCCTTGCCACCTTGTATGTTTTTCTGGCTACAGCCGGTCTATCCATGTGGATCAGCAACACTGCCACCGCTGCTATGATGCTGCCGCTTGCCCTTGGCCTCATCTCCCAAATGAGCACGGACAAACCCGGCACCAAGACCTTTATCCTGTTGGGTATTGCCTATTCGGCCAGTGTCGGCGGGTTGGGTACTCTGGTCGGCTCACCTCCCAACATCATTGCGGCCCGCGCCCTGGACATCAACTTCGCCGAATGGATGAAGATAGGGCTGCCCATAATGTTTGTTATTCTACCGGTAGTCTATGGTATGCTGTACATCATGTTCCGGCCCGATTTTGGCGAGCGGGTTTCGGGCATCTCGGTTTCTATTCCCTGGACACCGCAACGCATTACAACCGTTGTCCTCTTTGCCGCCACAGCCCTATGCTGGATCTTCAGCAGCAAGATCGCCGCCGCTACAAAAATTAGCAGCATGGATACCGTTATCGCCTTGACTGCAGCCGTCATGGTTGTATCACTTGGTCTGGCCAGCTGGAAAGAGGTGTCGGCCAATACGGACTGGGGTGTACTCTACCTCTTTGGTGGTGGCCTGACCCTGAGCGCCATCATACGCTCCTCGGGTGCATCTGCGGTACTTGGCAATGCGGTTGCCGGGGTTATGGGTGGACTTACTCCCTTTTTCGTCTGCCTGATCGTTGCTCTCTTCATCGTCTTTTTAACAGAATTCACCAGTAACACCGCATCGGCCGCCCTGCTGGTGCCGGTGTTCGCAGCCATAGCCGAGCAGATGAATATACCGAAAGAGGTTCTAGTGCTCATCATCGGCATCGGTGCGTCACTGGCCTTCATGATGCCTGTGGCCACACCGCCCAATGCCCTGGTTTTTGGCACGGGCCATGTCCGCCAACGCGACATGATCAAGGTAGGTTTCCTGCTGGAGGTCGTCTGCGCGTTTATCTTGGCCGCCTATGCAACCTTCGTCTTTTTCTAATACCAATTAAAAGATATTCGACTGCCGTACACCCCAGAGAGAGGATTTGCTCTCCCTGGGGTGCCTTTCCATCTGTTCCTGCTTTTTTCATAACCTGCCACATCGGAAAAACTCCCCGCATCTTTCCCTTTTTATCCTAAACCCTTTGACCAATGCAGAGAAACACATCTTTGGTGTCTAGGTCACATTTCCCCTGCCTTCTCGATATTATCTGTGGCCTGGAGTTGGAATAAGTCGAGAAAAACGGAGAGAGAGGGGGGATATCGGCAAATAGCCTGGTCTTGTTTTTTCCTTCGCTACATGGTATTGAATTCAAGTTTTTAATCGCTACTTTTTTCTTTTATTGTCAGCCGCATCCGCCAGGAGTCTTTATGTCCCACCATCTTTTTACTTCGGAATCCGTTTCAGAAGGCCATCCCGACAAGGTTGCCGATCAGATCTCCGATGCCATTCTCGATGCCATCATCAGCAAAGATAAACACGCCCGTGTCGCCTGCGAAAGCTTGGTTACCACCGGTATGGCGCTCATTGCCGGTGAAATCACCACTTCCGCCTGGGTTGACATGCCGAGAATCGTACGCGAAACCATTCGCGACATTGGCTACAACTCCTCGGAGATGGGTTTTGACTGGCAATCCTGCGCAGTTCTGACCACTATCGACAAACAGTCAGGCGATATAGCACAAGGAGTGAATGAGGGCAGCGGGATCGATCTGGATCAGGGCGCGGGCGATCAGGGCCTGATGTTCGGTTATGCCTGCGACGAAACCCCTGTGCTCATGCCCATGCCCATCACCTATGCCCATGCTCTGGTCAAACGCCAATCTGAAATGCGCAAGACTGGCGAACTCTCCTGGCTGCGGCCAGATGCCAAAAGCCAGGTAACCATTGAATATGAAAACAACAGGCCCAAGCGTATCGAAGCGGTGGTGCTCTCCACCCAGCATTCCCCGGAGGTCAGCTACGAAACCCTGAAGGAAGGTGTGATGGAGGAAATCATCAAACCCATTCTGCCCGCGGGAATGCTAGATGCAAATACGAAGTATTTCATCAATCCCACTGGTCGCTTTGTCATTGGCGGGCCGGTGGGCGACTGCGGGGTCACTGGTCGTAAAATTATCGTAGATTCCTACGGCGGCCGCGGCTCCCATGGTGGCGGCGCCTTTTCTGGCAAGGATCCTTCCAAGGTGGATCGCTCCTCCTCCTACATGGGCCGTTATGTGGCAAAAAATATTGTGGCTGCCGGTCTTGCCAGCGAAGTTGAGGTACAGGTCGCCTATGCCATCGGTATCTCCAGACCGGTTTCTATCAATGTAAAAACCTTCGGTACGGGCAAGATTGCGGAAGACCGCCTGGTGCAACTGGTTGGGGAGATTTTCGACCTGCGCCCCAAGGCGATCATCCAGCAGCTCGACCTGCTCAGGCCTATTTACAGCAAAACCGCAGCCTACGGTCATTTTGGCCGTGAACTGCCGGAATTCTCCTGGGAACGTACCGACAAGGCCGAGGCTCTGCGCAGCGCAGCCGGCCTGTAACCAACAGTATTTTATAGGAAGCAAACATGATGGATTACAAAATCGCAGACATCAAACTGGCCGAATGGGGTCGCAAGGAAGTGGCCATTGCCGAGACGGAAATGCCAGGCCTGATGGCCCTGCGGGAAGAGTTTGGCCGGGACAAGCCACTGAAAGGCGCACGCATTGCCGGTTGCCTGCACATGACCATCCAAACCGCGGTACTCATGGAAACCCTGGTCCACCTCGGTGCTGAGCTGCGCTGGTCTTCCTGCAATATCTTTTCCACCCAGGATCATGCTGCCGCAGCCATGGTGGCAGCGGGTATTCCCACCTTTGCCTGGAAGGGAGAAACCGAGGAAGAATTCTGGTGGTGCATTGAACAGACCATCTTTGGGCCGGACAACTGGCGGCCCAACATGCTTCTGGATGACGGCGGTGACCTCACCCTGGTTATGCACCAGAAATATCCGGAACTGATGCGCGGCGTGCGTGGAGTTTCCGAGGAAACCACCACTGGCGTGCACCGACTCTACGAGATGAGCCGCCAGGGGGCCCTGTTGTGCCCTGCCTTCAATGTGAACGATTCGGTGACCAAATCAAAGTTCGACAACCTCTACGGCTGCCGCGAATCCCTCATTGACGGCATCAAGCGTGCCACGGACGTGATGATCGCCGGCAAGATTGCGGTGGTTATTGGCTATGGTGATGTGGGTAAAGGCTGTGCCCAGGCCCTGCGCGGCATGGGTGCTACGGTGCTGGTCACTGAAATTGATCCCATCTGTGCTTTGCAGGCGGCCATGGAGGGCTACCGGGTGGTGACCATGGAAGAGGCTGCCCCTGTCGGCAACATCTTCGTTACCTGCACCGGCAACCTCAAGGTGATTACTCGCGCCCACATGGATATTATGCCCAATGAGGCCATAGTCTGCAATATTGGTCACTTTGATTCGGAAATCGATATTGCCGGTATCCGTGATCTGCCCTGGGACAACATCAAACCCCAGGTGGATCATGTCATTTTCCCGGACGGCAAGCGCCTGATCGTGCTGGCCGAGGGCCGCTTGGTTAACCTGGGCTGTGCCACCGGACACGCCAGTTTTGTCATGAGCAATTCCTTCACCAATCAGGTACTGGCTCAGATCGAACTGTGGCGGAATTCGGCGCAGTATGAAAATCAAGTCTACGTGCTGCCCAAATTGCTGGACGAAAAGGTGGCTCGCCTGCACCTGGACAAGATCGGTGTCAAACTCACCACCTTAACCCAGGAACAGGCCGACTACATTGGGATAAACATTGCCGGGCCCTATAAGCCCGAACACTATCGCTACTAATTCTTATTAATTCCAACCCCTTATCAAAGCGCTCTCAGGATCAGCAGCAACGAATGCTTCGCAGAAGTTCATTGTAGTATTCTGCGAAGCATTTGCCCCGCACATTGGGATCATCTTTGATACAAAACTGGAAGGAAATCCGCTCGACCCGCACGGTTTGCAATCCATCAATGTTGCCCATTGATGTCAGCTTGGCTTTTTTTGCCGCCTCCATCGTTCTGGCTCTGGCTCCGGGGCCGGACAATATTTTTGTCCTCACCCAATCCGCTCTGTACGGGTGGAGGCAGGGCCTGTGTGTTACTATTGGGCTCTGCACCGGGCTATTGCTGCACACGGCCCTGGTTGCCTGGGGCGTAGCCGCCCTCATCCTGGCCTCTCCCCTGCTCTTTACTGCCTTAAAAAGTATTGGCGCGCTCTACCTGCTCTACCTGGCCTGGAGCGCTGCTCGTGCTGCCCCGCACAGCACCGCTGCAAACGCTACAACCCCCGCCTTAACTTTGGTTCAATTGTACCGGCGGGGTATTATCATGAACATGACCAATCCCAAGGTATCCATCTTTTTTCTTGCCTTTCTGCCGCAATTCACCCGTCCGGGTGACGGCTCGCTTATTAAACAGATCATGTGGTTGGGTCTGCTCTTTATTCTGGCAACCATCCTCATATTCGGTGGTATTTCCATCTTGGCCGGCAGCCTGGGCGCAAGGTTGCAGCAATCCGCTCGTGCGCAGCGCTTGCTCAACTGGGCTGCTGCTGCCATCTTTGCGGCCCTTGCCCTGCACTTGTTTCTTGCCCAAACAGGAAGCTGATTCCTACACATTTGCCTTTTCAAGCGCTCTTCAGTGTCTGGCATTGGAGAATACTCGCAGAACGTACCATAACGTACGCCTGCGTCGTATTTTCCTCGCCCCCTTGTGTGGCACCTTTAATCTGTCTGGAACTGGGATGACCTCCCCTGTGCAGGAACGCAGGAAACAGCACGGTGGCCCTGAGAGGAAACTGAAGGAAAAGCGGAAAAAATTTCAGGAGAAGTATATCGTGCCCGCCGGGCCTTCTGCCACCCGGCCAATAATGTGGGCAAAAAACTTGTAGCCAAGCTCTTGTAGCCCGGCAAGCATGGCATCCGCCGCGGTCTGGTTTAAAGAAAAAAGCAGACCACCTGAGCTTTGCGGATCAAAAGCGACCAGTTCCTCCAGGGCATCTTCAGGCAGGGAAGAATGCAGAAAGGCGCGGTAGTGTTCCTGGTTGCGGTAGGCGCCTGCAGGGATCATGCCCATGCTTGCCATCTCCAAACTTTCGGGCAAAAGCGGTAGTCTTGCGGCCTCAAGATGCAAACTCACTCCTGACGCAGCTGCCATTTCGTAACCATGACCAAAGAGGCCGAAGCCGGTGATATCGGTGCAGGCATGCACCTCGCTGCGGAGTGCCGTAAACCGTTCATGGGCAAGCAGCTCAACTGGCATTCGGTTCAGACCAATCATGGCTTCCACCATGGCTTTTTCGGCGCCCCCGGAAAGTAAGCCACCCTTTAGGGCTGTGGCTAAAATACCGCTACCAAGCGGCTTGGTGAGGAGTAAGACATCGCCGGGTCGGGCCCCTGCATTGCTGAGCAGATGCTGCGGCATAACCGTGCCGGTAACGGCGAGGCCGTACTTCAACTCCGGGTCTTCCACGGAATGCCCGCCCACCAAGAGTGCTCCTGCCTCTTTGATCTTGTCTAGCCCACCTGCCAGTACCTGGCGAAGTATCGAGGCATCCATGCTGTCTGTCGGGCAGCACAGGATGTTCATGCACAAAAGCGGCTGTCCGCCCATGGCGTAGACATCAGAGAGGGCGTTGGCGGCCGCAATCTGACCGAAGACAAAGGGATCATCCACCATGGGGGTAAAAAAATCCACGGTCTGGATAAGGGCCGTTTCCTCGTTAAGCAGATACACCCCGGCATCATCGCTGGTTGAACTGCCAACCAGCAGGCGAGGATCATCGGGCAGATCAAGCCCGCACAGTAATTGGCCCAGGTCCCCTGGACCGAGTTTAGCTGCTCAGCCTGCGGCCTTAACCGTCTGGGTCAACCGGATCTTCTTGTTGGTCATGGGCTCAGTATCGAAGAAAACCTTGAAAAATACAGCACAATCTGTTTCATAATATCTTTCTCATCACGCTGCAACGTGAACAAAAATATTACCATGAACCACAGGGCACAAAGGGCGGTTCTTTGTGCCTTTCCTGTTTGTGTTGCACCGTGCAAGGCTAGGTATCTGATAGGTGTGCGGATATGTCTGACATTGAGCAACAGTGGAAACCGCGGCACGAATGCGGTATTTGTGGTGTTTTTGGGCACGAGGATGCCACCAAGTTGGTGTATTTCGGCCTCTACGCCCTGCAGCACCGCGGGCAGGAGAGCGCGGGTATAGCCGCCGGAAACGGGGAAGGCATCAGCCTGCATAAAGGCATGGGGCTGGTACCCGATGTTTTTAACGAAGCCACCCTCAGCCGGCTCAACGGCCATTTGGCTATGGGACATGTACGTTACTCCACCACTGGTTCCTCTACTCCCGTTAACATGCAGCCTTTCAGGGTCAGGCACCGGGGTCTCTCCATGGCCGTGGCCCATAACGGCAACATGGTAAACTCCATTGCCCTGCATCAACACCTGGAAGAAGAAGGGGCTATTTTCCAGACTGCCATGGACAGCGAGATAGTCCTGCATCTGCTGGTGCGGCAATTGGCCTGCAACGACCTGCCGGCGGCCATCGCCAAAACCTTTAGCTGCATCCGTGGCGCCTATTCTCTTTTGCTCATGACCGGTGACAGCCTGGTTGCCGTGCGAGATCCCAACGGATTCAGGCCACTTTGCCTGGGCATGCTGGAAAACGGGGCCTATGTGGTGGCATCGGAGACCTGTGCACTGGATTTGATCGAGGCGCAATACCTGCGTGAAATTGAACCTGGTGAGGTGCTGATCATCAACAAGGATGGCCTGCAGTCACTGCACCCCTGGCCGCCTGCACAGAAGAGTTTCTGTATTTTTGAGCACGTCTATTTCGCCCGGCCGGACAGCGATGTCTTCGGCTTCAATGTCTATGCCGCCCGCAAGCGCATGGGCGCCCTCCTGGCCAAGGAAACAAATATCCAGGCGGATTTTGTTATGCCCTTCCCCGACTCGGGCAACTATGCAGCTCTGGGCTATGCGCAGGCATCTGGAATCCCACTGGAAATCGGCATGATCCGCAACCACTATGTGGGTCGCACCTTTATTCAACCCACCCAGTCCATGCGCGATTTTTCTGTGCGGGTGAAGCTCAATCCCGTGCGTGATCTGCTCAAGGGCAAACGGGTAATCATCGTGGAGGATTCTATTGTCCGCGGCACTACCGGCCGCAGCCGGGTCAAATCCCTGCGCCAGGCTGGAGCTGCCGAGGTGCACATGCTGGTCAGTTGTCCGCCCACCCGCCACGCCTGCTACTACGGCATTGATTTTCCGTCTACAGATCAGCTGGTGGCAGCTAATCATACCGTTGAAGGTATCCGCGAATACCTGGGACTGGATTCACTGCACTACCTCAGCTTGGAAGGCCTGGTCGAAGCCACGGGCCTGCCCGCCGAGCAATTCTGCCTGGCCTGCTTCAATGGTAAATACCCCGTCCCGCCCGACCCATCTTTTACCAAAGATTCCCTCTCAGGCTGCGGCAACTGACAGATTGCCAAATCAATCCGCGGGGGGGATGCAGGCAGGCGAATAAAGACAGGGTATAGCGGCCATCATAATCGCGTAGACGTAAAATATGTGGGCTTAATGAAGCTCGTCCCTTGGACAGCATTATTAATTTTGAGCTGGAATTACCGCGCTAACGGCCTTTTCCAAGGCTGAACTGAATCAGATCATCTGCCTTATTCTACCATATTCTCTCTTGCCGGCACTTCGCTGGAAGAGAGAAAGCTTGCCATCGTTCGTGGTGGGGGCTACCGTGCACACTATCCGACGAGACCGTGTCCCTTCTCCTGGAACTGATTGAAATCGCACGCTATCACTCGACCCCAGCTTCCAACCATGGAAACCAGCAAGGCACCCCTGTTTTTTCTGCTCAATACTGCCGCAGGCTCCCAGGATGCAGAAACAACTTGCGCCGCCATTGAACAGACAATGGCCGGGTCAAACCGGGGATACCGACTGATCACCATAGGAGCGCAAGACAACACTGAAGCCCGTATTAAAACAGCCGTCGACTCGGCCTGCGCTGCCAAGGCCATTGTGGTGGCAGCCGGAGGTGACGGCACCATCAGCAGCGTTGCGCAGCAGTTGCTGAACAGCCCTTCCCCTCTTGGAGTATTGCCGGGTGGCACCTTCAACTATTTCGCCCGCAGCGTGGGCATGGCAGCAGATACCCAAACTGCAGTGCAGCAGATACTGCAGAGTGCTGCTACTCCCATCCAGGCTGGCATGGTAAACGGCCATGTATTTCTGGTGAACGCCAGCCTGGGGTTGCACCCGCAAATGCTGGTGGATCGTGAAGCCTTCAAGACAAAACTGGGACGCCACCGGTTTGTGGCGATACTGGCCGGGCTGTTTACCTTGGCGCAACAGCCCCACCACCTCAGATTGCGCCTGACTGATAATAATGGCGAAACCAGCATCCAGACACCACTTTTGTTTGTAGGCAACAACCCCCTGCAGCTGCATCAACTTGGGCTTGATCTTCGCCGTACGACCAAACATACTCCCACACTGACAGATGGCCTTCTGGCTGTTGTCCTCAAGCACGCCAGCAGCATGCAGCTCTTCCGCCTGGCACTGCGGGGCGCACTAGGCACGCTGGGAGAAGATGAATGTCTTTCTCTGAGTTCCTTCAAACGGCTGCTTGTGCAGCCCCGACCGCCCTGGCGTTATCGTACTGTTAAAGTAGCACTTGATGGCGAAATCAAACGCATGCGCACACCCCTGCATTTTGAGGTAGCACCTGACGCGCTGACCGTAATGGTCCCACCCCCCTGGGCGCCTCCTGCTGCAAACGAAGCGCAAAAATCATGACCACCCTGCTCCACTTTTCCGACACCCATTTTGGCACAGAAACACCTACGGTCATCGAAGCCCTGTATCGCCAGCTGCAAGCAAAACCCATTGATGCGATCATCCTCTCTGGCGATCTGACCCAGCGCGCC
This sequence comes from Desulfobulbaceae bacterium, assembly GCA_012744275.1. Taxonomy (GTDB): domain Bacteria; phylum Desulfobacterota; class Desulfobulbia; order Desulfobulbales; family Desulfobulbaceae; genus Desulfobulbus. The sequence continues at coordinate 9,888 of JAAYIE010000002.1, forward strand.
CGGCTGCATCAATTCCGTGACTGCCGCACCTTTATCGATGGTTTTGGTATGATCCCGCTTTTGGCTACCCCAGGTAACCACGACATCCCGCTATGGTGCCCTTGGGAGCGCCTATTTACCCCCTACCGACGCTACCAGAAATATTTTCCTACAGATTTTGACCGTTACGGTGTCATCAGTGTGTGCATTGACGCTGTCCACATCATTGGCGTGCGCACAACCAGAAGGTATCGTCACCTCCATGGCGAACTGTCTGACCGCCAGATAGACCGGGTGGGACAACTGCTGCAGCAAGCCCCTGCAAATTGTCTGCAACTGGTAGTCTGCCACCAGCCTCTCTATGTGCTCAACAAGGAAGATGAGGTTGACCTGATCCGTGGAGCAGCCAAGGCGGTTCCGCTTTGGCGGGCTGCAGGTGCTGGCGGGATTGTGAGTGGCCATATCCATCGACCTTTTATCACCCCCATCCCCTACTCAGCACATTCTCTCAGCATGCGACCCCTGTGGGCTATTCAGGCCGGAACCACCACCTCCAGGCGTCTGCGCGACCAGTATCCCAACGCCTTCAATGTTATCAGCAATGATATCGCAAGAGTGGAAACAGACCGTATTCAAAACCCCCTTGGCCTTACGCAACCGGCCTGGATGGCAGCCTTGTGGCTCTATGATCATAAGACCGCTCAGTTCTTGCCATCCGAGCAGTATTGGATACAATAATTAGGAGAGAGTCGTCAATCTGGTGCTCGGTTCATAATCTGGAGGACAGCCATGCAACAACTGGTCATTATCGGCGGCGATGCAGCGGGCATGAGCGCAGCATCACAGGTGCGCAGGATGCAGCCCGAGCTGGGCATAACCGTATTTGAGCGCGGCAGCTACACCTCGTATGCTGCCTGCGGCATTCCATACTACGTTGCCGGGCTGGTTGAAGACAAAGGCCGACTCATTGCCCGCACACCGGAAACCTTCAGAAAAAAATTTCGCATAAACACATTAATGCACCATGAAGTACTAGCTATCTACCCGGATAAGCAGCGCATTCTCGTGCGTGATCTGGACACTGGCAGGGATCTGAGCGAACCCTACGATCAGCTCCTCATTGCCACCGGCGCACAGGCGGTAACCACTGGCTTTGATGGTGAACAGTGCGATAATGTGCACCAGGTCAGCACCCTAGTGCATGCTGAAGCCATGGCCAGGGCGCTGGCAGGGGAAACAATCCGGAAAGTGGTGATTGTGGGTGGTGGGTATATAGGTATTGAAATGGCCGAAGCACTCCATCTGCGCGGTCTTGAGGTCTCCATGGTCCATCGGGGCCCACAGGTTATGGCCACCATGGATCCGGACATGGGCAGCTTCATCAGTGAGGCATTGCGACAAAGCGGCATCAAGCTGCATCTTGAGACCGCCCTGGAAGGGTTCGTCCAGGAAAAGGGCAAAGTCACCGGGGTGCTGACATCACAAGGCGTTTTCCCTGCGGACATGGTTATTCTGGGCCTTGGTGTACGGCCAACCAGTCGTCTGGCCCGGGAGGCCGGTATAGCCCTTGGGCCCAAGGACAGTATCCGTGTCAACGAGTTACAGCAGACGGAGCAGGAAAATATTTGGGCTGCGGGCGACTGCGCCCAATCTTTTCATCTGGTCAGCCGCAGGCCGGTGCATATCGCCCTGGGCACTGTTGCCAACCGTCAGGGCCGGGTGGCGGGCATCAATCTGGGCGGGGGTTACGCCACTTTTCCGGGGGTGGTTGGCACCAGTATCGTCAAATTTATGGACACCGAATGCAGCCGTACCGGCCTGTCGGAGCGCGAACTCAAAAGGCTTGGCTGGCACTATGTGCAAGCGGTAATTGAAGACCACACAATGCCACGTTACTATCCTGGATCAAGCGTCATGCATGTGAAGGTACTGGCGGAGAAGGGCAGCGGCAAACTGCTGGGCGTGCAGATTGTGGGTGGGCCTGGAGCAGCCAAACGAATCGATACCGCGGCCATAGCCCTGCATGCGGGCATGGATTTGGATACTTTTATTAATGTGGATTTAAGCTATGCCCCGCCCTTTTCTGGAGTATGGGATCCAATCGTCACCGCCGCCAAACAGGCGATAAAGGAAGTGTAAAGGGCGGTGGTTTTGCCTTCTTACCGTTTCGGTGCCAGGAAGCCAGAGTAGGTCCGCAGACACACCCTGGTTTCCTGTTCGTCCATGAGTAGCCTTTTTCAGCGCAAGCTCAACGCATGCCTCCCTCCACAACCGTAACAGTGCCGCTACTTGTATAGATGCCATTAACCGCGGGGCGATACATATCTTCCGCATACATGGCAGGCCAGGTATAGCGACCCGGCGTGACTACCCGCACCCGGTAAAACAGATCCTGGGTTTTACGCAAATTGATCGCAGCCACATAGCGGTCATCCCGGAACTCCTGGTGGCGGATAGCATCATCGGCCATGATCTCGGCCACGTTCATATCGGCAATCAGCACCTGGCCCATACCTTCACCCCGAACCAGATTGAGGTTTTCAATTTCCAGGCCTGCGGGGATATGGTCCACCACCAGGGCATTGGCAATAAGTGCAGGGCTCTCGACCCTCACATGCACAATGTAGGAGTTGCCGCTTTGCAGATGGCCGCCGCTCCACAAGGTGCCATCAGGACTGTACAAGCTGCGCGACAGTTTGATCGTGCTTGCCTGGGCCGCAGGGATAGTGCGCGGGCGACCACTGAGGACCAACTCTGCATACAGCGGTCGCGCCGAGTTGTTCTGCAGCTGCAACCCACCTGCCAGTTCTGCTGCGGCCAGCGGCTGAATATGCCCCTCTGTAAACTGGAAATTTTTTGCACCCGCGCTGCTGCGCAGGCTCACCTGCAGGGGTTCTTTCCCGGCAGTACCGGCGTCACCAGCCAGCAGGTCGCTCCCAGCCAGAAAGACCGCCATTTTCTCCTGGGTACTGAGCCAGCGCTCCTGCTGCAAATGGCCTGCCACCAGCACCAGCAAATTTTCCATATTCGGAACCTGTACTTGGTGTCGTGTAAGCAGGACATAGGACAGCGCCGCATCGCGCAGGGCACTGCCATAGTCGCCCCACCAGTAGCTATCCAGTCGTGGTTTTTGTAAACCTTCGGCAATGGCGATATCGCCCTTGGCTTCATCGCCCATCAAACGCAATGCCAGGCCCAGTTGCACCAAAGACAGCCCGGAATGGGCAGAGGCCCGCAACTCAAAGAGCTGGCGCAGGGTGGAAAGGGGTGCCCGAGACTCCCGGGCCAAGACATAGCCGCCATAGGCCAGCACACCGAAACGACCATCGCCGGCATAGAGAGAATCGTACCAGAAATCGTCACTGCCAGTGCGTGCAGGCTTGCCTGAAACCCCGGCAATGCCCCCTTGCAATTCCTTCAAAAGGAAATCCATGGTCTTTTTCTGCATATCCATGGGCACCTCAAAGCCGCGCTCCCTGACATCCTGCAGAAAATTACCCACATAGGCGCTCAACCAGTATTCACGCTGACCGCCACCCCACATGCTGTACCCGCCAGTGGCGGACTGGTAGGCTGCCAAACGGCTGATGGCCTTGGCCAGCATGGCGCTGCGTTCAGCCAGGGTGTAGGGTTTGAGCCCCAGGCTGCGGGCCAGATCTTCGTCTATGAAGAGATGGGGATAGGCAGTGCTCACTGTCTGCTCAGTGCAGCCGTAGGGATAGCTAAGTAAGCCCTGTACTGCACCGCGCACATCCAAGGGCGGTTTGGCAGACAGGTTCAAATGAGCCTGTACCGACATGGGTATAAGCTCGGCCAGAACAGCCAGCTCGTTGCTGCGAACATCCTGCCCTGCCCCTGGTTGGAGACGATAACTCTGGCGGAACTGCTGCTCCGGAGTGAGCGGCTGGACCTGCAGGCCGAACTGCCGCTCCAGGTTGAGCAGCCCCACCCCGCTTTGTCCCTCCACTTGCACCCGCAGGTCAGCCAGACCCATGAATTGCGCATCTGCCTCGATATTGAAGCGGAGGATGGCTTTTTCCTGATCGGCCAGGCTGAGGCGGCGCTCCGGATTGTGGATACGCAGGCCTTCGGTAGGGGGCAAGTAGACCGAGAGTATGGCTGGGCCACCGGAAAGATTGTGCAGGTCAAGTGCAACGGTGGCCTCATCGCCCACGCTAAGAAAGCGTGGGGCGGACAATTCCGCCACCAAGGGGGCCCTCACCACTACCTCTGTTTCGGCAGAGCCGTAACTCTCTGTGGTGGCGGCCACGGCCATCAATCGCAGGCTGCCGTTAAAATCAGGCACCGGTAAATTGATAATGGCCTCGCCGTTGGCATCCAGGTACAGTGGCCCTGAAAAAATATCCACCAGTCGCACCTTTTTGGGCAGACCCTTGGTCGTTTTTGGAGCCGCATCGCCACCGAAGCGCAACCTGCCTTTTTTACCCGCCATTTTCTCTATCAAACGGCCATAAATATCGTGCAGATCCGCACCGTAACGCAACTGGCCAAAAAAATAGGCAAAGGGATCTGGGGTAACAAAATTGGTGATGTTGAGGATGCCCACATCCACGGCAGAAAGGGTGAGGAGAGCCTCTTTGCCCGCAGCCTGGGGTACCTTGACCCGCACCTGCATATCCTGCTCGGGCCGCATTTCAGCAGGGGCCTCCAATGCCACCTGCAGGGTGCGGCTGGTACGCTCCAGCGGCAGAGGGGCAAGACCCAAGGCTCGCGCAGGTGTTACCCGATCACCCTCGCTGCCGGGTCGCAGTACCAGCACATTCACATATAAATCATGACGCTGCCAGCTGGCATCAATGGGGATCGCTACTGTAGCTCCTTCCGCTGGCATGGTCATACGCTTGACCCACAGGGTGCTGTCGCCTTCCACTGTAATCAGGGCCTGACCGCCATGGGGCGGGGTGATGCTGAGTTGGGCCGTATCCCGGCCCTCCTGATAACTGGGCTTGTCCAGCTTCAAGGTTACGCGATCGGGCCGGATGCCCTGGCCTTCACTGGATTTGGCGCTCCAGCCCGCATAGAAACGGTACTTCATGGTATGGGCGCTATCTGGATCGCTGATTTCCAGACGATAACGACCATACTCCACCGGCAGGGTCAGCCCACCGCGCTCACCTGCGGCAATCGTAACCGTGCTGGTGGCCACCAGCTCATCGGTTTCAGTGAAGCCTGAATTCCAGCCTCGTTCATCATCATAGCGCCAGTAGTAGTGGCGGTTTTCACGAAAGAGGCGCACGGGTAAGTTTGCTGCGGTTAAAAGCTTGCCATCCTGCCCGGCCCGCACCACCTCAAACTGTACCGGTGCGTTCTCACGAGCATAATCTCCCACAAAGAGCGGGCGCACGCCTACCAGCACCGGCGAGGGCCAGAGCACCCGTTCCAAACTGCGCACCACCGGACGGCCACCGCTTTCCAACAAACTGATGGTGGTTTGCACAGTGATGGGCGAACGGCGCTTTTGCGCCGGCGACAGATCAACAGCAAGCACGCCCTTGCCCGCGCCATCCAGTTGCATCTCGGGCAGTTCCTGGCGAACATTGAGGGTTTCCTCGTTGGTATCACCAAATACAAAACCCGGCAACGACGCTGCCAATGGATTCGGGTTACGGCGAAACTGTGCCACTCCCAGCACCCGGTTGCCATCGGCGGGAGCACCGTAGAGATAGGTGCCGATGGCCTGGATTTCCAACGGCTCATCCGGGCTCAGTTGCTGCTCCCTGGCATTGAGATCAAGCTTCATTCGTTCAGGCAGGAATTCCTCCACCCCAAAACGATACACCGTGGCTGGCACCCGATCTGCCGGATCAGCGCGCAGTTCCAGATTCCAGAAGCCGGTGGGCGCATCCAGGGGCAAGTCAATGGTCTGGCGGTAATAACCCGCGAACTGGTCAGACTGCCAGGAGGCGGTAAACTGTTTTTTACCATCCGGCCGTTTGAGGATGGCCTGCACCGGAAGCGGGCCAATGCTGCGGCCATCGGCATCCCGGGCCAGGACAGAGAGGTCAAAGCGCTCGCCAGGCCGGTACAGATCCCGTCCGGACCAGGCAAACAGTCGCACCGGCTTGCCCGGTTCGCCACTGATACTGAATTCGGACAGATCCAAGGCCGGCTCCTTCAGGGCAATCATGGCCACCTGGGCACCGAGGCGGGCCACAATGACCTTGGCACCCTGGGGCCGAGCCTGAAAATGCACCCGACCATCGGCATCGCTCTCTCCCCGGGCCAGCTGTTTGCCGGCAGCGTCTAGCCACTGCACCTCTGCCTTGGCGATAGCCTTGCCATCGAGAAGGGAGCTCAGATACACATCCGCGCTGTTCGGGAAAAGGCGTGCGTGGAGGCCCAAATCGCTCACATAAAAATAACTGACCTGGTACTCGTAGCCAAAGCGGTTGGGCTGGCTCATCACTGCCACATAGACGCCGGGCTGGGCCAGTTCCTTGATTTCTTCCACTGGCAGAAAGGTGACGGCCCGGCGGTTGGCTTTCTGTTCGGTTACAAAGCGCCCGACATACACGCTTTCGGTGAGCTGGTGGATTTTATCAAGCGTCCAGTAGTCAATCGCACCACGCAGATCGTTGCCCTCGTAGGTATTGTCTTCATCCGCATCGTCACGGATATCAGAAACGATTTTTCCCGGTGGTGAGCTGATAACCCGATCTAAAAAAGTCGGTAGTTTATCGTCCCGCACCTTGAGAAATTGTACATCCACCTCGGGCACATTCACGGTGACCACCGGCAGGCCGCCATTCTGTCGCGCAGGCAAGACCATGCCCCGGCTGGCAAAATAATAGGCTGGGCTAACTGCAGAAGTAGTAACGGTGTACTGCTGCTCCTGGCCAAGCGGCCTGCCTGCCTTGTCCGGCAGCTGCGCTCCCACTAGCACTGCATAGCGGCTCTCAGGGCTGATGTGGGGAAAATAGAGCAAACGCGGATTACTGCCCACCACCCAGGCACCGCTCACAGGGCTGCTGCCGGTACTGTCCACCGGACCGGGCTGCACAAGGGACTTGCCCGATGATCCGCTCTCACCGTCCGCTTCAGAAGCATCGTCATTTTCGTCGCCCTCATGGTCCTGACCGGCTGGCTTCCCTTCGGCTTGGGGCAGGAGCAGGACTTGCACAAAAGCGTCATAGTTGCGGGTAGGATCCAGCGGTTCACTGAAGGTGAGCGCCAGTGCGGGTGAACCATCCAAATCGCGCTCCGCCACATCCACCAGGGTGAACGGGCCTACCTGGTCAGCAGACGAGACCGCGGGTACGGTATTCTTATTCGTGCCGCTTAAACTGAAGGCAGCAAAACCAGCCAGGATACAGAGGATAACTGCAAGCAGCGCGCCTTTTTTCAACATGGAAAACCTCCTCAACAACAGAACCGTGTTGCTTTATTATCGAAATCTAAAAACTCATTTTTAGGATTATTGACAGATAGAATGATTGTTACGGTAAAAGCATTATCCTTCGTCGCCCTTTGTTGGGCCTGTCTGCGAAGCCAGCAACAATTCCTGCACCTTGCGACCACATCGCACCCCTCTACAGGGGCCCTGACCGATGCCGGTGAGCCGGGCAATTTCATCAAAGCTGGAGGCCCCAGCTTCTATAGCCTCCAGAATGCGGATTAACTTAATGCCCTGACAGATGCAGCCAGGTCGTAATTTTGCGCGCAGGCGTTCATCCGCGTCCATCTGCCTTGCCTTGTTGCAAGTGCTGATTGATCTGTGCCGCCAGCTCCGGGCCAATACCAGGTACAGTACCCAATTCCTCCACAGTAGCCTCCCGAATGCGACGGACACTGCCCAAGCTGCGCAAAAGCTGTTTTTTGCGCTGGGGACCGATACCCGGTATCTGGTCGAGCAGGGAATGCAACTGCTCTTTACCGCGCAGGCGGCGATGAAAACCAATGCCGAAGCGGTGCGCTTCATCGCGGATACGCATAAGATACAGTAAGACCGGCGCATGCGCAGGAAAAAGAATGGCATCCTTGCGGCCAGGTCGAAACAATTTTTCGCCCTCGTCGCTTTTTTCCTTGGCGATAGCCACCAGATCAATTGTTTGCAGCAGACCAAAACGGGCCAGCACATCCACTGCTACGTGCAGCTGTCCCTTACCACCGTCGATTAACAGCATGTCCGGCAGATCGTGTGCAGTCAGGCCCTTTTCAATACGACGCTCCAGTACCTCACGCATCATGGCGTAATCGTCCGGTGTTTCCTTGCTGCGGATGCGGTAATGGCGGAAACGGCGTTGTTCCTTTTCACCGTGGATAAAACAAACTAGGGAGCCCACCGCCTGCTTGCCCAGGAGGTTGGAGATATCGAGGCACTCGATCACCTCTGGTGCATTGGCAAGCTTCAGTTTTTGTTGCATGGTTTGCGACAGCGTCTGCCATGCCGCTTCCTTTTTAGCCTCTTCCGAGAAGAGCTGGGCTGCATTGGCAGCTGCCATCTGCATCAATTGCATGCGCTTGCCCCGCTGCGGAACATACAGGCTCACCGGAGCCTCGCGCAGTTCTGCCAGGCGTTCGGCAATAAGGGCTTCATCCTCCAGAGCGCAGGGCAGGAGCAATTCCCGGGGCGGCTGGCGCTGCGCCGAATAGTATTGCAACAGCACCTGGGCCAGCAATGCACCGTCTTCACCAATGGGATCTGCCAGAAAAAATTGCTGCGCCCCGGTAATCAGCCCGCCCCGCACAAATAAAAGAGCAATACCCACCGAAACATCCTGCCGGTGCAGACCAAAAACATCCTGATCCAGGCTGTGTCCGGCAGCCACCACCTGGTGTTCAGTAGTGCTGGTCAGGGCCTGCAATTGATCGCGCAACAAAGCCGCCTGCTCAAAGGCCAGGGCCTCGGCAGCTGCATGCATTTTAGCCTCGAGGCTGCGTTGCACCTTATCCACCTTACCTTCCAGAATGGCGAGCACTGCCTCCACCATGGCATCGTACTCTTGCTTGCTCACTTTCCCTGCGCAAGGGGCAAGACACCGGCCCATCTGGTAATTCAAACATGGACGTTCGCGCTTGCGTACGGTGCGGCAGTGCCGCAGGGGGAACTGCGCGTACAACAGTTGCAAAGTGGCGCGCATAGCTCCGGGCGCGGCATAAGGTCCAAAGTAGCGACTGCCATCGCGCAGGCGCTTGCGGGTGACACTGACCCTGGGCCACTTATCGCGCAGGCTGACCTTGATAAGCGGATACGTTTTGTCATCCCGCAAAATAACATTATAGCGTGGCCGGTGCCGCTTGATAAGCGACGCTTCCAGAATGAGCGCCTCTTTTTCTGTAGTGGTGAGGATGGTTTCCACCCGCAGCACATGCGAGAGCATGACCGCGGTTTTGGAATGGGATGGCCCCTTGTAGTGGGCATACTGGGCCAGACGTTTGCGTAGGTCCCGGGCCTTGCCCACGTAAAGCACCTCCCGTCGACCCAGCATCTGGTACACGCCCGGCCCATGGCTTACTGTGGCGAGAAAGGCAGCGGCAAGCGGCCCCTCCGGACTGACTGTTTCTGGAACAAGCCCCTTCTCCTGGTCCAGTGTCAAATCTGGTCTCACGGTTTGATATAGGCGTAGCCGTCCTGCTGGAGCACGATAAGCTCAACGATTCCTGCCGGAATGACAATGCAGCCTGGCACGAGATCCTCGGTCGTTACCCCGAATTTATTCAGGGCATTATTACAGACCTTGAACACAACCCGCTGCTGCTGCAGGTTGCGTATATTCTCCTGAAGGGCACAGCTTTCCTGCTGCAGGAGCTGCACGGCAGGCCCATTGAAGAGCATGACCACATCGTGATGGTCATTGGGAATAGCCTTGAGCAGATTGGTGACATTGTTGAGACCCAGAGCAAAAATTTTCTCATCGTTGGCGTCGAGGTGGAACACGGCACGATACACCATAACAGCACTCCTTTATATTACCTTGCATGAAACGCGGCACTGAACAGCCGCCTGGTATAGGGGTTTTGCGGGTCAGCAAATACCTGATCTGCCGCGCCCTGCTCAACAATGCGCCCCTGCTGCATAACCGCCACTGTATCCGCCAGGGAACGAACCACCCTGAGGTCATGGGTGATGAAAAGATAGGTGAGCTGATGACGCTCCTGCAGGCGCTGGAGCAGTTCGATCACCTGCTTCTGAATAGTGGTGTCCAGCGCGCTGGTAGGTTCATCTAAAATAAGCAGTTTCGGCCGCAGAATAATGGCCCGGGCAATGGCAATGCGCTGGCGCTGGCCTCCGGAAAATTCATGGGGATAGCGGTGAGCAATGGCTGGGTCAAGCTCCACCTCGCGCAAGGCCTCGTGTACTAGGCCAAGGCGCTCTGCACGGCTTGTCCCAAGCCCGTGCACCTGCAGACCTTCGCCGATGATCTGGGCCACGTTCAGACGGGGGGAAAGCGAAGAAAAGGGATCCTGCAGCACCACTTGCAAATCGCGGCGCAGGGGCCGAAAGGCTTTGCCACTTAGGCGGGACAGTGCAAGACTTTCTCCCGTACCATGGTACAAGACCTCGCCTTCACAGGGCAGCAGGCCCAAAACACACATGGCCAAGGTTGACTTGCCCGAGCCGGACTCACCAACCAGACCCAGGGTAGTGCCCCGGTTCAGGCGTAGATTCACCTGGTTCACCGCCGTATGCATGATAGGCCGGCGCTGCAGAAAGCCACTCCACTTGTAAGCAATCTGAAAATGGCAGCTCAGCTCATGTAACTCTAACAAAAGTGGGCCACCGGGCCGGTGTTTGTGCACACCCTTGGGCTGTGCTGCCAGCAAATGGCTGGTGTATTTTTCTTTGGGACGGGAAAAAATGTCCGCCACCGCGCCCTCTTCCACCACCCGTCCCCGGTGCATGATGGATACCCGATGGGCGATTCTCTCCACCATGGGCAAATCGTGGCTGATGAGCAGGACTGCCATGCCGAATTCTTTCTGCACACCGCGGATGAGCTCTAAAATCTGGCCTTGAATGGTGACATCAAGGGCCGTGGTGGGCTCATCAGCAATGAGCAGCTCCGGCTCGCAGGCCAAGGCCATGGCGATAAGTACCCGCTGGCGCTGGCCACCGGAGAGCTGATGCGGGAAGCTCTCCAGCCTGCGGGCCGCATCGTCAATGCCTGTACGTTCCAAAAGGAAGATGGCGCGTTCCCGTGCCTGACTGCTATTCATATTGCGGTGCAGGCGCAGTGGTTCCATGAGCTGACGCCCCACAGGGTACACTGGATTGAGCGAGGTCATGGGCTCCTGGAAGATCATGGCAATACGGTTGCCACGAATAGCGCGCATCTGCGTTCGGCTGAGCGTGGTCAATTCCTGACCGGCAAAGCGGATGGAGCCGCTACTTTGAACCTGGCTGATTTCTTCCATCAGGCGCAGGACAGATAGTGCGGTCACGGATTTACCCGAGCCGGATTCACCTACCAGGGCATGGGTTTCGCCAGCACACACCTCAAGCTGCACCCTGTCCAACGCCAAGGTATCGGGGCTGTCTCTGCCAGTAAAACGCAGGGAAAAATCGCGGATAGCCAAAAGCGGCTCCCGGTCGGTTTCGCTCTCTATGCTCATGGTGTTAATACTGGCGGCAGACATGGCGCCAATCTACCCGAGGCCGTGCTGGGCGGCAACAGGAAGATTTTTAGGATGTCCAGCAAACCTACGCGGATTGGTCTAACAAACCAGGAAACCAAATCGTGAAGCCGGCACGCCGGAGGTATCTTCAAACGGTTGAACTATTGCTTGAAATGACAAGCCAGCTCTGGTTTAGTGCCAAGGTCAATCGAATTCCTTAATCTAATTTCTCGCTGCGCTTTTCATCAACCATCAGCTCGGAAGTGCTATCAAGTGCACCAACAAGCTTTTACGGCCAACAGGCGTACTCTCAGATCAGAGAAGATGGGGCAATGCAAAGCTGTCGGCTGCCGCAAGCCACTGAGAATTTTTTGCGATGCCGACATTGTCTGCCAATTCCACCTCTAAGCCCTGGTGCACATTGAATTTATAGTGATCTGCTATTGGAATAAACCCTCTTCATCCCCTGATCTTGCATGCCTGCAACATCGCTTAAAAATTTTTTTCGTTTGACAACCCTGCGGGACATCGGCCTCTTCCTCCTGACCCTGGCTGCTTTCCTCTGGCTGGTGCTGCGCGGTGCTGAGCAGATGGGATACACTTGGCACTGGCAACGAATTCCGGGCTATCTTTTTACTCTTGATGAGGACGGCTTTTCTGCCGGCCCACTTTTGCAAGGTTTGGGCCTTACCCTTGTCATCACCTCCATCAGCATGCTCTGTGCCGGACTCATAGGCCTGGCCACTGCTCTTCTGCGCCTTTCATCCTCCCCGATCGGCCGCCAGCTGGCCCGGATCTATCTAGAAATCAGCCGCAACACCCCGCTGCTGGTGCAGATATTTTGTTTTTATTTCATAGTGGCTCCCATCCTGGATATCGGTCGTATGAGCACGGCAGTGCTGGCGCTCAGCCTGTTTGAAGGGGCGTACGCCTCTGAAATTTTTCGGGCCGGAATTCAATCCATCCACCGTGGCCAATGGGAGGCCTCCCACAGCCTCGGCTTGACTCGCTGGCAGGGTTACCGTCATGTGATCCTGCCCCAGGCCATCCGCAAAATAATGCCGCCGCTTACCAGCCAGGCCATATCCCTGATCAAGGACTCGGCCCTGGTCAGCACTATTGCGGTCTACGAGTTGACCATGCAGGGGCGGGCCATTATTGCCGACACCTACCTGACCTTTGAGATATGGACAGTCGTGGCAGCCATCTACCTGGTGCTCACCCTCGCTGTGTCTGCCGTGGCAGGTATACTCAAACAGCGTCTGCAAGGGGTGGGGTGAGATGCCTTTACCCGGAGCAAGCAGTCAGGTCTGCAAGGGAGGGGGCATGATCACGGTGCGTGATGTGACCAAGGTTTTTCCTGGCGGCGTGGTTGCACTCGATGGGTTTTCACTGGACGTATGCCGGGGCGAAGTGCTGGTAATTATCGGGCCATCAGGTTCAGGGAAATCAACCTTTTTACGCTGTCTGAACGGGTTGGACGCAATTGATTCGGGCACTATTATCATTGATGGGGTCGCTTTGGACAAAAATGAAGCTAACCGTCTGGCCATTCGCCGAGAAGTGGGTATGGTCTTTCAGTCCTTTAATCTCTTTCCGCACCTGAACGTTGAAGAAAATATCAATCTGGCGCAGCAACTAGTGCAGAAAAAAAAACTGGCCGAGGCCACCGCCTCCACCCATGCCCTGCTGACCAGGGTAGGCCTGCTCAACAAGGCCAATCGCTATCCGGATGAACTTTCCGGTGGCCAGCAGCAGCGGGTGGCCATTGCCCGTGCCCTGGCCCTGCACCCGAAGGTCATGCTCTTTGATGAGGCGACCAGCGCCTTGGATCCCGAAATGATCGGCGAGGTGCTGGACGTAATGCGCGATTTGGCCGCGGAGGGTATGACCATGCTGGTAGTAACCCACGAAATGGGCTTTGCCCGTGAGGTCAGCGACCGGGTAGTTTTTATGGATCATGGTCGGGTGGTGGAGGAGGCGGCATCAAAGGATTTTTTCACCAAACCACTCCACGACCGGACACGCGATTTCCTCAGCCAGATTTTATGATTATTCGCAGCAGGCAACTGGCGCAAGCAAGGCAATTTTTGTAGGTTGAACTTCCTTTCGCCATCCCAACCTTCCAGTAACTACAAGGAGGCAAACCATGAACAGAGTACTGACTGTCTGCCTGGCCCTGTGTGCAGGCCTAATCCTGACCGTGGCTGCGCAGGTCCACGCCGGCGAACTGCAGCGGCAACTCACCGGTGAAAGCGCCATTGAACAGATCATCAAACGGGGCACAATTCGGGTGGGGCTGGATGTTTTCGTTCCCTGGGCCATGAAGGACAAGAAGGGAGAACTCATTGGCTTTGAAGTGGATGTTGCCAGGAAGCTTGCCGAAGACGCGGGCCTCAAGCTGGAGCTGGTGCCAACAGAATGGTCGGGTATCATTCCCGCACTCCTGGCCGGCAAGTTTGATATGATTATCGGCGGTATGACAGTCACTGCTGAGCGCAACCTGAAAGTTAACTTCAGCGATGCCTACTACTTCACCGGCCAGGGCCTGCTGGCCAACAAGAAGATGACGGAAAACATGGCTCTGTCTGACTTTAATGATACCAAGATTACCTTGGCCGCCCGCATGGGATCCACCGCAGCGCTCACCGCGAAAAAGGTCTTCCCCAATGCGACGCTGCGCCTCTTTGATACCGAGCCCGCTGCAGTGCAGGAGGTGCGTAATGGCCGCGTACACGCCATGGTTGCAGGCCAGCCCCTGCCGGCTCAACAGGCCCTCGCTTCACCCGACGTACTGGTCGCCTACCCCGACATGCTTATGCAGGAACCCATTGCCATTGCACTGCGTAAAGGTGATGTTGACACCCTCAACTTCCTCAACAACTGGATCGTCCAGGCACAGGCCAGCGGTTGGATCAAGGAACGCTTCGAGTACTGGTTTGAAAGCACCGATTGGCAGAGTCAGATACAGTAATCCTGGTTAAGATCAAAGATGTTCTCAAGAAGGCAAGGAAAATGCGACGCGGATGGTACGTACATATACTTTCGAGGAGCATTTTCAGATGTCGATACAGAGAGCGCTTTATAATGTGGAATCAGTATAACAGGCTGCAAGAAGGCACGCGGTAACGTACGTGCAGGTAAAACCAGCAACTGTCTCCCTCTTTGACGCCCTACTGCTCCTGCTTTTGGGTGGGATTGCCGTCTTTATCGGCTACCGCGTCGCAGTCCAGCTTAATTACCAATGGAACTGGGGAGCCATTCCCCAGTTCCTCTTCCGTTATGACGCCCAATCAGGGCGTTGGGTGACCAACTATCTCACCCAGGGCCTTTTAACCACCCTGCGCCTGAGCCTGTGGGCAAGCATACTAGCCCTGTTTTTTGGTTTTGCCGTTGCCCTGGCCCGCATCAGCAAAAGTTTGTATCTGCGCCTTCTGGCCGGCACCTACGTCGAGTTGATGCGCAACCTGCCACCCTTGGTCATCATCTTTCTCTTTTACTACTTTCTGGCCGATCAACTGCTGCCCTTTACCGGTTCCGGGCGCATCAATGCTGAAACCCATCCCCTGCTCGCTGCGGTAAGCGCCCTGTTCTTTGCCCCGCCAGCCCAGCTCACTCCTTTTCTCTCAGCCCTGGTGACCTTGGCCGTATTTGAAGCCGCCTATGTGGCCGAAATCATCCGGGCCGGGATTGAATCCATCCACAAAGGTCAGTGGGAAGCCTGCCACGCCTTGGGCTTGTCCCGCTGGCAGAGCCTGCGCCACGTGATCATACCCCAGGCAATGCGCCGGGTCCTGCCGCCCCTGACCGGGCAACTCGTGTCACTTATCAAGGATTCTTCGATTGTGTCGGTAATTGCCATCCAAGACCTCACCTATCAGGGTACTCAGCTCATGGCCTCCACCTACCTCACCTTCGAGGTCTGGCTAACGGTGGCTGCCCTGTACCTTGTACTTACCTTTCCCTGCTCCTACCTGGTGGAACGCCTGAACCGTCGCGTGAATCGCCTGGTTTGACACTCTCAGTAGCGGCCGTCCTTGCGTCATTCGTGAAGACACAGTATTTTGCATGCAAGCTGTTGGGACGGTCCCGTAGTATGCAGCGTCTTCTTACCCCATTCCAATGCAGATCAAGGATGAAGGGCATTTCCGTCGAAGCGACACTGACATATGTTTTGCTGCGCTGAAAAATATTCGCCGGGCGGACCCTGAGAGAATACTTTAACTGCGATTGGCAGCACTGGAGCACTCCCATGTCGGCACTATCCACCCTGCGCCACACCTTCGTATACATCATGCTATTTGTTGCCCTGAGCTGGCCTGTGCAGGCGTACGCGCTGAGCATCGGCGAGGAACGGCTTATCGGTCAGAAAATCCTCTACTCCGTGCGCAAGGATCTGCGCATCCTGGATGATCCGGATATCAACCAATACATTAACCGGCTGGGCAGCCAGGTTCTGCAGGTAGTGGGGCCGCAATATTTTGATTATCGTTTTTTTGTGGTGCAAAGCGACCAGTTCAACGCCTTTGCCGCGCCGGCAGGCCTGGTTTTTTTCTACAGTGGCCTGATTGAGGCCATGCGCAAGGAAGACGAACTGGTGAGCGTACTGGCCCATGAAATTGGCCATGTCACCAGCCGTCATCTGGCCCAGCGCATGGACAAGGGAACCAAGGTCAGTGCAGCCTCGCTGCTTCTCGGCCTTGCTGGCCTCGCCCTGGGCGTTCCCGGTCTTTCCCAGGGGCTCTTCACCGGTTCGCTGGCCGCAGGCCAAACCATTAACCTGCGTTACAGTCGAGAAGACGAGGAACAGGCAGACCGGCTATCCTTTGGCTGGATGCAGGAGATGCAGCGCAATCCCGAGTCCATGCAGGACATGCTCCGCACCATGCGCCGCATCACCCGCTACCGCATGGGTAATGTGCCGCAGTACTTGCTCACCCATCCCAATCCGGAAGCCAGGCTGGACTATGTAGAATCGCTGTTGGAATTGCACAGCCAGCAGTCCTCGGCCTGGACTAAAACAGACAACTTCGACTTCCTCCGCTTTCGCTACCGGGTGCTGGTACAAACCACAGATCTGGATCGCCTCCGCCAGTACTGCGCCATCACCCTTGCGCAGGACAAGGATGCCGACACCCAACGCATGGCCCGCTTTGGTCTGGCACTGATTGATGCGCAGAACCGCCGTTTTGACCAGGCATTGGAACAACTGGCCCTGGTGCAGGGGCAATATCCGGATAGAAATATTCTTAGGGTGGATCAGGCGGTGATTCTGCAGATGGCAGGTCGCTTCAACGAAGCCAAAGCCATTCTGGACGCAAGCGTGCACCGTGACCCTACAGATATGTATGGCCTTTTTAAATTGGCGCAGGTGGAGGCTGCCAGCGGCAATACAACCCGGGCCGAAGTACTGTTACAGCAGGTGGCACGGGCCATGCCCGAATATCCGCAGGTATTTTTTGAATTGGGCCAGATAGAAGCCAACCGGGGTGCAAGCGGCAAAGGCATGTTCTACCTGGGCAAGTACTATCTCTACCAGGGACAGGAAGATCTGGCTGTGCAAAATCTGCGGCGGGCGAGAAGGGACACGTCTGTACCGAAGCACATGCAGGAGGAGGCTGAACAGATCCTTGCCGAACTGGAACACATCAACAAGGAAACCTGAACATGCTGAAACGATTTTCCATATCCCTGGAAGAACAACTTTTGGAACGATTTGACGCCTATATCAGTGAACACGGCTATGTGAACCGGTCAGAGGCGGTGCGTGATCTCATCCGTAAGGAATTCGTCGGCGCAGAATGGGAGCAGGATGGCGAAGTAGCCGGAGTGATAACCCTGGTGTTCAATCATCACCAGGCCCTGCTCCAGGAAAAAATTACGGAAATCCAACACGATTACTATACCCTCATCACCTCAACCACCCATGTGCACATGGATCATGACAACTGCTTGGAGGTGATCATTGTCAAGGGGCAGGCATCGCTCATCAGGGAACTGGCAGAAAAAATGATTGCTCTGCGCGGGGTGAAAAACGGCAACCTCACCATGACCAGTACCGGTCACCACCTGCATTGACGCCAATGCCGTGACCGGTTGCTGCAGAAATTGCCAAAGATTGGCCCTTGAGTATCCAGCATATCTGATCTGGGACGAGGCGGATGCAGTACAGGCGGGAAACCAGTGACTGCAAAAGCATTCTCCAGAGCCGATTAATATAATGCTGGCAGGGAGAGACCTGTAGAGAAGTCTGTGTGGTCTCCCTATGGCATCTATGGCATGAGTGTTGACATTACCGCTTGCCCTTGTTTTTGCGCCAGCGGGGATGGCTGATATTAAATTTCTGGATTTTGTAGTTCATCACCCTGGGGCTGACCCCAAGTTTCTGCGCCGCCTTCTTCTGCACCCAGTTGCATTCCCTGAGGGCGCGCAACACCAGTGACCGCTCACTGTCTTCCAGCTCAGGAATCTTGTCGCCACGAGATGGCTCAGGCAGCACCAGCTCTCCCGGGCTCTGCAAGGAAAGGGGGGTAATGTACTCGCCTTCCTCTAAAATGACTGCCCGTTCAATCACATTGGCCAGTTGCAGAATATTGCCGGGCCAGTGGTATCCTGTCAGCAGCTGCATGGCCTCGTCGGTGAAACCAATGATGGGTTTGCACACATTGGCCGCTATTCGCTTTAGGAGATTACGGGCCAGGGGTGCAATGCAATTTGGCCGGTCTTTCAGGGCCGGCAATTGCACCGGCAAAACATTGAGCCGGTAAAACAGGTCTTCGCGGAACTGGCCATCGGCAATTTTGGAAGCCAGGTTTTTGTTGGTAGCTGCAATGATACGCACATCAATGAAGATGGTGCGATTGCCACCCAATCGCTCAAAGGATTTCTCCTCCAGAAAACGCAGCAGCTTGGCTTGCAGGGCTGGAGAGATATCACCAATTTCATCAAGGAAAACCGTGCCCCCTTCAGCCTGTTCCAAACGGCCGATGCGCTGCCTGTCAGCACCAGGAAAAGCACCAGCCTCGTGACCAAAAAGTTCGCTTTCCAGCTGTTTTTCAGGCATGTTGGTGCAATTGACCTTGATAAACGGTTTGGTCCGGCGTGGCGAGTTAAAGTGGGTGGCACCGGCAAGAAAGCTTTTACCTGTTCCGGTTTTACCAGTAAACAGCATGGTGGATTCAAAGGCGGCAAACTTGCGCAGATTATCGATCAATTGCCGGAAAGACGGGGTTTCCGCCACGACATCTTCAAAATTATACACTACATCCTGGGTGCTACGCAGATAGGCAAGCTCGTTGACGCAGTGCCTGTTGGCCACGGCTTTTTCCACGGAACAACGGACTCGCTCGGGCAAAAAGGGATCAGTGATAAAGTCATAGGCCCCCTCACGCATGGCCTCGACAATGAGTTCGGGCTGATCAGAAGCACTGGTGACAATCACCGGCGTGGACGGTATATTTTGCTGGATGACCCTGAGCATGTTAAACGTTGACCCGTTTTCAGGGTGCAGCTCAAGGAAAATGACATCATAGTTTTCCTTTTCCAATTTCAGGTGGAAGGTCCCAGGGTCGTTTTCATATGTTATGTCGGATGAATCGGCGAGTGCGGCTTCAATTTCCTTTTTATTGCCGGGTTGCCAATTATAGGCGAGAACATGGATTTTTTGTTTTTTCATAGCATAAACTCATTTTTTTAACAAAATCAAACTATTGTGAGACCAACGCCCATAGATGGCCACATGTCACATTGTGGTAGACAAGTAAGCACTATAAATCAATGTAAAGATTTTGTAAATTTTTTAATAAACGCCCATTTACCCCATGCAACTGGCTTTAACGAGAACATTGTTACTTTTTTGTAAATTTCACTTAAGCATCTTTTCCCTGTACGGTCTGTTTTGACAAGCAATTTTTTGCCAATAGACACTATATTAATGCGGCGTGCCCTGCTCGCCGCGCAGGAGGCCGCAGTAGCCGGTGAAGTACCAGTGGGGGCTGTGCTGACAGACAGCAGTAACACCATCCTCGCAGAGGCAGGCAATTGCTGCATCCGTGCCCATGACCCCTCGGCCCATGCGGAGATGGTGGTCATTCGCCGGATGGCAGCCCTTGCGAATAACTACCGTCTGCCCGGCTGCAGACTCTATGTTACTCTGGAGCCATGCATCATGTGCGCAGGCGTCTGCATTCAGGCGAGGATACAGACTATAATCTATGGTGCATCCGACCCCAAGGCAGGGGCTCTACATTCATGCTACCAGATTGGTGGCGATGGCCAGCTTAACCACAGCCTGAACGTACGCGGCGGCTTGCTGGCAGATGAGAGTGCCGCCCTGCTGCGGAACTTTTTCAACGCTCGGCGCCGGGAGCAAAAATAAAGGCGAGTGTCAGGCTACGCACAACAGTCCCGGTTGTTCATCCTCTGTCTACAGTAAACGGGTTGACCATGATTTTTATTCCCCGGTGTCCATGTGTTCTACACCATGGTTCCAACTTCAGATCATGGATGCTGCTCTCAGGGAGATGGGGGGCTTGCGACACAAACGTACAACAGCTGTGCCCTGCAGGCCTTCGCCGCGTCCAGGCAGTTAAGAGCATGTTGACGTGGACCTGAAACTTCTACAATATCAATAGATAAAACTGCGACTTGAATAGTTGCGGGGAATTCCATGCCGCCAACATCCGCACAGTACAACGTCACCATCCTTGATCACCATTGGTTTAACGACGAAATTTACGAACTGCGCTGCACCAGACCACCGGGTTTCACCTTTCAACCGGGGCAGTTCGTGGAGTTGGGCCACCAGCATCTGGAACGGGAATATACCATCGTTTCCGCTCCCGAAGAAGCTGTGCTGCGCCTGCTGATCAAGCGGATGCCCCAGGGTAATCTCAGTGTGCTCCTGGCCGAATTACCTCCGGGAACCATATTGAACCTCAGTGCGGCAAAGGGCTATTTCTGTTTTCAACCCAGTGACAAACAGCCCTGTTTTATTGCCACTGGTACCGGCATTGCTCCCTTTATTGCCATGTATGCCGCTGGTGTGCGCGATTTCACCCTGCTCCACGGCGTACGCCATCCCTCTGCCCTGGTTTATCGCAACGAATTGAATGCCGCGGCTCGCTGCTACATGCCCTGCCTCTCCGCACCGATCCCGACGGGCACCGATTTTCCCTGTTTTCAGGGTTATGTCAGCACCTATGTGCGCACTGTGCTCCCACATGGCGACTATGACTTTTATCTGTGCGGCCGGCGAGCAATGATCCATGATCTGACTCATCTCCTAGATGAGCGATATCCACAGGCCCGAATTTACAGCGAAGCTTATGATTAACACCAGACCCACCATCCCTATCAGCGCCAATCGTTTTGCGGGGGGCTTACAGCTCTCTGCAAATTCTTCCCTGATCTTCCGGGAAGGAGTGTATATAGTACTAGTTGCTGGCGTTCAATGGAACGCAAACAAGCTATAATGGTAAAGCAATGGAGTAACAAGTCCTTAAAGTCCAACCATGCCTACCTTTGCTCTCACTGTAAAACAGTAAAACTTTTGTTGTGAACGCCCCCACCTACAACGATTCCACCCCCTTCACCCTGGTTTCCAACTTCACTCCTGCCGGTGATCAGCCGGAGGCCATTGATCAGCTGGTTGCCAATATTGATGCTGGGGTGCGGGATCAGGTACTTCTCGGCGTCACCGGTTCGGGCAAGACCTTCACCATGGCCCAGGTGGTGGCCAGAATCCAGCGCCCTACCCTGGTACTGGCGCCCAACAAAACCCTGGCTGCTCAGCTCTTCAGCGAGTTTCGCGAAATATTCCCCCACAATGCGGTTGAATACTTTGTTTCCTACTACGACTACTACCAGCCCGAAGCCTATATACCGGCCTCGGACACCTATATAGAAAAAGACTCGGCCATCAACGATGCCATCGACAAACTGCGCCACTCCGCCACCCGCTCCCTCCTCACCCGCAGGGATGTGCTCATTGTGGCCTCAATCTCCTGTATCTATGGCCTGGGTTCTCCGGACGAATATAAAAATATGCACCTCTTTCTGGAGCGCGGAGTGGAGTTTCCCATGGAAGAGGTCCTGCGCCGTCTGGCCTTCATGCTCTACGAGCGCAACGATCTCTCCTTTCACCGCGGTACCTTTCGCGTACGCGGCGATGTGCTCGACATCTTTCCGGTGCATGAGGAGGAACGCGCCCTGCGGGTGGAGTTTTTCGGTGACAGCATCGACAGTCTCACCCTGATCGATCCTTTACGGGGTGTGGTCCTGGAAGATTTAACCCAGGCAGCGGTCTTTCCCGGCAGTCATTATGTAACCGGTCAGGACAATTTGGACCGGGCCATGCGCTCCATCCAGGATGAACTCCAGTTACGCCTGGCCGAACTGCATGCTGCTGGTCGACTGGTGGAGGAGCAGCGACTGGAGCAACGCACCATGTTTGATCTGGAGATGATTGCTGAGCTGGGCTACTGCAACGGCATTGAAAACTACAGTCGCCACCTTACCGGCAAAGAACCAGGAGCGCCTCCCCCCAACCTGCTGGACTATTTTGCAGACGATTTCCTGCTCATCATCGATGAGTCCCACATTGCCGTGCCACAGATCGGCGGCATGTACAACGGTGATCGCTCCCGTAAGCAAACCCTGGTGAACTACGGTTTCCGGTTGCCTTCAGCCCTGGATAACCGTCCCTTGCGCTTTGATGAATTTGAAGAGCGCCGCCGCCAGACCGTGTATGTATCGGCCACCCCGGGCCCCTATGAGCTCAAACAGGCGGGCGGGCATGTGGTGGAACAGTTGATTCGTCCCACCGGCCTGCTCGATCCCCACATCGAGGTGCGTCCGGCAGGAACCCAGGTGGATGATCTTCTAGCTGAAATCCGCCTGCGCGAAAGCCGCAATCAGGCCGTACTGGTGACCACCCTCACCAAGCGGATGGCCGAGGATTTAACCCAGTACTACGAAGACCTGGGCATCCGGGTACGTTATCTGCATTCAGACATTAAAACCCTGGAACGGGTGGAACTGATTCGCGATTTGCGCCAGCGCCGCTACGACGTGCTCATTGGCATCAACCTGCTGCGCGAAGGCCTGGATATTCCAGAAGTTTCCCTGGTGGCTGTACTAGATGCGGACAAGGAGGGTTTTCTTCGTTCGGAGCGTTCCTTGGTGCAGACCTGCGGTCGTGCCGCCCGCAATGCCGAGGGTATGGTCATCCTCTATGCTGACCGCATCACTCCCTCTATGCAGTATACCATTGATGAAACCAACCGGCGGCGGCGGGTACAGAAGGCCCACAACAGCCGATATGGCATTACCCCCAGCACCATCATTTCGGAAATCAAGGATTCCATGGCACAGCATCTGCGCGCCTCGGGGTGGGTAGACACACGGGAAGATGCAACCCTGAGCCCGGGAGTGCTGAGTATCGCCGAGCCTGAACACATCTATCGCAGCGAAGCGGAATTGCGGCAGGATATTGAAGCGCTGGAAAAAGAGATGCAGGCAGCAGCACAACGGCTGGCTTTTGAAGAGGCGGCCGCTTACCGCGACCGCATCCGTGAATTAAAAATGCTGGAGCTGAGCCTTGACTGATTTCTGGTACCGCACATCACTGCGCCTCTTGCCGGGCTTGGTGGCCGGACTGATACGACTGTGGTTTAGCACCTGCCGCCTCAAAACTCATGGCGGCGAAGAGATGCTCACCTTTATAGACAGTGGTGGCAAAGGAATCGCCACTTTTTGGCACTACAGTTTTTTGTATAATTTCTACTATCTGCGGGGCAACAGGGCAGCGGTCATGGTCAGCGCCAGCCGCGACGGCGAATACATAGCCCGGCTGGCGGAAAAATTTGGCCATGTGCCGGTGCGCGGCTCCTCGAACCGGCGTGGTTTTCGGGCCCTGCGGGAGATGCTGGTGGAGTTAAAGCGTGGCAACAATGCGGCAGTTGTCGCAGACGGCTCCCAGGGGCCTGCCCGCAGGGCTCAGGCCGGCTGCATTCTTATGGCCAGTCGTTCGGGCGACCCGATTTTTCCCTTGGCCTGGGCTGCCAGCCGCTGCCTTACCTTCAAAAGCTGGGACAGAACCGTGATCCCGCTCCCTTTTTCCACAGTTGTTCTGTACCAGGGCAAATCTATGCGTGTACCACCAAATCTGGACCAGGCAGCCATTGAGGCCTGGCGGCTCAAACTGGAGCAGGAACTCAACCGGCTCTACAATATGGCCTGGACGGCACTGGGCAAAGAGGCCCACGACCAAGATCTGCCCCGCTCCAGGACGAGCCAGGGCCTGCACGATTTAAACGGCAGGGATAAACAGTGACATATGGATAAGAGCAAAGAAAACTTGCAAGGCGATTCCATGGAGATGCCAAAGCCGCGGGGTTTGATTGTAGCCGGTCTCAGTGGAGGTTCGGGTAAATCCGTGGCTGCTGTAGGTCTAGTGTCGGCCCTGCGCGCACGCCAACTGCGTGTGCTCCCCTTCAAAAAGGGGCCGGATTATATCGATGCTGGTTGGCTGGCCCGGGCAGCGGGCCTGCCCTGCTACAACCTGGACCCCTTCCTGACCCGACCAGAACAGCTCAAGGCCACCTTTCACCGGCACCTACACCGCGCTGATGTAGCCCTGGTTGAGGGTAACCGGGGGCTGTACGACGGCGTCAACAGTAGCGGCTCCTATTCTACAGCGGAACTGGCTGTGCAGTTGGCTCTGCCAGTACTGCTGGTGGTTAACTGTACCAAAACTACCCGCACAATGGCTGCCTTGGTGCTTGGCTGCTGCCTTTTCGACCCCAGGGTGCGTATAGCGGGCGTCATCCTCAACCAGGTGGCCACCTCCAGGCACGAACGCATACTAAGGGAATGCCTGGCGCAAAGTGTGGACATACCGGTTGTGGGCATTATCCCCCGGATGCAGACGGATATTTTTCCCATGCGTCACCTGGGTTTGACCCCGCATCAGGAGTACCGGGATGCAGACGAAGCAGTGGCCAGCTTACAGCAAATGGCTGCAGCCCATTTTGACCTGGATGCCATTTTAGGGTTGATGCAGCCACTACTGCCACCGACAGCAGCGTCAACTTCAACGGCTCAGGCAGCCCCGCCAGCAAGAGCAGCGGAACCTGCAGCACCTACACAGGCGAGCCCTATCCGGACAAAACAACCGGCACGCATAGGTGTGCTGCGTGATGCCGCCTTTCAGTTCTACTACGAGGAAAACCTGGAAGCCCTGCAGGATGCAGGGGCAGAGCTGGTTATGATCAATGCACTCACAGCCGCATCTTTACCCCAAGGCGCGCATTGCCTGCACGGTTTGTACATTGGCGGCGGTTTTCCGGAAACCAGTGCCCAGGCCCTGGCCGATAATCACCGTTTTCGTCACTCCCTTTGTACAGCCATTGAACAGGGTTTACCGGTCTATGCCGAATGCGGTGGCCTCATCTATCTAGGGCGCTCCATTGTACTGGATGGAAAGGAATACCCGCTAACCGGCATTTTTCCGGTTACCTTTTCCCTATCCACTAAACCCCAGGCCCATGGCTACTCCATTCTGCGGGTGGAGGGTGACAACAGTTTTTATAGTCAAGGCTTACAAATCAAGGGCCATGAGTTCCGCTACTCCAAGGTGCAGCAATGGAGTGGCCAGGCAAGTGACCTGGTCTTCAAGGTGGAGCGCGGCACTGGTTTTGCCGAAGGCCGCGACGGCCTAGTATATAAGAATGTGCTGGCCTTGTACACCCACGTGCTGGCTGCGGGTACGCCAGAATGGGTGAATGGATTTATGGCCGCGGCCATGCGCCATGCCCAGAACAATTGTGTACAGTCGCCTGGACAGGCGTCAGACCTGGGCACAGCGGTTGATCGCAGTCAGGGCATCCTCAAAAACAACAGCCATGGAGATGAGCATGCCACTGCCTGATTGCACCTGTCTGTGTCCGCCCTTGGCCAGCGCTGCCCAGATGCGCGAGTTGGATCGCCGCAGTATTGAGGAAATCGGTATACCGGGTGCGGTGCTCATGGAAAATGCCGGTCGTGCCACAGTGGACGCCATGGAGCATCACTTTGGCCCGGTGCACGGCAAAAACGTAGGTATTGTTGCCGGGCCGGGCAATAATGGTGGCGATGGCCTGGTCATCGCCCGTTGGGTGCACAGCCGTGGTGGCCATCCACTGGTACTGCTCTGTGCTGATCCGGAACAGTTGCCGCCGGATGCCACCCTGAACTGGGCTATTGTCCAGCGCCTAGGCCTGCCCTGCTGGGTTGCTGAGCCTGCCGCCACCACCCGACCCATCAGTTCTTTCGGGCTTTTCTCTCCTGTAGAGGCCTGGGAAAAGGAGCTACGAACCCGACCCCTGCACAGCCTGGTAGACGCCCTCTTTGGCATCGGCTTGGCCAGACCGGTGGCAGGGATGTATCTGGAAGCAGTGCGCAACATAAACAGACTGTCCCGATGCCATGCCTGCCCGGTGGTAGCAGCTGATATTCCCTCTGGCCTGAACAGCGATACCGGTCAAATACTGGGCGAGGCAGTGCAGGCCGATCTCGTTGTAGCTTACGGTCTGGCCAAACCCGGCCACCTGCATAACGGTGTCATCCAAAATGGCCGCCTGGCCGTGGTGGATATCGGTATTCCCAAGGCAGTACTCTCTGAAGCGAGTTTACCGGGCATGCTCCTCAATCACAGCATCGCTGGCCACCTTGCCCAGCGGTCGGCAGACAGCCATAAAGGCATCAATGGCCATGTGCTCCTGCTGGCAGGTTCCACCGGTAAAACCGGCGCTGCCATGTTGGCTGCCCAGGGAGCCCTGCGTAGCGGTACTGGCCTGTTGACCTGTGCAGTGCCCGCCAATCTCTTCCCCATCTTTGCCGGCGGGCCCCTGGTCGAGGCCATGTATGCACCGCTGCCCGCCTCCACCGACTATATTTCCCATGGTGATTTCGGTCTGATCACGGAACTCTGCCAGGATAAACAGGTTTTGGTCATTGGGCCAGGCATGGCCACTGCGGCTGCCACAGCTGAACTGGTACTCGCGCTGTACCGTGAGCGGCCAGAACCTATGGTGCTGGATGCTGACGCCCTCAATATACTGGCTGAGCGTAAAGAGGTGCTGGCCAAACCCGGTGGCCCCCGCCTGTTTACGCCCCATCCTGGTGAGATGGCGCGCCTCCTTGAGCAACCCACCCGGCGTATTCAGGCGGATCGTCTGGCTGCAGCTCAGCAGCTCTGCCGCCTCTGTGGGCAGGGCGAGCATGGCGCAGCCCATCCAATAGTGGTTATACTAAAGGGGGCCGGTACAGTTGTGGCTGCTGCAGACGGGCGCTGGGCCGTCAACACCAGCGGTAATCCCGGTATGGCCACTGGTGGCATGGGTGATGTACTGGCCGGAATGGCAGGTGGGATGCTGGCCCAGGGCCATGCTCCCTGGCAAGCGGCCTGTGCAGGTGCCTATCTGCACGGAGCAGCCGCCGATCTGGTGGCAGCAACTCAACCCTATGGTTACAGCGCCTCGGAGGTTGCGGCAGCCCTGCCGCAACTCCTCCAGCACAAAACAACAAGAAATAAGGAGCAGATATGCTGACAGCCAAAGACATCATGAACACTCAGGTTATTACCGTGCATGAACAGCAAAGTGTGCGCGAGCTGGCTGAACTTTTTTTGGATAAACACATCAGTGGTGCGCCAGTGATCAATGATCAGGGACAACTGGTTGGCATTGTTACGCAAAATGATCTTATTTTTACTAACAAAAGGCTTCACCTGCCCAGAACCATCGCCATTTTGGACGCCTTCTTCTTTTTGGACAAGCCGGAGAAGATGGAAAAGGAAATGCAGAAAATTGCGGGAGCACGCGTGGGTGACATCTGTAGCAAAAACCCGGTTACCGTGTCACCGGTAAGTACCCTGGAAGAGGTGGCGACCATCATGTCGGAGCAGCATGTACACACCCTGCCGGTGGTGGAAGCGGGGCACTTGGTGGGAGTGATCGGTAAAACCGATATCATTCGCTCCATGGTTCAGCGCTCCTGACTTTTTACTTGGTCTCCATAGAGGTGCCAACAGTTGCGACCCTTCTTTTTGGCGGCATACATGGCCTGATCAGCGTGGCGCAGGAGCGTCTCGGTATCTTCGCTATCATCAGGGAAGACGGCTATACCGATGCTAGCGCCAATGGAGCAGCTCAGATCCTTGATCTGGATCGGTTCATTGAGCAGTTCAATGATTCGCTCCGCCACCATAATGGCGCCAGCAAGCGTGGCAGCGCTTTCCAGTAGAACAACAAATTCATCTCCACCCAAACGGCAGACCGAGTCTGAAGCGCGCATTGTTCGGCTCAGTCGTTTGCCCACCTGCACCAGGACAATGTCGCCTACACTGTGACCGTATTGATCGTTAATGGGTTTAAATCGATCCAGATCTATGAAAAGCAAAAAGAGCCTGCGCGATTGCCGTGTGGCCAGGGATATGGCCTGGGGCACGCGCTGGAGCAGAAAGTTACGATTCGGCAGGTTGGTGAGGGCATCATGGCTAGCCATATGGCGGATAATCTGCGCGGCCTTTTGCCGCTCGGTGATATCCTGGAAGACAACAACTCCACCGGTGAGCTGCCCATCCTGAATGATGGGGGTAGCCCGCAGATCCGCCGGGAAGGTGGTGCCATCGCGTCGCTCGATCCTGATCTCGTCGAAGCGCACAACCGCCTTCTTGTACTCCGGGTTAACAAAGGGGCAGCAATCCTCATTAAAAGAATTACTGCCCGACCGGGCGATGCGGAAGATCTCCCGGCAGTTTTTACCCAGAGCTTCCTCGGCTCTGTAGCCCAGCAGGCGCTGTCCGGCCTGGTTAATGTAGCTGATGTTGCCCTCCCGATCCAAGCCGCTGATACCGTTTTCTGCGAAATCCAGGATCATCTCGTACTTTTTCGACAATATGCTCAGCTCCCGGCTTGAGCGGTGAGCCTTCAAGATATACCTGATCCGGTTGCGCAATACCCGCCACTTCAATGGTTTGCGTACATAATCCACAGCACCGGCATTGTAAACTTGGTCGACTTCTTCGTCGTAATCCATGGCGGTCATAACCAGCACCGGCGGCGGCTCCGGAATGCATTCCTGAATGCGGGCGCAGACCATTTTTCCATCCATGCCTGGCATGACGATATCCAAGATCACCAGATCAAAAGGCTGGTGCTGCAACTGCGCCAGGGCGCTGGCTCCATCTTTGGCCTCCGCCACCTGGTACCCCTCTCCTTCCAGAAACTGGCGTAGTAGGACACGCACAAAATTGCTGTCATCGACAACGAGAATCATTGGCAAGGCATTTAGATCCGTAGTGCTCATGGGTCTTGCTCGTTCAATAAATCAGACTCAATAAAAGAAAAGGAAAAATCGGACGAAACATCCTGCGTGTGCTACGCGAGTGATTCACCGCTGCGCGCTCTTCCTAAAATAATCCTGCACCTGGGCGGCAGCCATATGAATTTTTTGCACAAGGTCGTTCACCCGACCCTCATGTCCTGTTTGGCCTGCACGTACCAGACGCTCCAGCTTCCGAGCAAGGTCGCTGAGTTCCTCCGCACCGAACTGGCCGCTGCTGCCCTTGATGGTGTGGGCGATGCGGGTAGCGCTTGCTGCGTCTCCGCTCTTACACGCGTCACTCAACTCGGTCAGGCCCTGCTCCAGGGAAGTTAAAAAGGCCTGGATTACCAGGGTAAGATCACCGACCTCGCGGCGCAACCGTTCAAGGGCCTGTTCATTCACCACCTGCCTTGCCGCCTTTGCTGGGTGCAGGGTTGTTTGGGCTGTGAAAGCTTTTTCGTTGTCTGCCTGACCGAGTATCAGTTGCCCTGGCATCCAGGAACTAAGCACACGGCGCAGGTGTTCAAAATCAAGCGGCTTGAGCAGATAATCCACCATACCTGCCTCCTGGCTTTTATTTTTTGCTGCATCTGTACCGTCCGCGGTCAGGGCGACAATGATCGGCCTCTTCCGTTGCCGTGTTTCGGCCTCCGCAAGCATGGTCCTGGTAGTCTCGTACCCATCCATTTCTGGCATTTGGCAATCCATCAGGATAAGGGCAAAATCCTGCAGCCTCCAGACCTTAAGCGCCTCGGCTCCACAGTCCACACCCACGGTTGCCAAACTGTCTTGCTGCAAGATTTCCTGCATCAGGATACGGTTGGTCACTTCATCATCCACCACCAGCACGGCTGTGCTCTGTGCTACAGGGTGGGCTGCTTTCCGATATTCTTCTACCTGTTCAGGTCCCTTTTCCCCAGTCGATAATGGAGTGCCAGCTACATGATCCGGAACAGGTGCCGATGAAGCGAACTGCGACAAACGCCTGAGCGGAATGCTGAACCAGAAGGTCGTGCCCAGCCCTGCTTGTGAATCTACCCCTATCGTACCGCCCATGAGCTGCACCAGCATAGAACAGATGGACAGGCCCAGACCCGAACCACCATAGCGCCGGGTGGAAGAAGTGTCCACCTGCGAAAAGGGCTGAAAGAGTGCGGGCAGATCCTTTTCGGCTATACCAATACCCGTGTCCCGCACCTCAAAACGTACCCTGTCCGTACCCGCGGCAAAATCTGAAAAAACACGGAGCAGAACTTCGCCCTCTTCGGTGAATTTGAGGGCATTACCCAGCAGATTGGCCAAAATCTGCCGCAAACGATGCACATCTCCCAGGTATTGATTGTTGCAGATGGAGGCATCGATATAGCTGCGCACCAGTATCCCTTTTTCCTGGCCGACAAGAACTTGGATGGCGATCAGCTGCTCGATTTCATTTCCCAGGTGAAAGGGCTCCTGGTAGAGCGTCATTTTTTGGGCCTCTATCCCGCTGAAATCCAGCAGGTTATTCACCAGGACCATCAGACTCTGCGCCGAGGTACTGATGAGCCGCACATACTGCAGCTGCTTGTCCTGCAGTTCGGTATTGAGCAGCAGTTGGCTCATGCCAACCACACCGTGCATCGGGGTACGGATTTCATGGCTGATCATGGCAAGAAAATCGGTCTTGGCCTGGTTGGCTGCATCGGCCTGCAGGGCAATTTTTTCCAAGCGGCTGTTTTCCTGCTTCAGCTCATTGATTTGCCGTTGCAGACTGGCAATTGTTTCGGAGTATGAGCAGCCCGTGTTCTGCCTTTTCATGAGTTGCTGGAGAAAAGTGAAAGTTGACGACCTGCCTGCCGTTTTTTCTCAGGCAGAGACTGCAGGCTTGGTGCAGGACTAATGAGCGCCGGGCTGAATTCAAAGAGAAAAGAAGAGGGGCGCCGATCCATGTCGGTCGCGCCCTGCCCTTCATCCGAAGCGGAAGTGGCAAAGCCCCGACGCAGCTTGCTCCAGGTGCAGTAGAGACTGCTGCGTGCCCTGGTCATACCCACATAAAAAAGGCGGCGCTCCTCCTCAAAGTGTTCCTGCAGGGCAGCATCTTCCAGCTGCTCGCGCGGGGCCAGGGGCAACAATTCCTGCTCGCAGCCGCAGATGAAAACCACATCAAACTCAAGTCCCTTGGCCGCATGCAGGGTGGACAGGGTTACGGCCGTGGCCTTAGGGTCGTAAAGTACCGAATCGCTGTACCGCTCAAGATTGGCAGCAAAGCTCTGCAGGTCTGCAAAACTTACTGCACTCTGCTGTAAGCGTGCAAGTGATGCATCCTGCGGTTCAAAGCTGTAGTGAAGAGATAGGGCAGCTGTCAGTGTATCCAGCAATACGGGCAAGGATGCCGCCTCCTGGGCACTCAACTGCATCTGCTGCAAAAGCTGGATAAAGGCAATCGGGACCAACCCAGCGGGTACGCTTACCAATAAAGGCAGCAGCCCCTGACCTGCAGACGCATCCTTTTGGCGCAATTCTTCCCTGAGATAGGCCTGTAGCCGGGCAATGCGCACCTCTCCCATCCCCGGCTCCTTTTCCAAAAGAGAAAGAAGTTGCTCAACATCGGCCCTGCCGCTGAGCAGCATGAGCCAGGCGTAGAGCAAGCGGCACGATCCGCGCATATAGTAGGCTTCGAGCTCCACCTGCTGAAATGGGATCCCCCGTTCAGCAAACACGGCTTGGACAACCTCGGCCTGGCGTAAAGTACGGTACAAGATAGCGATATCGCCGAAGGAAGATCCCGCCATTGCCGGTTCATCCATGCGCTCAAGGCCCCGGTGCGAAAGTCCACCCACCTGCACCTCCACCTGGTCAGCAATGAAGCGTGCCTCTGCCAGAACGCCGCTGCATGCCTGCACGTGGAGCCAGGAAGGCCTGGTGTTCATCGCCTCCATTGCCTCAAATTTTCGTATCGCGGGCAGGTTTGCGGGCCGAGGATTGCGATGAATAACAGCAGTGGCAGCAGCAAGAATCTGCGCACCGTTACGATAATTCTGTGTGAGAACATGGTATTCCGCCGTAAAATCCTCCAGCAGGCGATAAAACCACCGGGGGCTGGCACCGCGAAAACCGTAGATGGCCTGATCAGGATCGCCGATGCAGAAAACTGGATTGCTGGCGGCCAGTGCCGCCACCAGGCTATACTGCACGGCGTTGACATCCTGAAACTCATCCACAAAAAGCATACCGCACATACGGCGATACTGCAGCGCCCACTCGCCACCCTCCTGCAAATCTGCAAGTGCCTGCTGGCAGATGCCATCCAGGTCGATCAGGGCATGTTGTTCCAGATAATCCAGATAGGCCTGCACCATGCTTGCGCAACCACTACCAGAGTCATGCAGCAGAAACTTACTGATTTCCTTAATGAGTTCTGATCGCTCCGATCGGGAAATCTGGGGAAATAGACTGCCAAGGATGGCGCTGCGTTCATCTGGACCAACGACGGCCAGCTCGGGCCGTCGGCACCGGAGCAATTCCAGACAAAAACCGTGGAAGGTGGCGACACGGCAGCCTGCCGTCCCTTCTGCCTGCAGGCCCGCTGTATTCAGATTAAGGCGCAGGCGCAGTTCGTCGGCGGCCTTGTTGGTGAAGGTGATAACAGTGCAGAAAACACGATGTTCCCCATTCTTGACGCCTTCGGCAAGCAAGCGTTCTACCCTGCTTACAAGGGCGTGGGTTTTGCCGGTACCCGGACCCGCCTGCACCACAATAACAGGCGCTGCACTCACAACCACGGCACGCTGGGCCTGGTTAAGTCGGCTTTTTGAGGCTGTTGCCCAGGCATCTGAGCCTGTTTCATCAACGCCATGCGTCTTCGGTACATCAGAAGATTTTCCAGCGGACAGCTTCTTTCGCGCCGGAGTCCGCACTTTTTTTTGTGGTGCAGCGTCGCTAAAAAGACTTTGCTGGCCCACCAAGCGTACGCGCTCGCCCTCAGTGAAAACGCGAATTACCCCGTAAACACCGTCGCAGCCCGATTGGCGGATGACCTCGTTCCTTCGCACCCGGCTGATTGCCTCCGCCAGCAGTGGCAGACCTTGGCTGTGCATGTCCTCCAGCGGTGCCTCCAGCAGGAGGCGAAACTCCGAACCGAAGAGGCTAATCAGGCGGCTATAGGCTGCCATCACTTTTTTGCTGCCTGGTCCCACGCCGAGCAGTTCCGCTACCAGTTCAGCCAGTGGTACCAAGCTGTGTACCTCCGGAGATGCCGCAGGAAAAACTGGTTCGTCACGATCCGCCAGTTCCAGCACCCGGTGCAGCACTCCCACGGTTAAATCCTTGCCGCAGGCTGGACACAGGCCTTTCAACTCCCTGGTTTGTCGCGGCTCAAAACAACCGCCGCACTTGCGGTGGCCATCCAAATGGTATTTGCCCTCCTCCGGAAAAAACTCCACGGTAGACAAAAAGCGCTGATTACCCAGTGTATCGGCAGGGCTGCGGATCGCCTCGCGCAGGGAAAAAAAATCAAAACCAGTATCGAAAATGTTCGCTTCCCGGCCTAGCTTTGCCGGAGAATGGCAGTCCGAATTGGAGATAAGACTGTAACCATCAAGGGCGGAGATCATCC
This sequence comes from Desulfobulbaceae bacterium, assembly GCA_012744275.1. Taxonomy (GTDB): domain Bacteria; phylum Desulfobacterota; class Desulfobulbia; order Desulfobulbales; family Desulfobulbaceae; genus Desulfobulbus. The sequence continues at coordinate 43,405 of JAAYIE010000002.1, forward strand.
GGTTCATGGCCGGATCCGAGGAAAGACCGGTTTCCAAGGCAAAGATATGTTCGCTCAGATCGGCAAAACATTCCTCGACTGTATCAAAGCCGGATTTTGAACCAAACAATGAAAACCAGGGGGTCCAGATATGGGCAGGAACGAGAAAGGCGTCGCCGGCCTGTTCAAGCACGATTTCCAGCAGATCTCTTGAATCCAAGCCCAGGATGGGGCGGCCATCGGCACTGATATTACCCAGATTGCCCAGTGCTGTGTTGATGCGGCGCACTGCCGCCATATCTGGGGCATAGAGCAGGTTGTGCACTTTGCGCACCCGGCCGCCGCGCTTGTAGATACAGCTGATTTCCGCGCTCAGGATAAACCGGATCTCCTCCGGATGCCGACCGGGCTGCAAACCCTCGGGCAGGAGAGCGGCGTAGTCAAAGTTTGAATCGGGTCTGAGGCGGAAAAAACCTTCCTCCGCCGGTACCAATTCCTCGTACAGTTGGGCAAACCAGCCAGGATGAGTAAAATCGCCGGTTGCCACTACGTCTATTCCCTTGACAGCGGCCCAGGCCGCCAGACCGCGCAGATGGCTGGTCTTGCTGGTCGCCCGTGAAAAAAGGGAATGGATATGGAGGTCGGCAATGTAGCGCATACTTTCAGGAAGGAGAATGCTTGTACAGCTCAAGGTCGCGGATATATGCGTACACCACATCTGGCAGCCCCGCCGGTTTTTCGCCCCGGCACAGAGCCCCGCGGATGGCCGTGGACGAGAAAGGCATGTGGAAATCCTGCACAAAATGCAAAGATTTACCGGCCTGATTGACCCACACATTCTCTTTCCCTGCAACAGAGCGGTAGCTCGGCCGCAATCGTAATACACAGCCATGGATAGCTGATGGGTTGGCCTGCTTGCGATTGACCACCACCAGATCAATCAGTGTGAGCAAGCGTTCCGCTTGGTACCAATTGGGTAGGTCAGCCAGAGAATCCATACCGATCACCAGAAAAAAACACTGTGCACCCAGATGCTGCATAACCGACTCCACGGTGTTGATCGAATAGGAAGGAGTAGGTAGAGTTTCTTCGATGCGCGAGCAGGCAATCTGGCCGCAGTCACTGCAATCCTGCAGGGCCAGTTCCAGCATGGCGACCCTGTGGCCATAGGAGGCGAGTGGTTGCCGTTTGTGGGGTGGATTCGGGGCGGGTACAATGAGCACGCCATCCAGAGCAAAGCGATCCCGCACCAGGCGGGCCAAGGCCAGATGACCATCATGCACCGGATCAAAGGTGCCGCCGAATATACCGATGGATTGCACGAAAAAGCTGGTTCTCCCAATGCGCTTCAAGCGCGGATTTCACCGTTACCCAGCACCACAAATTTGCGGGTTGTCAGTTCGTTTAAGCCCATGGGACCATAGGCATGCAGTTTTGAGGTGGAAATGCCGATTTCCATGCCCAGCCCAAACTGGCCGCCATCGTTGAAACGGGTAGAGGCATTGACCATCACTGCAGAAGCATCCACCTCCTGGACAAAACGCTGGGAATTGGCATAGGAACGGGTAATAATCGTTTCAGTGTGGCGGGAACCATAACAATCAATATAATCCATCGCTTCATCCAGACTGTCCACCACGCGAACAACCATAGCCAGGTCAAGAAATTCCCGTCCCCAATCTCCTTCTTCCGCGATTTCAATCAAGGTGGAGACCTCCTGGCTGCGTTCACAGCCCAGCAGTCGCACCCCCTCAAGATGCAGGGCCAGGGCAACCCGCGGCAGAAAATCTCCGGCAATGGCCCGGTGCACCAACAGTCCTTCCAAGGCATTACAGGCGCTCGGCCGCTGAATTTTGGCGCTGACTACAATGCGCTGCGCCATTTCCATGTCGGCGTCTTCGTCGATAAAGGCATGGCACACACCTTTGTAATGCTTGAGCACCGGGATACGCGACCTCGCCGTCACCGCCCGGATCAGGCCTTCACCCCCCCTGGGGATGACCAGGTCAATGGATTCTTCCTGTTCCAGCAGCACATCAATGGCAGCGCGATCAGCGGTGGGCACCACCTGTATGGCATCCGGGTTTACGTGGTGGCGTTGTAAGACCTCATGGAACACGGTTGCCAAGGCCAAGTTAGAACGCAGGGCCTCCGAGCCCCCGCGCAGGATCACTGCATTGCCAGATTTCAAACACAACGCGGCAGCATCAATGGTAACATTTGGCCTGGATTCATAAATCATGCAGATTACACCCAGGGGAATGCGCATACGGCCAACAAGGATACCGCTGGGACGACGGTGCAGTTCCGCGACTTCCCCAACCGGATCAACCAGGGCTGCAACTTCGCGCAACCCGGTGACCATCTCTTGGATAACCGCATCACTCAAATGAAGGCGGCTGAGCATGGCCGACCCCATGCCTTTTGCCTCAGCAGCGGCCAAATCCGCGCTGTTCTCCCGCTGTATGTAGACTTGCTTTGCCAGCAGAGTCTCTGCAGCCTCCAAAAGGAGGGTATTTTTAGCTTCTGCTCCCATGGCGCGCAACACCCTGGAGGCATGTTTTGCCTTCTGCGCCATTGAAGTAATCTGCGCACTGATGTCTGCCCTCTCCATTGCCGCCTCCATTGCCATTGCTATTCTTTGCCAACTGCACCAAAAGCGCCCATCTGTGTCAACCCTGGTACGCGTTTTCCCGAAGAGTCCCTCAATACACACCAGGACCGCACTTATCTTGTCAGCTTATCAGCAGCTTTGATCTGAAGTTGGAATGACCACACGCTGAACAAACTACGTGTCGTTGCTACTGCTGCCACCAAAGAGAACAAGATTATCGCGGTGAATTATTTCGTCATGATCCTTGTGCCCTAAAATTGCGGCAATCTCCGACGTGTTTTTACCAAGAATGCGGCTGATATCCACGGCAGCGTAATTGCTCAAACCGGCAGCGATGAGACTGCCATCGCTGTCTAGGCAGTGCACCGGTGCCCCCATTCCAAATTGACCGTGCACTGCAAGCACACCCGAGGGAAGCAGGCTTTTACCCTTGTCTACCAGGGCCTGGGCAGCGCCGGCATCCACCACCAATTCGCCTTCCGGCCTGAGTACATAGGCTATCCAGTGCTTACGCTGGTTGATGGCTCGACTCACATCCGGCAGAAAAAAGGTGCCGACCGGCTCGCCGCTGAACAGAGCCTGGAGGACATCCTCCCGCTTGCCTGGCCCGATAAAGGAACTGCCGCCGCAGGCAGCCACCATCTTGGCAGCACGAATTTTTGCTCCCATACCACCGGTGCCAAGGCTGCTGGTGGAGTGCCCTGCCATGGCCTCAATGGTACGATCTATCCGAGCCACGGTATACACCGGTTTGGCGGATGCATCTTCCAGGGGGTTGCCAGTGTAGAGGCAATCAACATCGGTGAGGATAATGAGCATGTCTGCGCCAATCATGTTGGTCATGAGGGCAGCTAGGGTATCGTTGTCGGAAAAACGCAGTTCTTCGGCGGATACCGAATCGTTTTCGTTGATGATCGGGATCACCCCGAATTCGAACAGGGTCAATATCGTGTTGCGGGCATTGAGGTAGCGCCGCCGATTAGAGAGATCTGTGTGGGTGAGGAGAATCTGGGCAACTGGCTGTTCATGCCGGGCAAAAGCCTGTTCATAGGCTTGCATGAGCAGACCCTGCCCCGTGGCTGCCAATGCCTGTTTTATTTTCAGCGGCTCATGCGCCGATTTAGGCTTGTTCAGCCGCCGACGTCCAGCTGCTACGGCCCCGGAGGTAACCAGAATCACTTCCCGGCCTGTCCCCTGCAAAAAGGTGAGTTGGCTCGCCAGTTGGGCGATAATGTTTTTATTTATGCCAACATCATCGGTGAGCACCGCACTGCCCACCTTGACCACCACCCGTCGGGCCTGATCATAGAGAGTCTGCCGTTGAAAAAGCCCCTCTTCCAGGGAAAGTTGCAACGTCATATGGATTCCTCCACCTGCCCTTGATCAAGCATTGCTCCGATCCGGCTTTTGAGTGTGTCCAGGCCAACTCCACACTGGGCGGATATGGCCAGCACTGGCATCCCAATTTCGGCGAAAAGCCGCTCCAATTCTTCCCGCCGCTCAGCAGTGATAAGATCGACCTTATTGAGCACAATGAGCTTCGTCCGCTGCGGCAAAGCATCGTTGTAGGCAGCCAGTTCATCCATCAACACCTGGTAATCGCGGAGCGGCTGATTCTCTTCGCCGCTGGCGTCAACCAGGTGCAGTAGCATGGTGCTGCGTTCAACATGTCGCAGAAATTGGTGTCCCAGCCCCACACCCTGGTGTGCGCCCTCGATCAGACCAGGAATGTCGGCAAGCACACAGGGTCTGGCATGGGGAAAATGCAAGACTCCCAGTTGCGGCACCAAAGTGGTGAAGGGGTAGTCGGCAATTTTGGGAGTGGCTGCGGATAGCCGGGAAAGCAGGGTGGACTTACCCGCATTGGGGAGACCAATGAGACCCACATCGGCCAGTATTTTCAACTCCACCACAAGCCAGCGTTCCTCCCCCGCTTTTCCGGGCGTGGCCTGCCTGGGTGCACGGTTTGTGGAGGTTGCAAAGTGGCGGTTACCCAGTCCGCCTCGGCCTCCCCTGGCAGCAAGAAAACGTTGCCCGGGCTCAGTCAGATCGACCAGTATTTCGTTGCTCTCCGCATCGCGGATAACAGACCCCATGGGCACGGGCACTATGCAATCGCTGCCGCCTCGGCCGTGCTTGTCACTGCCCTGCCCGCCCTGACCGGATTCTGCTTTGAAGTGGGAGCGAAAACGAAAATCAATGAGTGACTGTACGCCCGGATCGGCAACCAGCCAGACATCACCGCCCTTGCCGCCGTCGCCACCGTTAGGGCCTCCTCTGGGGACAAACTTCTCCCTGCGGAAACTGACACAGCCATTACCGCCCTTGCCAGCACCGACATAGAATTTGGCTTCGTCAGCAAATCCCATGACTGATCGTGGTAATCATGCGTTTGTGAATAGAAAACCCGGCATGACACAATGTCGATGCCGGGTATCTACATACGTCGATACCAATGCCTGGGAAGGCGACGGGTATCGTCAAACAGTACCTGCTATTCAGCAGGATACACGGAAACCCGTTTGCGGCCTTGACCAAAAACTTCATACTGTACGACGCCGTCGACCTTGGCGAAAAGCGTATAGTCCCGCCCGCAGCCAACATTGTTGCCCGGATGAATTTTTGTACCCAACTGCCGCACCAGAATACTGCCGGCCGTTACAGCCTGTCCGCTGAAACGCTTGACTCCACGCCGTTGACCGGCACTGTCACGACCGTTACGAGAGCTACCGCCCGCTTTTTTATGTGCCATCTGATTTCTCCTGTCCCATATAAAACCGCAGATTATGCGGAGATGGTTTCGATATTGAGCGCAGTGTAGAACTGGCGGTGGCCTTTCTTCACCTGATAACCTTTGCGACGTTTCTTTTTAAAAACAATAATCTTCTTCTGGCGCCCCTGCTCAATGATGGTGGCGGTCACCTTGGCGCCTTCCACCAGTGGGCGGCCAATCTGGACACTTTCGCCATCCACCAGCAGCAGTACTTCCTCAAGCTCAACTGTGGCGCCGACTTCGCCTTCCAGCTTTTCGACCCGAAGCCGATCTCCGGCTTCAACCTGGTATTGTTTCCCGCCGGTACGGATAATTGCGTACATGTGTGCCTCCTCTCGCACAAAGCCCTTAAAACATAAATGCGCAATATGATATTAGACTCTATTTTTACTTCTACTGTCAAGAGCTAATTACCCCTGGAACTGCAGTCGAATATTGCAGTCGACAGATGAACGTAGCGTGTGCACAAACCAGGCCCGCTCCAAGCACCCCATTTCTCTTTTGCTTGTCTCCCTGACAAAGAGCGGCTACAATATTTTGTATCAATCCGCAATACACACTAGCTGACAAGTGGATTGCTGACTTGTTTATTGGCGTATTCCAGTTTCAGATCAAAGATGCTAGCAAAGAGGTGAGGGAAATGCGAGGCAGACCTACCCCAGGTACTTCCGAGCATTTGCCAGCGTTAAACTCTGAAGAGCGCTTTGGGATAAAATTGGAATGAAGACCGCATGCCCTTCTGGAATAAGGGGCGCAACTCGTTCACTTTGATCAAGGAGACACACAGTGCAGAAAATGGAATGCCCCTGTGGCTACATCTACGACCCAGCCGAAGGCGATCACGAAAACAATGTTGATCCAGGCACCGCTTTTGCGGATCTGCCTGATGACTGGGTTTGCCCAAAATGTGGGGCAGAAAAAGAGTATTTCTACCCGGTGGATTAAGCGGAGTCATACACAAAATATGTATCAAATGCCTTCCGCCCATTGTAACCCGACAATCGGTCGATACAATAACAGCGGAAGGCCTCCTTTCTTACCCCATACCACCCTTCTCCCACCTCACCCTTTGCGGTTGTATATTTTGTAACTTGAATAGTGATTCTTTGCAGCAATAACCCGCTATGTCCGTATCGCTTCCGACCTACAGTCTGCAACTGCTTGAGCCCGGTACCATTGAAATCAACCTGACCGGCGATTGGGTACTCAACAATGCTGCGCCCTCCCTGGAAGCATTGATGGAGGCAATTGCTCCGGAAACAAGCCAGATAACAGTGAACGGTGCAGAACTGGGCAGCTGGGATACAGGGCTCCTGCTTTTTTTGCAGAATCTGGCAGCAGCTGCGGCAGCGCATGCACTTACCCTTGAAGAAAAATCCCTGCCAGCAGGTGCCCTGCGCCTGCTGCAGCTCGCACGCAGAGCTGAAGGTAAGAAGCTGGAACGTAGCAGGGCAGGAAATCATTCACTAGTCTACCAGGTCGGTACATGGGCTATGGCAGCATACCAAAGCGCAACCAGCATGGCCACGTTCACCGGTGAGGTTGTGCTGGAGGTGTTGCGTCTCTTTGCTGGCAAATCTCCTTGTCGCATGCGGGATTTCCTCTATTTTGTCCAATCATGCGGGGCAGAATCGCTGCCTATTGTCACCCTGATTGCTGTGCTAGTGGGAGTCATTCTCTCCTTTGTCGGGGCCATACAGCTGCAGATGTTTGGGGCGGAAATTTACATCGCTAATCTGGTGGGCCTGGGCATGGTGCTGGAAATGGGCGCGCTCATGAGCGGTATAATTATTGCCGGTCGCATTGGCGCGGCCTATGCCGCCCAACTCGGCACCATGCAAACCAACGAAGAAATTGACGCCCTGCGCACCATGGGCATTTCACCCATTGGTTTTCTGGTACTGCCACGCCTTTTTGCCCTGGCGCTTATGATGCCGCTTCTGTGTATCTATGCCAATCTCATGGGTGTTCTGGGCGGAGCGTTCATTGGCTACACCGTATTGGATTTGTCCCTGAGCGAATTTCTGAACCAGGCAATTCAATCCGTCAACTTGTACCATTGCTTCCAGGGTGTGGCTAAAAGTGCGGCTTTTGGCGTGCTGATCGGTTTTGCCGGCTGCCTGCGCGGTATGGAGTGCGGCCGCAGCGCCATGGCCGTTGGCGAAGCAACCACCTCGGCCGTGGTTACCTCCATTGTGTTCATTGTTATTTCCGACTCCATTCTCACCATCATTTTTAACGTACTCTAAAGGGTCATGGATGAAACGGCAGCAATTACCGTCAGTAACCTGACCATGGCCTACGGTTCCTTTGTCCTGCAAAGAAATCTGAATTTCACGGTGGAGAAAGGAGACATATTTGTTATTATGGGCGGGAGTGGTTGTGGTAAATCCACCCTCCTCCGCCACCTGACCGGGCTTAAGGAGCCGGCTGCAGGCCGGGTGTTGTATGGCAAGGAAGACTTCTGGCAACTGGACAGCGAGGGCCGCGACCGCATCATTCGCCGCAGCGGCATCCTGTATCAGGCAGGAGCCTTGTGGAGCTCCATGACGCTTGCTGAGAATATTGCCGTCCCCATCACCACCTACACGACACTTGATAGCAAAACCGTACAGGAGCTCGTTTCTTTCAAGCTCTCCCTGGTTGGTCTGGCCGGTTTTGAGGATTACTACCCCTCGCAAATCTCCGGCGGCATGCGCAAACGGGCGGGCCTGGCGCGGGCCATTGCTCTGGATCCGGAGTTTCTCTTCTTTGATGAGCCCTCCGCCGGCCTTGATCCCATCAGTGCCAACAACCTGGATGATCTCATTCTTGAGCTGAAGGAAAGTTTAGGCGCTACGGTGGTGATCGTTACCCACGAACTGGCCTCGATCTACGCTATCGCCAACAACTCGGTATTCCTTGACAGCGAAAGCAAGACCATGCTCGCCACTGGCGATCCCAAAGATCTGCTTAAGGAAACCAACAACGATACACTCATCCGTTTCCTTACCAGAGGAACCGGCAACAGGGAGATTCGAAACATTTGAGCAAAAAAGCCAACCCTACCATTATCGGCACCTTTGTCCTCGTTGCTCTGGCCGTAGCCGTGGCCGTCATCATGGTCCTGGGAAAGTTCAGTTTTCAAGACAACTCCGTGCGCTGTGTTGCATATTTTTCCGGCTCCATGCACGGACTCGATGTGGGAGCTCCGGTAGCCTTTCGCGGTGTTGCCATCGGTCGGGTCAGCAGTATCCAACTTGATTACGATCAGAGCAAAGGCACCTTTGTCATTCCGGTGTACATGAATCTGCAGCAGCAGATTCAGCCTGAATACAACCATGCATTCAATGCCGAGCAGATGCGCGAGAGTTTAAACGCGCTCATCCGCCATGGCCTTCGTGCACAAATGCGCTCAAGCAGTCTGCTCACCGGGAAGCAGTATGTGGAACTGTCTCTAAATCCCGATTCTGAACCGATCCTGCATGGCGCACCTGAGAATATCCTTGAAATACCAACCCTGTCTTCCGGGATCGATAAAATTACTGAAAAATTGGAAAGTTTACCCTTGGAGGACATCCTCAATAAGGTGGCGGTCTCCCTGGATACCTTGAATTCGGTTATCGACTCCGAGCGGACAGGGGCCACGGTGCAGTCACTGAGCGTATCAGTACAGCGATTCGAATCTATCCTCGACCATGTGAACCGCGACTTGCCGGCGATATTGAAAGAGATCAACCAGGGCATGGCTGATTTTTCTGCTGCCATGCAGGAAGCCAAGGGATTTATTGCAGACACACGGAAGGAACTACGCCCGGTGAGTGCCGATGCACACAAATTGTTTGCGTCTTTGCAGCTCAGCGGAGAAAAATTGAACAATTCGCTCGCCAATATGGAGCGCCTGACCGCCAGCGACTCTGACATGCAGTACCAGTTACGCGATACCCTGCATGAAATGGAACGGGCTGCTGATTCCGTGCGCGAACTGACCGACTATCTGCGCCAGAACCCCAACTCGCTGCTCTTTGGCAAGAGCAAGGAGAAATAATGACCAGGCACGCCCAACTGCGGCAGATCCCCGCTGTTTGTCTAGTATTGGCGCTTCTTTTGAGCAGTTGCTTCAGCAGGCCTGCAGCGACCACAGCGTATGTACTGACCCCACTGCCGGCAGAGGCGGTTGTGGCAGCATCTCCCGTCGATGTGCCGGGCCTGATTATGGTGATGCCAGTGCGATTGCCACCGGAATTGCGCCAAAAGGGCATAGTGGTGCAAGAGACCGGCAGCGCACCCAAAACCCTGATTGGCCATTTGTGGGCAGGGCCACTGAATGAGCAAATAAGCGCCACCCTGGTTGCCAATCTGCAAACCCTGCTGGGCACTGCCAATGTCGCGCAGTATCCAGGCCCACGTTACAGCAAACCCCTCTTTCAGGTGGAAACGGAGATCATCCGATTCAGCGGCGACAGCCAGCGCTTCACCCTGCGGGCCGTTACCACCATCAGCGATCCGAAGCAGCGCATAATACTCTCCAGAAAAACCTTTACCGAAACACTCCACCTTGCAGAAGAAAATCATCCTGCCTATGTGGCAGCTGCCTCAAAGGTTCTGGGCTCATGGAGTACGGATATTGCCACCGACCTTTCCTCTTTGATGGACAAATCTGCTGTCAGGAACACACCATGAACAAAATCAATATGCAATTAGTTCCTTTTTCCAGACATCAGCCGTAATTTCAGTAGTCATGCACAAATTTTCTATGTACCACCTGTTCCTGTTTTTGGTCACCCTGGGGCTCCTCTCAGGCTGTACATACCTGCCCATCGGCTCTGCAATTAATCCGGAAAACCTGCCTGCAACCATTCGAGTCGGCCTGGCTACTGATGCTCCACCCCTGTCGTATCGTGGTGCCAACGGCATGCGTGGCCTAGATCCCCAACTGGCCGCAGGACTCAAGGGCTACAGTAAATTGGAGGTACAGTATGTACCCTTGCCGCGCAAGGAGCTTCTGGACGCGTTGATGAAAAATGAAGTGGATGTGGTCATGGCTGGCTTGACGGCGAAAGAAGCAAAGCAGCATGGCTTTGCCAGCACCAGAGGCTATTTGCAGAGCGGTCTGGTGCCATTGATCCTGCTGGATCAGCAAAAAAAATTTGTCGGCACAGATAAATTCAAGGCAGAGGATGTGCGGCTTGGCACGGTGTTGGCCAGTCCCGGCCCCGCCTATGTCCGCTCACTCAGAGTACGGGGGACACACCAAATCTTTTCCTCGCCCCAGGCCGGAGTGGACACTCTTTTGCGCAAACGTATTGACGTGCTTATCCACGACATGCCCACTATATTTCACTACGCCTCACTCCACATCGAGCAGGGGCTGATCCCGGGCACCAACCCTCTCACCAGGGAGGAGGTCGTTTGGGCGCTGCTGCCGGAAGATCGTGATCTGCGCCTGCTCTTGAATGCGTATCTGCAGGAAAAACAGGAGGACAGTTCCCTGGCTGCCCTCATCACCAGCAGCCTGCCCTTTTACAACGAGACGCCGATGTATCAGGAGAAAAATTCCATCAGGTAGCGACCTGCGGTCAGCAGGATGACCACGGCTAAAAACCATTTGATCAACTTCGCGGGCACATATTTCTGGCAGCGCGCACCGCAGTACATGCCCAACATGCCGCCCAGTCCGAAGAGCAGACCCAAAAGCCAGTCTGGAGCAACGGCCAGTTCGGGATAAAAAGGGGCGATGGCCGTATAAAAGCCCACACCGGCAACAGAGGTTACCAAGGTGCCCATGAGGGTGGCACCACCGATAGTGTAGATGGGCAGCTTGCAGAAACTGACCAGAAAAGGGGCAATGATTGCACCACCGCCTATACCGTAAATCCCGCCGACTATACCTACGACAAAACACAACAGAAAAACGCCCGCCCTGTTGACATCAAAATGCTCACCCTGGAAACTAAACTGAAAACGTCGCAGATTGGATTGCGTAACCTGCACGGTGCAATCAGCTTGTGTGGCCGAGGTTACAGTGGTGGTCTTACCAGTCTGGAAACGCTGCTCGCTGCGGAGCGTTTGGCCAGTTTTCTTTTTCAGCTGATCAATGACCAGCTTACCGCCGATGTAGAGGAGCACCAAGGCCGCAAATAGTTTGAAATTTTTGGGATCACGCAGGCCACCAACCCGTACCAGAGCGCCAATCAGCACCCCTGGCAAGGTTCCCAGCACCACGGTCCAGGTAAGGGGCCACAGCATGCGCCCTTCGCGCCAATACCGGTATACACCCGGCGGAATGGCAACAATGTTGTAGAACTGGTTGGTCGAACTGACCGAGGGGTGAGTGTAGTGGAGAAAAGACATCTGAAATGGCAAGAGGAGAAAGGCTCCGGAAATCCCGCCCATGGATGTGAAGAAGGATATGCAGAAGGAAACGAGGGGTGGCAGCCAGGGATCGACGGTAACTCCGGAAAGGGGAAAATACATGGCATCCTCCTTATGGCTTGACTGACAATTTCAAGACACGATAATTTATATTTTCGTGTCTTGAAACCTTTATACCTCGTCCGGGAATACCGATCAAGTCTTTTCGCACTTCAAACAATACAGGGGCACCCTCTCAGCCACTGCAGTTGCAAAAAATTTTTGTTGATACCCATACTGCAGGCAAAGTCAGACGATTCTGCAAAGAGTGTCGCTAATATGGTATGATTCTCAAGTTATGGCAGACGAAAAAAATCAACCAGACAACTCATGCCTGGACAGCAGGCAACTGGCGATCCTGGAAGCCTCCTTCCGCACTTGGGCCGATAAAGGGCGACCGGATATCCACCTGGCCAGACGGCGCATCCTGCTGATCTTTTTGCTTGTTCGTTATGGAGGCATCAAGCTGAGTGAGGTGCTTGCTTTGGATATCTCCCGATCCTTAGACAGGAATAGCCACACCCTGAATATTGCCGGCAGCGAAGGAAAATCCGGGCGCAGTATCGCTTTGCCTGAGCACATCAGCCAAGAGATTCGGCGCTTGCTGGCAGATACCCCTTTTCGCAACTACCTTGCCCAGTCTGGTCTGCGGGTTGACCCGGCCTTTGTCCGCCGCAAGTTCTATGAACGCAGTGTAGAATGTGGTTTTGCCAAACAGCTGGGCAGTCCAGAAATGATTCGGCGGGCACGTGCAGTCGAACTGATGCAGGCGAACGTGCCCTTGCCTGCCGTACAAAAATTTCTTGGCCAGGCCACCGCCGGGCTGACCTCGGCTTATGCCCCCTTTGACGAGGCCGCGCTCAACAGTATGACTTCCTGGTACGTCGAACAGGAAGGCAAACAGCTGAGCAGCGCACGCAACACCCTGCATGGCCGAATAACGACAATTCAGCAGGGATCAATCCAGGCATTGGTGGAGGTAACTACAGCCACGCACCACATCCTGCGTTCGGCCATCACCATCAGCAGTCTCAAACGGCTGCAACTGCGCGTAGGACGTCTGGTCAGTGCCGAAATCAAGGCGCCCTGGCTGCATCTCGGTCGGAATGCAGATAACCCGGCGGGAAGTGCAGACAACTGCTTTCAGGGCGAAATTATCCGGATCACAAGCGGTTCTGTCATCGTTGAATACATCGTCAGCAGCCCGGATGGAATGGAATTTTGCGCCCTGCTTTCTCGTCCGGTCGCAGACGCACTCCAGTTTGTCTGTGGTGACCAGGCCTGGGTCTTTTTTTCCTGCTTTGCAGTTGTGCTGCACGCAGAGCCCATGCCCCTGCCGCAGGGCGCGTAATGACAACCGCAAACCCATATAAAAAATTGCCTTTACCGGATATTCCTGGGTAAAAGGTGCTTGTATATAAAAAAGCAGAGGGAAAAGGGGGGCTGCAGCGGTGCCTGAGGTACAGGAACCCTGCACTACCAACTCCAGTTCCAGTGCAGAGATGTTATCAAATGGGCCAAAGGCAGTACGATGCAAGCTGAGCTCAGTACGCCAGCCCGCATTTGCCGATACCGATACAGGTGCGCTTTAAGGTGAAATTGGACTGATCAGCTCGTTAACAACAATTAACAACAAGGACAGCAAAACGCGACCAAACCGCTTTTACTGCAGCGTAACAATCATGAGTATGCGCGACATTACAGCTGCAGAGCTACGTGCTCTGCAGGCAAGCAGCAAAGAAAAAAGCTATCTTCTGGTAGATGTACGGAACCACGATGAATACCACAAGGGGCATCTTGCTGGAGCAGTGCTTCTTCCGCTCCATGATCTGCCCGAGCGGATTGAAGAGTTGCCGCAGGACCGCGACATCATCTTTTACTGTCGCACCGGAGTGCGGTCGCGGGCAGCCGCGACTGCTCTGGCAAACCTGCCGGGGTTTCAAGGGGAGGTGCTGAACCTCAACGGCGGCATCATTGAATGGGAGGGAGTGACTTTGCCCGGACAGCCTCGTTTGCACCTCTTCCCTCCCACCAACAATCAGGCAGACAGCCTGCTGCAGGCCATGAGCCTGGAGCGCGGTGCAGCCAAAGTATACGACTCCATGCTGGCCCGTTATGGCGATATGGATTGGGCAGCAACACTGAAAAGTATGGCTGCGGAAGAAGTTGTCCATGCACGGTTGCTCTACAAGGCTCTGCAGCAGTACCAGGAGCATCTGCCCGCCTTTGAGGAACTCTACAGACAGGTGCCCGATGATTTAATTGAAGGCGGCTTCTCCCGGGAAAACATTGAGGTCGAACTGGCACGCCCGGACGGTGCCCCTTGCAGGGTCGTGTACGAACTGGCGTTGGCGATTGAATACTCGGCCTACGATCTCTATCGCAGCCTGGCACAGCGCTTCCGCCAGGACGTCATTGCAGAAGTCTTTCTTGGCATTGCCCAGGCAGAAAAAATGCATCTGCGCCGGGCCGCTGAAGCGCTCGCACGCTGCCAACGCTGATCCCGTTTTCCTAAAAACGGGGTGATCCATCACCCTTGCAACATCGAAAAAGCAATGTCGTGGGCCAAAGCAATGCCTATTGATTGTCAGCTTAACCGTATGAAATTCAATTCAGCGCACTCCACCTTTTCTGTACAGGCGAAAGGAAAGACAGCACAGAGCAAGGAAGGGGTGACGCCGTAGAAACGGGGTTACTTCCAAGCGCACACCGGAATGGCGTTCAATCTTCCAGACAATGTAGTCCACTCCACCCTTGAAGGTGAAAGCAGCCTTCATCAGGCGCAGCATGGACAGCACCTTGCCCTGAGCGATACGCACACGCCAGGCAAGGCGGGCAGAGCAGTATGTAAACCATGCTGAGCGTGTTTTCCCCTGGCGATCACAACATAGATCGCATGCAGGTTCTGCATCACCACCCGCCACAGCGGTGTTGTCCAGCATTGTCAGTGCAAGGGGCGTGATTGCCGTAAAAAAGGCGGTGGACGCTGTGAAAAGTTGCAGCTGCCGGTTTGGCTGCTCTGGCCGAAATTCCGCTCGGTACGTTAATCCAAGGCCTTTCAACCACAGTTCCTGCAGGCTCCAGCCAGACTGCAGCAGGGGCAGCGTACGACCGATAAAGGTGCAGACCGCCTCGGCAAAACCAAGATATATCTCATCAGCCGTGGTCCTGTCGCGCACCCAGACCAGGGCAGTGGGCTGGCAAAACCTGGCCCAGAGGTAGGAATGAAACCAGCGCCGCGACACGCCACGCTGGAAGTCTGCAAGGGAGAGGAGCGCATATTTGGCCCGTACCCTTTGTCCCGTATCCAGTTCAGCTTCCAGATAGTAGACATTGGGCGGCAGCAAGGCATTCATGATAGCTGCTAGACGGTGCCGGTGTGTAGCCCTGTAATCATCCACCAGCATGTACAAGTCGAACAACCCGTTTAGATTACCGTTGTGCAGACAGGAACCATACAGAAGTACAGCACGCAGGTTGGAGCCAAAACTGGCCACAAGGGTATCAACCAAGACTGAAACCTCAGCCACCGGTTGTGGGGCATGCTGGGCGATGCAGGACGCCAATTGAGCCAGGCGGGCACTCGACATCAGCAGCTCCGCACAAAACTGGCACTGCCGCCATAGCTCACCAGTACCGGCTCGTTTGCGTCCTTGGGATGATACAGCTCGCCATCAAGCGCCAGTGGGCTGTTCAGCCATAGTCGTAACATCCCGGCATTGCATGAGTGGTACCCCAGGTCAGCACCGGCGGCCCAGGCTTTCCCCATGGCCAAAAGCGGCAAACGCCACAGCAGGCCGGATGCCCGGGTTTCGACCACAGTGCAGCGCAACAGGCCTTTTTCTTTGCCCCAAAAAGGTTTCAGGCCAAAAAGCAAACGCTCGTGGGTGGTGATGAGGGCAAGCAGCGCATTGACTCTCCGTTCCGTAACGGTGTTGGTGGCCAAAGTGAGCTGCGTGCCGATCCTGTTGCTGCTTCCCGCTAAAAAAGTAGCGACTAGGGAGCTGAGTATGGTTCGGCAAATACCAGGCAGGCCGTGCCAGCTGCGGTGGTGGAGAGATTGCCGGTAGGAACAAATGCCCTGGGTAATGGCCGCAAGGCCAAGGAACATGCCGTAGCGATCTTCCTGGCCGGGAATCTGCAAGCGCAACAATGGTCGGGTAACGCAATGCAGACTGCCCCGGCCATCCGGGTGAAGCAGACGGCGCAGATTGCCCAGCGGGTTGCCGGCAAGCCCGGCATCGGCGGCGATCATGTTGGTTGTGCCCGCGGCCAGCACCGCCAATGGCGGTACATAGGCAAAAATCTGCTTGCCAAAAAGTATGCTCAATACTGCCTGCACCGTACCGTCTCCACCGCAGATCACCAGAAGGTCAAGGTGCTGATCGGCCAGTTCCTCCAGGGCGCACTGCACTTCCACAGGATTCTGCACGCTATGGACCACAACATGCTCCAAACCACTGCACAGTTGGGCCAGCATTCCTGGGTGACGGTAATTAAAACCGCTAAGCGGATTGTGCAGCAGGCCAATGCGCGCCACTGCAGCTGACAGTGGAATTGAACTGTTCATCAAAGAAAGCAGCAGCGGCTTTAAGGGTCGGTGTGCCGGGCACGACCGGAAAAGATGCGGGCAGCAAGGGTGTTCACGTAAGGTGGGCTGTCCACATCAAGCAGCCAGGAGCGCAACGGTTTTTTTGTTGCCCAGCACACTTTAACGGCGTAAATCAAACGGGCAAACAGCAGGATGGTGCTCAGCACGGTCCAGGCAGTAACCGTCACCAGGCCCAGATCTGGCCGGCCAACCAAAAGACTTGCAGTAAGCAGGATCAGGCTGGGATTGCGGCGCGCAGTAATCAAACGGAAATAGGAATCAAAAGGCTGCCAGCAGAAGATTCCGAAACGGCCAAGCACCCATTGGAAGGAGCCCTCCACCAGGCGGCCGCCAATATAAAAAATGAGGAGCAGCCAGAAATATGCTGCTAAGGGCATGCTGAGACCGGCTGCCAGGGCAGTCGGCAGACCTAGCCCCCAGAGCATGTACCAGAGCGGCGGATGAACAATGTCAATGATATGGTCAAAATAATGGCCGAAACGGCTGGAAGTGAGGGTAACACGGGCCAGTTTACCGTCCACCGTGTCCAGAAAAGTCATCAACCAGCCAGCAAGCAGCCCAAAAGCGTATAACCCGTTAGCAAAGCAGATACCGGCGAGCAGAACCAGGAGAAAACCGGTAAAGGTTACCTGGTTGGGCGTAAAACGCCTGCGTACACACCAGGCCACCACATGCCTGGCAGGCCAGGGCCAGACCCATTTGGTGACCAGATCTGTCACCCCCTTGTACGACCAGTCAAAGAGCCGCTGTTCAAGCACAGCTTTGCTCTCGGCCTTTATGGGCAGAACAAAGGCAGCCTCACTTTTGCGCAGTTTACCCTGGAAATGCACACTGATATCTGCCGGAGTGCTGACCTGGACATCACCCAGCATTGCAGCAGACACCGACGCTCCGGCATCGTCTGCGTTGAGCAACGCCAGCGCCTCCATCGCCTGGCCAGCAGCCACATGGGCGGCCACAATACGCCGCACAGGCGCATCGAGTTGCAGCATCAGAGCCGGGGTCGCGCCCAGATGCTTGATCAGGCGGTCATCAAAGAGGTAATCACCGCGGATAAGAAGCACAGAATCTTCTTGTGGCAGGCTGGCGAGTGATTCCTGCCCTACCGGAATAACGCTCAGCCCGAGGAGCCGCTCTATACGTTCACCGGAAGTCATGCCCCAGATACTGACCGGGCTTGGATGGGTAATGTGCAGATATATACTCATGGGTTGTTCTCCATGTGGTAAAATGACGACATACATTTTCCAGCACGCTGCGCTGGGTTACCGGAAGCATCATGCTAATTGGGGTATTCGTCAGGTGCTGTCAGCAGGAAAACAGAGCATGCAGTGGTAAGCTCTTCCTAACTTTGATGACACCTCACATACACATCATGCCCGGCAGTTGAGTATGCGTCCGCTTGGTATCATTTCACCATAGCCAGCGCAAAGCAGACAGCACCAGAGTAACAGAAAACAAATAAGATGCACAGCATGCGACCACATGACGCTGCAATAAACGGGAAGAGCAGCAACACCAGTGATGGTGGCATGGCCCTGTCTCAGGAAAAACCCTGGGTGCTGGCCCATCTGTCTGATTTGCATCTCGCCCGTACAGCAGGTTTGCGGCTGCATGACCTCCATGGCAAACGGCTCCTTGGCTGGTTGCGCTGGCAACTGAAGCGCCGCTTCCGGCAGAATGAGGGCCTGCTTACCACCCTAGCCTGCGAGCTGCAACAGAACTCGCCGGATCATATTGCCATTACCGGTGATTTGTGCCACCTGAGCCTGGTCGCCGAATTTGGAGCTGCGCGGGATTGGCTTGCAAGTCTGGGCGATCCGGCCAGATGCAGCCTTGTTTTCGGCAATCACGATCAGTATGTGGCCACAGACTGGGCACACAGCTGCGGCCTACTCCTGCCCTGGCTGCAAGGTGACGCCCACCATGCTCCAGAAAACAGGCCAGCACAGCTCGACACCCTCTTCCCCCTGCTGCAACGCCGGGGCAGTGTTGCCCTCATCAGCCTGAACTCGGCCCGGCCCACAACACTGCATCTGGCCTCGGGTAAAATCGGAAGAGAGCAGCTTGACCGCCTGCAGCAGGTGCTAATCGAACTTAAAGGACAGCAGCTTTTTCGCATCCTGCTCCTGCACCATCCTCCTACCCAGGATACGGGGGTCTTCAGCCGCAGGCGCGGCCTGGATGATGGGCCCGAGTTACGGGCTCTTTTGGCAGAGCATGGGGTGGAACTCATCCTCTCTGGCCACACCCATCGCAGCGCCTCCGGGGTCCTGCCCGGTCCCCATGGCCCAATTCCACTCTTCGGCGCACCGTCGATCACCTCCGTTGAAAGTGACGAGCACAAACGAAGCAGCTACTACCTCTTTACCATTTGCCCGGCACAGGATGGTAGCACCGGCTGGACCATCGCGGTACGCCACCGCCTCCTTGCTGCTAATGCACAGGCCTTCATTGACGGACCTCAACAATGCTGGTTCAGCCCGGCAACCCCTGCAAAGCCCCCCGCCAAAACAGCCTGCGCAGGCGAAATAGAGCAGCAAGGCCAATGAGCGCCACCGGCAGCAGGGCTGTGAGCAGAGGGGGCAAACCAAAGATCAGCCCCCATTGCACCGTAATCTGGTCCAAAAAATACAAGACAATACCAACAAAGGAACCAATGGCAATACGGGGGCCAGCCCCGAGGCTGCGGGTTGAGCCGAAGACAAAGCTCAGAGCCAAGAGGGCCATGACCATGGTGCTCAGCGGTACCGTGAATTTTCGCCACAGGGCTATGGCATACTGAGTGCTGTTCTGACCGCTTAACTGCAAAATTTCAATGAAACGAACCAGATCGGGTGTGGAAAGGCTGTAGGGCGGCACTCCCAGCACCCCTGCCTGGGCCGCCGTGAGGAACCCTTCAACCGGCAAAAACGGTTCGGTTTCAATGCGGACCACCTTGTCTTCACTGACAGATCTACGAATGATATCGTACAATATCCACAAGCGCTCACCCTCCAGCCGGGCCTGCCGGGCCTGGATATACGACTGCAGGCGCCCTTGGCCATCGAAGGAAAAAATTGCGACATTTTCCGCAAGATCCTTGGTCAGCATGCGCTCAACCCGGATAAAGGCTGCGCCCCGGCGCAGCCAAAAACCGTCTCCCAGCATGGTCAGCCCCTGTTCGGCAACAGTGGTGCGGCTCTGCCTGGCGCGAGCCTCTGCCTCCATGCGCGGAATGGCGAATTCTCCCAGCAGGGCCGCGCTGCCAATTAAGAGTGTGCTGGCCGCCAGAACAGTAGCGCAAATACGCAGTGAAGAAACACCACAGGCCTCCATGCCTACCAGTTCACCGTTATCGGCCAGAGCTCCCATGGCGGTAATGCCACCCAGCAGGGTGGTGATTGGCAGCAGATCGAGCATCCGCTTCGGCAAGGTCAAAAAAACAACCAGTATTGCGTCATTGAAGCGGTAGCCATGACGGCCCACCTCATCAAGCTGTACGAGTAAATCAAGCAAACTGAGCAGCATCACCAGGATGGCTAAGATGAGCAGGCAATGGTGTAAAAAGTTGCGACTGATGTACAGATCGAGAATTTTCATACGCGCTGCCTGAATCGGAAACGGGCGGCGCGACCAACCAACAGCACCAGGCACACCGGCAAAAACAACTGACTCCAGAACACCCCTGGAAAAGCACTGAGTTCGCCATGGGCCACCATTTTTTTGGTGACAGCGCCGAGGTTATAGGCCAGGGCAAAGATGAGAATGGCCAAGGGCAGGCGCGCCTGCTGGCCCTGCCTTCTGGACGCCTGGCTCAGGGGAATGGCGAGTATCGCCAGGAAAACACAGGACAGCGGCGTAACCAGCCGCCACTGCAGTTCGGCCACCTCCTCCAGCTTTTCTGTGTTGAACAGGGCACCAGTGGGAGCAGCTTTAACCCGGTATTCCGTTAACAGCGGGCTTTGCGGCTGCAGCAGGAGTGCGGCCCGGTTAAATTCAAGCACTAGGCCTTTGTCGCCCTGTTCGGCAAACTCGTACAAGCGCCCATCCCGCAGAGACACCACAGGGTCTTCGTGCGACTCATTTTGAAGCTGGGCCGCCTCATGCGCATAGACAACCCGCAAGGCATCGTTTCGCTTCACTATAAAAAAGATGTTTTGAGCCTTAGTTTTTTGCCCGTCCACTGCAGATGCGAAGATCACCCGGTTGCCGTCGCCGTTTTCGTAGAAAATGCCGTCCTGCATGTGGCTCAGGTCAAAATTGGCCTGGGCCTGGGTCTTGAGGTGGAAAAACTGAGTCCAGGCCCAGGGGCGGATATACAGTGAAAAAACGCTGACCAGTACACCGATAGCCACCGCAAGCAACACCACAGGGCGGCTGATACGGAGCGCGGTGATACCACTTGCCGACATGGCCAGCATTTCCCCTTTGTTGTGCAGAGTGCCCAGGGCGAGTACTACGGAAAGGTACAGGGTGGTTGGCAGGAGCACTTCGAGGGCGATCAATACCCGCAAAAGAATCAGGGTAAAAACCGCACCCGCAGACAAAAGACCGTTGGCTGCATCTTCCCAGTAGCGGGCCGCCATGAAGGAGGCAAAGATGCAGACCAGAATCGTACAGATAATAATGGTTGGCTGCAGTATCGTCCGCAGGATGTAGCGATCAAGGATCACGTTGTCTTGCAGCTACAATGCAAGCGATGAAAAATATTAAAAAATACCGTTTTCATCTGCCCGCACGGCGGGCATCGGCCACTATCCGCTCTGCGCACTCAAGATCAGCTGGATAGTCGATTTCGCACCAGGCCTTGCCATTGACCAAGCATACCCCAACCTCTTCTTTTTGGGCAATAGCATCTACCACCGACAAAAACCAGCGCCAGACCAGGCGGGTATCAGCAAGCGCCCGCTCCAATCCATCGGTGAACAGCTTCGGCCCTGCGCCACGAAAAAGCAGCAGGCCAATGGACTCGCCATGGGTGTCTGGAGCAGGGATATCCTTGCCAATACGGACAAGGCGTTCGTCCGCAAGGCTCACCTTCATATCGTCGGCATCGTAGGCGTTCTTTTGATTCACGGTCACGGTGACCGGTGTAGCAGCTTCTTTCAGCACCTGTTGCAGGATGGCCGGCTCAAAGAGAGTGTCACCGTTGAGCAGAATAAAATCCTCCTGCATCTCCGCCCGTGCTAAATAACAGCTCACCAGGTTGTCGGTGCTGGCGTATTCGGCATTAAACAGGGTGTGGATTCCCGCTTCATGATATTTGCTGTACAGAACTGCTTCCACCTGACTTGCCTGATAACCGACCACCACGGTAATGTCGCTGATGCCACAGGCAAGCAAAGTATCGATCTGCCATTCCAGGATACTTTTACCCTGCACCTGCAGTAGACATTTCGGCTGATGCGCGGTCATGGGTAAAAGGCGTTTACCCTGTCCGGCACTCAAAATAATGGCCTTCATGGAAAATGACTCCTTGTGGCATCATTCCTAATGGCCCGGAATCAGGGACCTTGGTACGAAAAATATACAATCAGGCAAGGCGCTCCGGGGGCGTATAAAACGGGCCGCTACATAGGATAGCGACATTTTTAGCGTAACTTTTCTGAAGAAGAAAGTGTTATTTGAGGCAAAGGCTGTCCTTTTCAACAATGATACCTGATCCACTGATACGATACGGATCGCATACGACGGGTCGAATGCTGGACGGATGCAGCTGGCACTCAGTCTGCCTGCTGGCGCACAAAGGCACTTGCCTAAAAGATCAGGCGGTACAAAAGTAGTGGTTCCAGATCAAAGATGCTCCCAAACAGGCGAAAAAATGAGGCCAGCCAATGACGACCGGGTCTTGCCGTTGCAGGCAGCAATGATTGCCGGCTCTTTTTTGAAAACGCTTACCAGTTGATACTATGTCGGCACCGGGCAGACACCCACATTTTGTACAGCACATGGCACGGCATCTTGCATGCATTTTGTTGGTACTCTTCCTGGCCCCATCGTTTGCCATGGGTCACGGCGACAATCAGTTTGCCCAACAACTTTCCTGGCAGGAACAAATCCCCTGGCTGAGCCTGACCTTGGGCGGGTCCAAGCTGAACAGCGAAATCACCGTAGAGGTCGAACTGGGGCCAGCGAGCAGCATGGGTGCACGCCAGCCTTGGCCTGCACTGGAGGAGGTTTCTGCCTGCGCTACACCGCCAGAGGGAGCCAGTTTGTTCAGCACGACCCTTTCGGTGACAGGCATGCTGCGCAATCACCGGTACACGGAAGGGTTATGGCTTGATCAGTTTGGCCGGCCTGAAAAACGCATCCGCTACAACCAGGAAAGCGATGATCTTTGGCTGAAGGAGTATTGCTGGGAGAATACTGGGATGCGACGCAGTAAACTTTCGCCTGCCAAGCCCAACGAACACTTGCTGTTGCCCACAGGCTGGACACTGAAAAGCGACTCCTGGTATCCCTTTCCCGAAAAAGCCGCGCAGTGCGTGGCCATGTCCGACCCGGCCCTGCTCATCGCTATCGCCTCAGATCTGGCACAGCAGCAGCAAGAGTCCCTATCTCTGTGCGTTTTTGGCAGGCAGCATCTGTTCAGGCTCGACATCGCCAGAGAAACCACGCAACTCCTGGCGCCCTTGATGGTTTCGTACACAATAACACAAAGCAGCCAGGCCCTAGGTCAACAGGAACAGCGCCAAGCTCAGGTCGAGCCACTGGTGTACCGGATCAACGCCCAGGATCTGCACGCTACAAAACGCAGGGAGAATTTCTCCCTCATGGGCCTTGTGGATGAAATCCGTCTCTATATTGATCCTGCCACCTATCTCCCCATCCGTTTGAGTGGAAAGGCTGGAATGATAGGCAAAGTGGAGTTGAACCTGCGCAAAGTGCATCTCAAATAAATCTCATCCAATTCCACATCACAGTGCCCTCTGTGTGGCCCTAGTGTAAATTTGATGGTCGCAAGCTGGTTGCCTCGCTTCCTTGGTTACTTGTTTAATCAGGAAGTACAGCTCCAGACCGATCCGAAGCAGCAGCTATTTGTTGCGCCATGCTCTGCACCGCCTGCCAGTCATCGGCACTGTCCACATCGACCGTTGCCTCCGGGTACGGCAACAAGAGCGCAGCCGCGGTACAATTCAGGCCTTGAGCAAGCCTGGTCAAGGCCTGCTCAAGGCTCAACCGGCCCAGGAGATAGCGTACCGCCGTGCCCCAGCCCAACTGCTGCAGCATGCGCAGCGGTTGTTTGCGCAATTGCTCGACCTGCCGCCAAAACAGCGGCGCCTGCCTGGCCTGCGCCGTGGTCAGCGCAAAAAGATTGCAAGAACAGTATGTCCCGTCACTGAAGGTGTAGGCAGTCCGGCGCGTGCCCGGAAACTGCGCCAGCACCTCTTCATGGTGCACCAGGGCAACGGCTGCATCACAACCCCGCGCACGCACCTCACGGCAAAAATAATCCACCATCTCACTGCGCAGCAGGGCATGGTCACAGGTAGTCAGCAGAACCGGCACCTCTGCCGGCAGATGTTTCAGCGCCTCCAGTACGCTCAGGCTGGGTGTCGCCATGGGTTCCATCCAGCCGACCTGGCCGGATCCAAGTATCTGCTGCAAATCCGGTTCGCGTGCAACAATATCAGCGGAGGGACCGCAAACCAGGCAGCGCTCCACCTCTTTGGCCTCGGCCAGCGCCGCAAGTACCCGTTCAAGCATTGGTTTGCCTGCCACCGGAGCCAAGGCCTTGCAGCGCACCCCGGCTGCGCGGGCAACTGGGCTTACAGTTTCCCGGTCTGCGGCAAGCACAATGGCAATAAAAGGGCTGGAACTGCTCGGACTTGCGTCGCTCATATCTCTTTACTGAAGATACGGTAGCGTTTGTACTCCACTCCGCCAAACTCCCGGATAATATCGCGAACGCCAGTATTGTTCTCCAGCACCCATGATAATTCCACCTGTCGTATCCCCCGCTTAAGCACCGCATCCTGGGTGTCGCAGATAAGCCGGTAGGCAAGCCCTGCACCAAGCAGACTGTCCTGATACTGCCTGCGCACGCCCATTAGCAGCATACGGGCACTCTTCGGATAGCGCACCGTCATGCGCCACAGCAGTTTCAGCCAGCCAAGCGGTAAAAGCCGCCCATTTAAATCGGCAATTGCTTCATTGATGTTGGGCAAAATTGCCATGAAGGCGGCTGGCTTGCCATCCACCGAGGCGAGACGGACAAAATCAGCATTCAGCACCGGTTTCAGATCTCTGCCCAGCTGCTGAATTTCACGATCGGTAAAGGGCACAAAGCCCCAGTTATCTGCCCAGGCGTCATTGTAAATGGCAAAAGCCAGCCGCAGTTCCTGCTGAAATTGCTTCGCGTTTACAGTCCTGGTGCTAATGCGCTTTGCGGTCTTTTTGAGTACCACATTACGGATAGGGGTGGCCGGTGCATCTGCTTCAATCATGAAGGCAATAAGATCCTGTTCCTTGCGGTAACCGCTTTGTTCCACCCGCATGGACATATACGGCAGGGCATGTCCCATGAGCATGGATGGTCTGGTGTCAAAACCTTCCACCAGCATACCGCACTCTTGGTTGATGGAGAGATTAAATGGCCCCATGACCCGGCGCATGCCCTGGCTGGCAAGCCAGCTTTCAGCTGCATCAAAGAGGAGGTCATAGGTTTCCTGTTGGTCCTCTGCCTCGATCATACCAAAAAAACCGGCATTATCCCGATGGTGCCTTAGATAAAGCTGGTCTATCTGGGCGCTGATGCGGCCGACCGGGTGTTTACCGCGCAAGGCCAGCCATCGCCGGCAGCTGGCATGCTCAAAAAAAGGATGATCCGGAGCAAAAAGCTTCTGCTGCTCCGTTATAAGTGGTGGCACCCAGTTGGAATCATTCTTGTACAAAGACCAGGGAAGAAGCATAAAGGCTCGATGTTCCGCCCTGGTTTGTACCGGCACGACGCTGAGCCGGGCAGGGGCAGCACCGGTTTGGCTTAGTTCCGGCTCAAGTGTAGAAAAAGGTGCTGGCATGGGCAAGAAGCTGGAGCAGCAGGTCATTTTGGGCAAAATTTCTTATAGTACTTCCTGCTTAAAAAAACGACCAAAAACAGGTGAACATGCTGTATCCTGGGCTGAATTAGGGGTTTCACCAGATGGTTGTTTCCTCTTGTTTTTGACTGGTTTGAGGAGTTGCCTGCTTACCCTGATCTATTTATAATTTCTGGAGAGCATAGGGGTTGCACCTCCTCCGGAGCAAAAGTGTGCATCAAGGTGGCAGGGCCAAGACAACGCAGGCCCACACAGAAGCGTCCTGCGGGCAATGCTGATACTGGCCTAATGAATGTACCGTGCGGTATAGAGAGCGCTTGAATATCGCATTGACATGACAAGGAGAATGACATGAACCACTCACTGGCGCCCTTGCGCACATGGAGAAGGCTAAATACCGCAATGACTGTACTCGCCATTGCATTTTTTCTCATGGTCTCTACCTGGCCCGAGAGCATGCAACAAACAGTACTGGCAAAGGAAAACGGACTGGCCCGCCAGAATAGGCCCGAGTTTAACCGGGTAAACCTCACCACATTCGATGAGCCCTGGGCCATGGCTGTTCTGCCTGATGGACGCTTTCTCATTACCGAAAAAGCTGGACAACTCTATTTGTTCAATGAAAAGACCCAAGCAAAAACAGCGGTTGCCAATATTCCAAAGGTGGATTACGGCGGCCAGGGCGGGCTTGGAGATGTGATTCTGGCGCCGGATTTTGCAGAATCACACAACATCTACCTCAGTTATGTGGAAGCGGGTGCGGGCAATACCCGTGGTGCAAAGGTGATCAGAGCCACCCTTGATGAAACATCGGCCACACCCCAGCTAACCGGCATCACTACTATCTGGACGCAAACACCCAAAGTGAGCGGGCGCGGCCACTACAGCCATCGTTTGCTTTTTTCACATGACCAGGCCTATCTGTACATCAGCTCCGGCGACCGACAGAAGTTTAACCCTGCCCAGGATATGTCGACCAACCTGGGCAAGGTTATCCGTTTGTATCCGGATGGTACTGTTCCCACCAACAACCCCTTTTATGGCCAGGCTGCTCCCTCAGATGAGATATGGAGTCTTGGCCATCGCAACATCCTGGGCATGCAGTTTGACAGCAAGGGGACACTGTGGGCCCATGAAATGGGGCCGCGTGGCGGGGATGAATTAAATGTAATCATCCGTGGAAAAAACTATGGCTGGCCACTGGTTTCCAATGGGCGTCACTACGACGGCAGAAACATTCCGGATCACAACACCCAGCCAGAGTTTGTCCCTCCAGAGATAGCCTGGACACCGGTTATCTCACCATCCAGCATGAGTATCTATGCCGGTAATGTTTTTCCCGCTTGGCAGGATAAAGGACTCTTCAGCGGTCTCTCTTCCAAATCACTGGTAGTCGTCGATTTTGGCGACAGCAGCCATAAAGCTAGGGAATTGTACCGCTACGAGCTGGGAACGCGTATCCGCAACGTCACCACTACTGATGATGGCAGGGTTTATCTCCTGGAAGACGGTAAAGGAGCACATTTCTGGCGGCTTGACCCGAAGTAGGCAGACGGTTTCTTCCGGTTTTTCCTGTTTCAGCTAGATGCGATCAAACGAAGCAACAACCTTTTGAAACATTTTCTGAAACTGGCATAGAAAGCTTCCCTGTCAACAACATACGCCAAAAACTCTACGTTTAAACTGCTTGCTTGACAGGGAAGCTTACGCCCTTCCCAGTGATCCCTAAGTCTTATTTTTCAATTTTATTAACTTGATCTTTCAACGCATCTTTATCGCGAAGAGAAATTTTCTGATCATTCAGAATCAAGTAATTGTCCCCTTCCTGCTCACCAAAGAGATCGGCCAGGTATTCTACGGCCGTGGATAAAGGAAGCAACTCAGTATTCACGGTCAAATCTAACTTATGACATGCTAACTGTTCTTCTTGGGGAGTTGGTACCTCTCGTGGGGCGGAAAGACTCAATCCAGAGAGAGGGCTAGCTTCTAACCTTGCCAGAGTATTTCTATCATTTGTCAAGAGACCTACAGGATAATTTTTCATTTTATTCTCCTTTAGATGTGACTAGTTACTTACACTCTTTTACTCTTTTGTCCGAAGTCAATAAATATAATCCGTATGGGACTGTAGCTCCCTGTAGCCTTCCCTTTAAAATAGGGCCATTGAAGAATAGAGATTTCTGGTAACGTTGTCTTATAGAGGCAAAATGAAGGAGTCTCGATTTTCGGAGAGCCAGATTGTTCGGATTTTAAAAGGAGCTGATGGCGGTCGCAAAGTCGCTGAGCTTTGCCGTGAACACGGGATGAGCAGCGCTCCTTTTTACAGATGGCGCTCGAAGTTTGACGGCATCAAGGGTAAAAACCGGGTATTCCCCGATGGCAAAGTTGATTCCTTACCCGGTGGCAATTCGTAGCGATAGCGCCATGTCTTCTTGCCGCTGGTGGCCACGTGGAGGAAAAGGCCCTTGCCATCATTCAATTTGTATGGTTTTTCCTTGGGTTTGGCGTTTCGCACCTAAACAGCCGTCAACAACATGGGAGCACCTCACAAACCGTGTATTATCCGGAACCGGTTATTCGATTCCGTTTGGCATGTGCCCGGTTTCGTAGCCGGTTTATTCATGGATGTCAACGGACTAAACCAGACGTTCCTGGACAACGGGACAAAGAGAAACCCCGCAAATCCTTGGATTTACGGGGGTGATTGGACTTCAGCGAACTTCACTGAACTATAGCTTGGTGCCCGGAGCGAGAATCGAACTCGCACAGCCTCTCGGCCGAGGGATTTTAAGTCCCTTGTGTCTACCTATTCCACCATCCGGGCTGTGGGCGATGTATACCCATCTGTTTTTTCTTTGTCAAAGGGCAAGTTATTGCAGCCTCCATCAAAACGCTCTCAGGTTCAGCTTCGGTAAACACCTCAAGAGTTGCCCCTAGAGTACGCCTGATGTCGCATTCTCTAGCCCTGTCATCTTTGCTCTGTAATCGGAAAGCACCCTAACATGTCGCCTGGCGGATGACATCGAGCATCTCACGCACCGCTTGCTCCATACCCACCAGAACCGCGCGGCTGACAACAGCATGTCCTATACTGAGCTCATCAATTTCTGGGATGGCCGCAATTCGAGCAGTATTGCGGTAATCAAGTCCATGACCGGCATTGACCTTCAAAGAGGACGCCGCAGCAAGTTCAGCTGCGTTGCGCAGGAGCAAAAATTCATGGTCTTCATCCTCAATGCTCACTGCATCACAGTAGTGGCCGGTATGCAGTTCGATGTGGGTCGCATCAATTTCTGCTGCAGCCTGAATTTGCTCTGCATCGGCATCAACGAACAGAGAAACCGGGATTCCGGCCTTGCGCAACTTTGCTACTGCAGCTGCCGTCTTTTTCTGAGTGCCGACCACATCCAGGCCGCCTTCGGTGGTCAGTTCCTGGCGTTTTTCCGGCACCAGGGTTACCAGGTCGGGTTTAAGCTCAATGGCGAGGGCAAGCATATCTTTTGTCACCGCCATCTCCAGATTCAATTTGGTTTTAACTGTTTGCCGCAGGAGTTGCACATCCCGATCCTGAATGTGGCGCCGGTCTTCCCGCAAATGCACAACTATCCCGCGGGCTCCGGCCAGTTCACACAGGCCTGCAGCCAAAACAGGATCCGGCTCAACGGTTCCCCTAGCCTGGCGCAAGGTGGCGACATGATCAACATTAATGGCAAGATGAGGCATGGTACGTCTCCTAGTTTGAAAAAGTTGGGTAAAAAGTTGCTGCTCCTCATCCCACATGGCCTGCGCCTCATCCTCAGAGCGTTCATGATCATAACCAATCAAATGCAAAACACCATGGATCGACAGCTGCACCAGGCGCGTCAGAAGGGTGCAATGCTGTACTGCGGCTTCGCGTTGGGCAGTATCCACAGCAAGGAGCACATCGCCCAGATCATTGTGTGCGGCAGGCCCTACCTCTCCAGGGAAAGCCGCCGGAAAAGAAAGCACATTAGTCGGTCCGTCTTTACCACGATACTGCAGATTGTAGGCCGCCATCTGCCGATCGGAGAGCAGTACCAGGCTCAGCGTTTTTTCGACTAAACCAAGCTGCGTAAGCAAACGCTCACAGGTATGCTGCAAAAGCTGCACATCAAACCGGGGCTGATGATGCTCCCGCTGGTCAAGGAGATGTACCGGCATTCTCAGCTGTCCTCTGCATCATCTGAGACTACAGCAGCACCTGCTTCTTTCCCGCGTTTTGGTCGAGCGCTTTCTTCCTTGTTCTCATTTTGCTCGTAGGCCTGGATGATCTCTTGCACCAGCCAGTGGCGGACAACATCGCGTTTATCAAACCCACAAAAGCTGATTCCCCTGATTCCGGCCAGAATCCGCTGCGCCTGAATCAAGCCCGACTTATGGGTGCCGGGTAGGTCTATCTGGGTAATATCACCTGTAATAACCGCACGTGAATCAAAACCGATGCGGGTGAGAAACATCTTCATCTGCTCCCTGGTGGTGTTTTGCGCCTCATCCAGGATGATAAAGGCGTTGTTCAAGGTGCGGCCGCGCATAAAGGCAAGTGGCGCGACCTCAATCACCCCGCGTTCCACCAGCTCCATGGTGCGCTCCTGCCCCATCATCTCGTTGATGGCATCAGTGAGCGGACGGAGATAAGGGTCGATCTTCTGGGCCATATCGCCCGGCAGAAACCCCAGCTTTTCGCCTGCCTCAACCGCAGGACGGGTTAGAATAATCTTGCTCACCTGTTCGTGGGCAAGGATTGATACCGCCATGGCAACGGCAAGATAGGTCTTGCCGGTACCTGCCGGGCCTATGCCAAAAACAATGTCGCTTGTACGAATGGCCTCAATATAGCGCTTTTGATTGACAGACTTGGGTGAAATCACCCGTTTGCGGGCAGTGATACAGATCTTATCGAGAAAAATATCCTCCAGCGAAGCCTGGGGAGAGGCCGCTAAGATATTGACCGCAAAGGCCACATCCTGGCTGAAGACCGGATATCCCTTAGCGAGGAGCTTCGAGAGCTGCTCCAGGGTGGACACCGCTAAATCCACCCCATGGGCCCTGCCGCTAATATGTAAAACATGGCCGCGCACCGCAATTTCGGTGCCGGTAGCCTGCTCAATCAGTTGCAGGTTCTGATTCAGTTCGCCATAGAGCTGTTGCGCATACAGGTTGTCGCTGCAATCAAAATCACGGCTGATAAGACTGTTCAGGCCAAGAGAAGCTTTCACCGGCAATGGCCCTGATCTTACTGCTGCGCCTGGCCTGCAGGCTTAGCGGCTGGTTGTATAACGGCAAGCGCTTCGGCGATCATGCGCTCAATGGCTTCCTGCGAACGGTCTTGCACGGGCTTCCCGTTCACAAACAAGGAAGGAGTAGCGCTAACGTCGGCATTCTGCGCGTCCATGATATCCTTGGCAAGCTTCATGCGGGTTTCTTCACTGTTCCAGTCCGATACAAAGCGTGCCATTTCTAAACCAGCTTGTTTTGCCGCTGTTTCAATCACATCGGGACGTGCCCAATCAGTCTCAGACAGAGAGAACAACGCATCGTGCAGTTCCCAGAACTTACCCTGCTTTTGGGCGGCAATGGTAGCTCGGGCCGCTGGTTCGGCCTGGGGATGAATACGATTTAAGGGCAGGTGTTTGAAGGCAACGCGGACCGTATCAGGATGAGCGTTCAAAATCTTTTCCAGCACCGGCATGATCTTGCTGCAGAATGGACACTGAAAATCAGAAAACTCCACGATGGTAACCGGCGCATCCTGCTTGCCCCGAATGGGCGCACCGGTCAGGTCAATCTGCTGGTTGAAACTGACATCCATAGCAGTATAACTGTTATCCCGGTCGTTGAGCAGATAGAGCATTTCACCCCGGGGCGCAATATCAATGCTGTTGACCCCCGCATCAACCGGGACAGTACCCAGTTTTTGCCCTTCCGCCGTGAACACATGCACTGTGGCATCGTCAGTCAGAATAAAAACTTTCTTGTTATCAAGCGATTGCGCAAAGTCAAGCGGCTTGGCCGGCAGTGCCCAAGATGCCTTGACCGTCGAGTTGACAGCATTACTGGAATCTTGAGCAACAGAGGGAGCAGCCTGCAGCTGCATGGGAACAAGAAGAAGGGAACAGCACAGCAGTATTTTAAGCATTTACGGTCAATCCTTGGTGGTGGTTTGGTGGTAA
The DNA here is from genome assembly GCA_012744275.1 of Desulfobulbaceae bacterium. Classification (GTDB taxonomy): domain Bacteria; phylum Desulfobacterota; class Desulfobulbia; order Desulfobulbales; family Desulfobulbaceae; genus Desulfobulbus. Next base: position 74,987 of record JAAYIE010000002.1, read on the forward strand.
GCCAACAATTCTACAACAGGAAGCCTGTGAACAATCCTATAATTATAATGAGGCTCAGCTCTTTAAGCAAGGAGGCGCATACACTTAATATACAGGCAGGCCTGTTGCAAGCTGGCCGACTTTTATCCTGTGGTAGCAGAATATTTTTCGTGTAATTTCAAGCTTTATTAGGAGCTGATTCCTGGCCTTGACATGGAACTGCCTGAAAACATGTTCTTTCGGCAAGCACAACATATAGATTTTTTTATATTGATCCCAACTACATGTTGGGTTAACTTGCCTCCCGACAACAGTCGGCTCCCCTGCCGACACGTACACATCACCCTGCAAAACGTATGATGGAGCAATATCAATGAACAGCCCCACCCCACGGCCACAGCTGACAGCTACCGCAGAAACCGTACTGGCGCGGCGTTACTATCTCAAGGACAGCGAAGGACGAATTCTTGAAAACTGGGAGTCCCTGTGCCGCAGGGTGGCACGGGCTATTGCCAGGGTGGATAAAGACCAGCCTGATGCAGGCGATCTGGAGGAACGCTTCTTCAAAATGATTCATTCCCTGGATTTTCTTCCCAACTCCCCCTGCTTGATGAACGCCGGCACCGAACTGGGTCAGCTTTCTGCCTGTTTTGTGCTGCCAGTGGAAGATTCCATGGACGGCATCTTCACCTCGATTCGTAACGGCGCATTGGTACACAAAACAGGGGGAGGTACCGGTTATTCCTTTTCACGTTTACGGCCGAAAAACTCGGCGGTCCAATCCACCCAAGGTGTTGCCTCAGGCCCGTTGAGCTTTGCGGCAGTGTTTGATGCTGCCACAGAAACTATTAAGCAGGGTGGCAAGCGGCGGGGAGCGAATATGGGAGTCCTTCGCGTTGATCACCCCGATATTCTTGCCTTTATTACCGCCAAGGAGGATCAGACCCGCTTTACCAACTTCAACTTCAGTGTCGCCATCACCGACTCCTTTATGGCCGCAGTGCACGCTAATGAAGATTACGATTTAATAAACCCGGCCAACGGACAAATCGTTGACACCCTACCTGCCCGCCAGGTTTTTGACAACATTGTCGAGCGTGCCTGGCGCAATGGTGAGCCCGGCGTTCTCTTTATCGATGCCGCCAACCGGGACAACAGCACTCCGCAGTTGGGCGACTTCGAGGCCACAAACCCCTGTGGCGAGCAGTGGCTTTTACCCTACGAATCCTGCAATCTGGGTTCCATCAATCTGGGTCGCTATGTACTCAAAGGCAAGGTGGATTCAAAACGACTGGCGGCGACCGTACGCTTGGCCGTGCGCTTTCTCGACAATGTCATCGACTGCAACCGCTTTCCCATTCCGGAAATTGCCGCCATGACCCAAAAAACGCGTAAAATTGGGCTTGGCATCATGGGCTTGCATGACATGCTTATCCAACTGCGTTTACCCTACGGTAGCCAGGAGGGCCGCGACGCAGCTATGGAAGTAATGGCTTTTATCCGCAAAGAGGCGGAAGAGGCATCTATCGAACTGGCCGAGCTCAAAGGTCGCTTTCCCGCCTATGACACCGAGCACAACCACTATCCTGCCCGTCGCAACGCAGCACTAACCTCTATCCAGCCAACCGGCACTGTTTCCATGATTGCCGATTGTGCTTCCGGTTGCGAACCGTATTTTTCAATTGTCATGATCAAACAGGTCATGGACGGTGACCGCCTGTTAATGGTGAACAAACTCTTTGAGCAGGTTGCAAAAACAGAGGGCTTTTATTCAGAACAACTCATGGAACGGGTGGCAGAAAGCGGCACAGTCATCGGTCATGCGGAAATCCCCGAGCTATGGCAGGAGGTGTTCCGCACCGCCCAGGATATTAGCCCCGAGGCACACATCAGAATGCAGGGTGCTTTGCAAAAAAACGGCGTAGATTCCTCCATCAGTAAAACTATCAATCTCCCAAGCAGTGCTACCGAGGATGATGTGCGCAATGCCTACTTGCTGGGTTATGAACTTGGCTGCAAGGGTTTGACTGTGTACCGTGACGGCTCGCGCGACAACCAGGTGCTGAATCTGGGAGCAGGTGCCAAGGAAAAAACAGCTGTGGTCTCCTCTACCGGCCTGCTGCGGGAGAAGTCAGCCCTGCCAGATGTACTCAATGCAAAGCGCTACCGCTTAAAGGATGTCAACCAGTCAACCATCTACCTCATTGTTTGCTTTGATGAAGAGGAAAACCCCATGGAGGTCTTTGCTAAATTCCCTTTTGACAACCGAATCGACCTGAAAGACAAATCCACCATGTGGACTACCACATGCCGCTTGGTTTCCTTGGCTCTGCGTTATGAGATCCCAATGGGTGAAGTCATCAAACAGCTTGATCGCTCCAGCGGTCATAGGCTTGATCTGCCGGCGCAGCTCAGCCGCCTGCTTAAGTCCTTCATGGCTGGTACGCATCACGGTTTTGCTTCCTCCTGCCCCGAATGTGCAGGCCCTTTGGTGTTTGAAGAGGGATGCGAGACCTGTCGGGATTGCGGCTACTCCAAATGCGCTTAACGGTGCATGCCACAAAAGCATGAAAAAACCGCCTCGGACAGCCGGGGCGGTTTTTCAAATACTAGCGCCAACAGATTGTAATGATTAGGTCTTTACAACCTGCATTCCTTTTCTCAAAAGGAAGCGCTTTATCTATCTACGCATTCCATCTAAAACAGTTAGTAAACTCAGCCGGGATATTTCCCTTCTATGTAGTCGGTCAAATGACGAATTTCCACCTCGCGTACCTGGATCAATGCATTGACAATATCGCCTATGGAGACAATGCCTTTGAGCTGCTGTTTCTCCATGATGGGAATGTGGCGGACTCGATATTTGGTCATAATTGCCTGAATATAGTCCACTGAATCATCTTCCGAGGCACAGATGGGATTGGCGGTCATGACATTTTTAACCTGCTGAATACTGCACTGATCACCGCAGCCCTCATGCACGGTCTTCAGGACATCATTGGGCGACAGAATCCCTATCACTTTATCATTACCATCAACCACCATCAACGAACCAATTTTTTTCTCAAAAAAAACGCCTATAGCTGCCTGCAGCGTGCTGTTTTCATTGATGGTTACAACCTTACGTCCCTTGCTGGCCAGAATATCTCGCACCGTCATGGCAATCTCCTTTTTATCTGGTTGCCGCATTGAAATAATTGCATCTTTACAAAGCTATGGGGTAAAGGCTGATGGCAAAGACGCACAGCACCAGCACAAAGGTGCTGACCATACCAACCCTGCATGGGTATTCTTCAACAAAACTGCGCTCAGCCTCATGAAAGTACATGAGAACAATTAAGCGCAGATAGTACCACATTGCAATGATACTGCTGACAATACCAAGTACCGCTAAGCTCACATGCCCTGCCTTAATGGCGGCAATGATGATATAGAGCTTTCCCATGAAACCTGCAGTTGGCGGAATACCCGCCATCGAAAGCAGGAAAATACTGATTGCAAAGGCTGTGTAGGGATTAGTCTTGGCAAGTCCTTTGAAATCGTTAAAGTTTTTCCATTGTTCACCCTTACCACTAAGAAAGGAAAGCGCACTGAAAATACCCAATGTGCCGGCTGCATATGCCGCTAGGTAGTAGGCGATAACACTCCCAGGAATTTGTTGTTGACTGCCCAAAGCCACTAAACCGATGAGCAGATAGCCAGAATGCACTATACCCGAAGCGGCCAGCATGCGTTTAAGTGAATTCTGACCTATGGCAATAAAATTGCCCATGAACATCGATAGAATGGCAATGTAGAAGAGTACATTCACCCAGCCCTGTTGCAGGGCCGCATCGGCCAGCAAAAAGTTGGCAAACACAGCAAAGATCGCTGTTTTCAGCGCAGTTGCCATAAACCCAGTAATGGGCATGGATGCGCCATCATATACATCAAGTACCCAGGCATGGAACGGAAAGGCTGCTGCCTTGAAAAACAAGGTGACCATTATAAAAAAGCCACCGGCTAAAAGTGCAGGGCTTGCAGAAAATCCGTTAGTTGCCACAAAATTGCCAATCAGGTGGAATTTGGTGCTGCCTACGGCTCCGAAAATAAAGGCACCGCCCATGGCAAAAAAGGCTCCGCCAAAGGCGCCCAGCACTAAATATTTCATGACAGCTTCAGTACTGAGAACGTTGTCACGGTCATAACCAACCAAAACATAGATGGCGAGTGACATGATCTCCAGTGCAATAAAGGCAGTGACAAGCTCGCGGGTCATGGTGAGGAGCAGCATGCCGGCGGCAGCGAACAGCAGGAGGCTGTAATATTCAACTCCACTAAAGTTGTTTCTCTTGAAGTAACTGATGGAACTGCATACGGAAAACAGCCCGCAACCCAAAATTACCAGACCAGCTGCCTTGGAAAAGGGGCTGACCACCAGAATATCTTTGAATAGCGAGTTGTACAGGGAGTGATCACAAGCCAGCGTAGCGCTCAGCTGCACTAAAAAGGCCAAGCCAAACAGGCCGCCACTGGCCCATGCCGCATGCTCCAAGCGGAAACAACGGCAAGTGCCGGCGAGCATGAGACCAATGGCACCCAAACTCACCAGAACAACAGGAAAGAAGAGTATGAAATCGTTTGTCATGATGCAGTCCGCCCTAGTTCTTTTCGGTGGTCAACTCTGCGGGCAGAGCTGGCGAAACAGCGACTGTCTGCGTAACACCGGAAGGTGCTACGGCTGCAATGTACTGCGCCGTGCTCGGCTCAATCTTTCGCAAAAAAGGATGAGGATAGATTCCCATAATTAAAATCAGCAGCATCACAGGCACAAAGGCCAATCCTTCGACCAGGCTCAGATCTTTAAAACTCTCGGAAGCTGCCTTGCTTTTTTCAAAAAAGACCCGCTGAAACATCCACAGCATGTAGCACACACCGATGATGAGGGATAAGCCGGTGAACACGCCAATCCAGACGTTAAACTTCAAGGCTCCCAGAATAATGAGGAACTCTCCGATAAAACCACTGGTGCCCGGAAGTCCTACTGAAGCCAGCATGGCAATGGCAAAAAACAGCGCAAAAACAGGTGCCTTAGATGCTAAGCCGCCCAAATCGTTAATTGCCCTGGTGCGGGTGCGTTCCTCAAGAATGCCGGCAAAAAGAAAGAGCACGCCAGTACTGGTAGCATGGGCAACGATCTGATATATGGTGCCGGTCAGAGCCTGAACATTCATGCTGAACACGCCGACAGCTATGATCCCCATGTGCGAGGCCGAAGAAAAAGCCAGCATGCGCTTGTAGTCTTTCTGGGCAATCGCCGCCAAACCACAGTACATCATACTGATAACCCCTGCGTAGGCAAACAGGAGCGCATAGCGGGCAAATTCCATTTCAAAGGCAGGCATAACTACCCTGATGACACCATAGACACCAATTTTAGCCATAATGGCAGAGAGGACAAAGGTGGTAGCACTTGGAGCTTCAGTATAGGCATCCGGCAACCAGGTGTGAAAGGGAAATAGTGGTATCTTGATGGCAAAGGCGATCATGAAGCCAAACAAGGCAACAGCAGCAGCCTGACCGGAGAGATTGAGTAGACCCATTTTCTCAATTGAGAAACTCCACTCGCCTGTCAAAGTATGGTACTGAACAGCCAGATACACTAGGGAAGCCAGCATCAAGAGCGAGCCAGCAATGGTGTACAGGGTAATCTTCAGGGTTGCGGGCAACTTGTTTGGGCCGCCATAGAGACCAAGCATGAAAAAGACCGGCAGGAGCATAACCTCCCAGAAGACATAAAACAAAACCAAGTCTGCCGCGCAGATGGCGCCTAGCATTGCTCCTTCAACCAAAAGCAAATTAGCGTAATAGCCTTTTGATCTGGTGCCGAAGAGGACAAACACTAAGGGCAGCAAAACCGCGCTTGCCATAAGGATGAACAGGCTAATGCCATCAATCCCGAGATGGTAAGCAATTCCCAATGAGGGAATCCAAGGGATGTACTCGACAAATTCTAATTTACCGGTGGCGGTAAAACCAGCATACACGTCGAAGCTAAGGACAAGCACTGCCAAGGAAACACCGAAGCCCGCTACCCGTGCCGTTGTTCTGCCCAGAGGGGCGAACAAAAGGATCAGCCCCGCCACAATTGGCAGAAAAATCATCACTGAAAGGAGATGTGCAAACATTCTTTCACCTAATTAGTTCAACGATTGAGAGAGGATGAGACTCATGATTCCCAGACCAAGAACCATATAGATGGCGTAGGTGCGCACATACCCGCTCTGGAAAATCTTGACCAAGTTCCCCACGCGCATATAGAGCCGGGATGCACTGGTCACTGGTGCATCTGTCATGTTAGGCTCAACCTCGTCGGATATCGCAGTGCCAATGACCTTGTACGGCTGCACGAATACGGCATTATACAGTTCGTCAACGTAGAACTTGTGGAAAGCAAAGCTTGCAAAACCAGTAAATACTGGTTCCTCAGCCCCCTTGCCAAAGCGCTTATAGGCTACCCAGACACCAAAGGCGAAGGCAGCAACGCTGGTAGCGATAACGAAAAATTCAAGCAGAAATGATCCGTGTGGATGCTGATCAGCCACACTCGGAGCAAGCCAGTGGGATATCATCTGTTCGCCTCCAAAAATAGCCGGAAAATTATAGAATCCAGCTATAACTGCGCCGATGGCTAAAATGATCAGGGGTATAGTCATGACCAGCGGCGCTTCATGGGCATGCTCATAGGCATGTTGATCACGAGGCTCGCCGTGGAAAACCACAAAGATCATGCGGAAGGTGTAGTAAGCAGTCATAGCTGCAACCAGTACACCAATCAGCCAGATGAAAAAATGTCCGTTTGCAAGTGCACTATAGAGGATTTCATCCTTACTGAAAAATCCTGCAAAGGGTGGACAACCTGCTAAGGCCAAGGCACCGACCAGCATGGTCCAATAGGTGATGGGCATTTTTTTCTTTAAACCGCCCATCTTCCATATATTCTGTTGATGGTGGAGCGCGTAAATGACTGCGCCGGCCCCAAGAAAGAGTAGTGCCTTGAAAAATGCGTGGGTGAATACATGGAAAATACCGGCCGAATAGGCAGTGACACCAACACCGGCAAACATATAACCCAGTTGGCTGACCGTGGAATAGGCAAGAATCTTTTTTATGTCATCCTGGAACATGCCAAAAACTGCCGCCAACAGCGCGGTGAGGATACCCACCCACGCCACCACCATGCTGGCTGAGGCGACTTCCACATAAAGAAAACTGAAGCGCGCCACCATATACACACCAGCGGTAACCATGGTTGCGGCGTGAATCAGCGCGGATACAGGAGTAGGGCCTGCCATGGCATCTGGTAACCACACGTACAGTGGAATCTGTGCAGACTTGCCGGTTGCGCCGATAAAAAGCAGCAGGCAGACAATCAGGATGGTTGATTCGGTCATCAGGTGGGCATTGGCTTTGAGTGAGAGAAAGTCAAAGCCATGCGACCCAATTGCCCAAAAGAGAAAGCCCATGCCCAGCACGAAGCCGAGGTCGCCGATACGGTTGACGATAAACGCCTTGTTACCTGCCAGCACATTCTCGCTATCTTCATTGTAATAGCTGATAAGCAAGTAGGAGCAAAGACCGACTCCTTCCCAACCGATAAACATGACAACCGGGCTGTCAGCAAGAACCAGGATGAGCATGCTGCCGAGAAAGAGGTTCATATAGGCAAAAAATTTACCGTAAGTCTTGTCACCATCCATGTACCCGATTGAATAAACATGGATCAGAGTACCGATGAAGGTAACGAATAGAAGCATCAGGCTGGAAAGCGGATCTGCTAGAAAACCCATATTCAAATGCAAATCGCCAACACTGAACCAGGTAAAGGCTTTGTAGCTAAAAAAACGTGACTCCAGCGGCAGCGCCTGCAGTTCGAAAAAAACCCTCAGGGCCAGAAAGAACGACAAGGCTGGGCCTACGCAGGCCAGTAATCCATAGACCAACTGAGGCAAACGGCAGCGCCTGCAAGTGAAGATATGGAGCAGGCCGATACACACCGCTCCAAGGAGCGGGTAGAGTGGGATCATCCCCAGATAAAAGGTGCTGTGTGCCATGAGATCACCCCTTAAGCAGACTGAAAACATTGGTGTCGAGTTTGCCTGTCTGCTTGTGCAGCAGGATCACCACAGCCAGCGCAAGGGCGACTTCGGCAGCGGCAACAGCCATGACCAGCAAAGCCAGAACGTGGCCATCCATATTTTGATGCAAACGTGCAAAGGCGATAAAAGCAAGGTTCGCCGAGTTAAGCATCAGTTCCACCGACATGAAGACGGTAAAGACATTGCGCCGGGCAAAAACGCCTACTATGCCCAGGCAGAACAGGATGACGCTGAGCACCAAATAATCGTGAATCATTTATTTTTCTCCCTTTTTCCGGCAAGCACAACCGCTCCGACCAGAGCGACCAGCAAGAGGATGGAAACAATCTCAAAGGGTACCAACCACTCGGTGAAAAAGATCAAGCCAACTTCCTTAACACCACCAAAGCCTTCACTGGCAAAGCTTATCGGCATGTTTGGCAGTCGCTTAATTACTTTGATAAGGAAAAAGGCCACCGGCAACACAGCCACCGCGCCGCCAACCAGGTAGATCACCTTGGTCTTTTCGGCGGGCAATTCTTCCGGCTGGATATTGAGAAACATGATAATGAACACGATCATTGACATGATCGCGCCAGCGTATACGATCAACTGCAAGGCAAAAAGCAGTTTCGCAGACAGTAAAGCGTACAGGCCAGCAATCGAGATGAGCGTTATCAAGAAGCTCATGGCCCCGTTCATCGGGTGGCGGAAGATGATGAGTCCGAGCGCGCCAAGCACCGAAAAAACGGCAAAACATGTGTATAGCAGGTCAACCAGCATGGCTTATTTGCTCCCCTTTTTGTACTCTTCGTCAGTGAAAGGGCTTTCACTCTGCAAGAGCTCATTCAGCCCAATGACAAAGGAATCCCGCTCTGTGCCGGTGAGTGCATAGATACCGGTATCCATGCGGATGGCATCCATGGGGCAAGCCTCGACACAAAAACCGCAGTAGATGCACTCCAAAAGATCAATATCAAAGCGCACCGGTAATTTTTCGGTTCTTCCATCATTGCGCTCACCAGCCTCAATCATGATGCACTTGGCCGGGCAGTTGGTCTGGCACATGAAGCAGGCCACGCATTTGACGGTGCCGTCTTCGTGGCGGGTCAACCGATGGCGACCCCGCCAGCGGGCGGTGATCTCAGGCTCTACCTCAGGATAATGGCGGACATACAGTTTGGAGTTGTCAAGGAAGTTCCGGATAAAATGACCAAAGGTCACTGCCATCCCTTTGAAAACCTCCACCAGATAGACGCGTTCCTGCGGGGTGCCGCCCTTCCGCTCGACCGTCTTGATATCAATGCTCATGCCTGTTCCTCTCAGCTCAGTACGACCACAATTGCGCCGGTTATAAAGATATTCAGCAGAGAAAGCGGTATCAGGGTCTGCCAGCCCAGTCTCTGCAGCTGATCGTAGCGGAAACGGGGTAAGGTCCACCGTACCCATACGTAGACAAAGCACATGAAGGTGACCTTGACCAGAAATGTAGCTACCTGCAGGCATGCGGCCAAGATGCGTGCCGCTGCCCCACCTGCACCGATAATCAAAAATATCAAGAGTACCAGCTCAAGCAGGATGACAGCTGCCCAAAGCAGCCTGATATACCAGGTTGCCTCGAAAACATCTGGATCGCTTTCACGCGGAAGAAAACGGTTACGATTGTTCTTCCTGATCCAGCCTACGACAAGATATGCAAGCAAAGGCAAGGCGATCATCAGCAGGATCACCACCAGCCTAGTATGCTCAACCATGAAGGCAGTGCTCAGCCAAGGAATCTGGAAGCCGCCGAAGTAAAGCGACACAATTATGGCACTGGAAGTAAACATGGCCACATATTCGCCCATGAAGAACATGGCGAATTTCATGCCGCTGTATTCGATATGGAAACCGGCAACAATCTCGCTTTCACCTTCCACCAGATCAAAGGGTACACGGTTGGCTTCGGCAAAAGCTGCGACTATGAAAATGATCGCACCCAGAGGCTGCAGCACTACACCCCACATGGGAATGAAACCAAAGAGCAGCTGTCCCTGGTACTGCACAATTCCAGTCAGATTAACCGTACCATACACGATGAGCAGGCTGATAAGGGCCAGACCCAGGGGGATTTCGTAACTGATCACCTGCGCAGCCGCGCGCAGCCCCCCGAGCATGCCATACTTATTGTGTGAGGACCAACCAGCCAGAATGATGCCGTACACAGCAAAGCCGACAATGGCCATAAACCAGAGGATACCCAGGTCAGTGGGTATGCCCTGCATGAGGTAGGATTTGCCGCCTAATACCAGCGCATCGGCAAAGGGTACCGAGGCAAAGGATACGATGGCGATAGTAAAGACAATGACCGGAGCAAGTACATAGTAAAACTTGTACTTGATGTGGGCAGGGATCACATCTTCCTTAAAGGCCAATTTTAGACCATCGGCCAAGTTCTGCACTATTCCCATCAATCGAAAGCCAAAGACATTGGCACGGTTTGGCCCAGAGCGGTCCTGGATGAAACCGCAGCCACGACGCTCCATCCACACCATCACTGCCAAAAAGCAGACGGGAATAAAGGCCGCAAACAGAACGCGGATTATAGTGATGACCGTATCAAGCAGTGACATTGCCTACCTCGCTCGCGGTTAATGCCAGCCCCTGGGCCGGGATATTCTGCAAATCCAATTTCTTAAAGGCTTCTACAGTATTGCCAAGGCTTGTTCGAGCTGCCTGTACATCGTCCAGGCCACCGCCCAATTGCCTGATGACACTAAGCATGTTGGGGAAAGGCACATTTTTCTTTACGGCTGTCTCATAGCGCTGGAGCACGCCATCAACATTAATGATGCTGCCAGAATCCTCACTGTATGAAGCAACTGGTACCAGGTAGGCAGCGGCATCTGCACAGCTGTTAGCATAGCTGCCGATAAAGGCCATCTCAGCTGTACCGAGACTGGTGTTATTGACCCCACTAAGACTGAGGTCATTGCCAAAATTGACTACAAGGTCGGCACCTTTGAGCGCGCTATTGAAAACTTCCTTGGTCTCATCAATGCCAAGCACAGCAAAGGCGGCGCGATTGGCAGCCTTGTCATCCTGAATGAGCCAATCGTCGCCATCACCTTCTTGGATATATCCCTCACTGAAGCCGCTTACCGTTGCCTTTTTTTGTGCCGCCAATTGCTGTATGGCATGCATTTGTTCCAGCGAGCAGTTCGGCGACACCACAAAGAAAGGATTTGCAGCCTGATCCAGGCGGCGCTTCAGTGCATTGATCGCACTTTCCAGATCTGCCTGTTGGCCGGAAGCCAAAGGAGTGCGCAACCTTTTTTCATTTTCCTGTTTATAAGTCATACGACCGGCATCACAGATAAAATACCCGTTCACCTGTTCGTTATGACGTGGACGGTACCGATAGATAATGTCGTCCTGGTATTTTTCGCGGTTGTGATCAATGAAAATATTGCAGCCCTTGCTGCAACCATGGCAGATACCCTTGCTTTTGGTAAGAAACCAGGCGCGCTGTTTGAAACGGAAATCACTGCTGGTCATTGCGCCTACCGGACATAAATCCACCACGTTCAGGGAATAACGGTTGGAGAGCGGTCGTCCGGGAAAGATATTGACCCGGGCCTGGTCAGTGCGGTTGACAATGCCGAGCTCGCCAGTTTTGGTGATCAGCCTGGTAAAACGGACACAGCGTGCACAGAGCACGCAGCGTTCTTGGTCGTGCACTACCCCTGCACCAAAATCGATCTTCTTTCCCTTCACAACCTGCGGCACCCGCATTCGGCTTTGGGCGCCGTCATACTTCATGTAGTAGTCCTGGAGGATACATTCACCCGCCTGATCACAAATTGGGCAATCAATCGGGTGGTTGATCAGTTCAAACTCCATTATGTCGCGCTGAATCTTTTTGATCTTTTCAGAATCCAACCGAACCTTCATGCCTTCAACTGCTCTGGTTTTACAGGCCGGCACCAGGGGTGGACGTCCGTCTTCAATCTCGACCAGGCACATACGGCAGTTACCGTCAGCTCCCAGGGCGGGATGATAACAGATATGTGGAATTTCGATGCCTACAGCGGCAACGGCGTCGACTAGGTTCTTTCCAGCCTGAACCTCAACTTCAACTCCGTTGACAGACAGCTTGATAGTATCAGCCATGCTCGTTCCTTATCCTCTACATCACGGGTTCAGCCGATGCATTCTTGGCGGCATAGGCCTCAAATTCAGACCTGAATTTAATCAGATAGCTTCGAAGTGACATCGTGCAGGCGGCGGATAGCACGCATACAGTCTTCATTTCGATGTTGTCGCAAAGTTCCAGCAAGAGGTCAATGTCAGCGACCTTGCCTTTACCAGCTATGAGTTGCTCAAGAATCTTGAGCATCCAGCCCAAGCCTTCACGGCATGGGGTGCACTGGCCGCAGGATTCGTGGTAGTAGAAATGTACCAGATTTTCCGCCAGCTTAACCATATCCACCGTGTCGTCCAAAACCACGATGCCGCCAGAACCAAACATGGTTTTATGGGCTGCCAAAGATTCATAATCCAAGGTTGCATCCTGTGCTTCCTCAGGGGTCAGCACTGGGGTAGAACTGCCGCCAGGGATAATGCCCTTGAGTTTTCTTCCCTCGCGCACACCGCCTGCCACCTTGTCGATCACCTCTAATACCGGTAAACCCAAAGGCAGCTCATACATACCGGGCTTTTGCACCAGACCGGAGATGCCGAAAAGGTGCGTACCTGGGCTTTTTTCCGTACCAAAAGCCTTGTACGCGTCGGCACCGTTGGCAAGAATAAACGGCAAGGAAGCGATGGACTGCACATTATTGATGATAGTAGGACAGCCATACAATCCTTCTATCGCAGGAAAGGGTGGTTTACTTCGCGGTTGCCCCTTCTTGCCCTCAATGGACTCAAGGAGCGCTGTTTCCTCGCCGCAGATATAAGCGCCAGCACCACGGTGTACAGTCACATCTATGCGAAAGTCATGTCCAGCAACTTTTTCACCCAGATAACCTGCAGCGTAAGCCTCGTCTATTGCGGCCTGCAGCACTTTTACCTGACTGGTATATTCACCGCGGATATAGATGTAGGCGTCGTGGCTGTTTATGGCATAGCAGCAGATGATGATGCCTTCAATAAGCATGTGAGGATCGCGCACCAGGATGTAGCGATCCTTAAAGGTAGCCGGTTCTGACTCATCCGAGTTCACTGCCAGGTAAACTGGTTTGTCCAGCCCCTTTGGCAGAAAGGTCCATTTAAGTCCGGTGGGAAAGCCGGCACCACCACGGCCACGCAATCCGCTTGCTTTGACCACTTCCGTCACTGCAGCAGGCTCCATGGCAAACAACTTGTCCAGCGTGGCGTAGGCGCCATGCTCTTTTGCTATCTCAAGTTTGTTGGCACCTTCTATGTCGAACTTGGCGCTGAGTACCTTGACTTCCATTCCAATCGCCTCCTTATTTCAGCGTGGACAGCAGTTCCTTGAACTTGTCAACGGTCATGTTTTCATGGAACTCCCCGTTGATCTGGACTACCGGCGCAGAGCCGCAGTGGCCCAGGCATTCCACCTCTTCCAGGCTGAACCGCCCATCCTCACTGATCTGTCCCGGCCGTATACCCAGTTCCTGCTGTAAATAATCCACAATCTGCTGTTTACCCAGCAGATAGCAGGAGAGCGTCCGGCAAACGCAGATATGGTATTTCCCCATCGGCCGGAGGTGATACATGGTGTAAAATGTGGCCACTTCATAGACTTGGCTGGCAAAAGTGCCAATCCGGTCTGCCACGTAGGCAATGGACTCGACGCTAATCCAGCCCTGTTGGTCCTGAATGAGCCAGAGGGAAGGCAGAATCAGTGAATCCCGGTTCGGATAGCGTTTGGCCAGTCGCTCAAACTCCGCATCCCGCTCGGCATCAAAGGCAAATGGTTTGCCGCTCTCTATAAGCTCTGCTCGGTTACTCATCTGTCCAGCTCTCCGCCTATGATGTTCAAACTGCCGAGATTGGCGATGACGTCGGCAATCATACTGCCCTCAATCATCTTGTGAAAGCCGCCCATCATGTAGAAACAGGGTGGCCGCACCTTGCATTTATAGGGGGTGCCGCTGCCATCGGAAACAAAGTAAAAACCCAGTTCGCCATTGGCTGCCTCATAGCCGTCGTACCATTCACCTGGTGGTGTGCGTACACCCTCAAAAATCAGTTTGAAGTGGCCGGCCAGGGCCTCAATATTGCTGTACACCTCTTGCTTGGGTGGCAGGGCCACACGAACATTCGACACAAATACCGGCCCCTCAGGCACCATCTTCATTGCCTGGCGAATTATGCTCGCGCTCTGATAAATCTCTTCAAACCGCACCATGATGCGATCGTAGACATCACCCTGTGATCCGACGGGTATGGAGAAATCAAAGGCATCATAATTGTAGTACGGCCTGATTTTGCGCAAATCAAAGGGGACACCGCTTGCCCGGAGACAGGGCCCAGTAAAGCCATAAGACAGAGCCTTTTCTGCCGGGAAGACACAAACGCCCTGGGTTCGATCATGGACAATACGATTTTTCTGCACCAGTTTGAGCGAGTCTGCCACGCCCATTTCAATATCACACAGTTGTTGCTCCATATCTGCCTGCCATCCCTCGTAAAAGTCGCGGTACATACCGCCAATTCGGGTAAAGGATGTAGTCAGGCGACCGCCGGTGAGCCGGCTGATGAAGTCGTAGGAGGCTTCCTTCTGGTTGTAGAGGTACCAATAGTTGGTCAAACCGCCTATATCAAGCAAGTTGGCAGCCAGACAGACCAGATGATCCTGAATACGGAAAAATTCACTCAGGATCACCCGCATGAATTTGGCTCGCTCGGTGATTTCCACGCCCAACCAGGATTCAACCGCCTTGACATAGGCGATATTATTCATCAGAGCGGAGCAGTAATTGAGCCGGTCAGTCAGAGGAACGACCTGGTTATAGGTGCGATGCTCTGCAGTTTTTTCAAAACCACGGTGCAGATAGCCTATTTCATTGACGTTGGCGAGTATGGTCTCGCCATCAAGCGCGGTCAGTATACGAATGGCGCCATGGGTTGCCGGGTGAGCTGGCCCCATGTTGAGATACATGATTTCGGTATGTAGCTCCGCCATTGAAGTATCGTCAATGCCATTATACTTGAGCCGGGCCTTGATTTCATTTTCCAGCGGGTCAGTCTCATAACAGATCTGCCCCTGATAGATGTCATAGTCCTTGCGCAGCGGATGGCCGACAAATTGCCAGTGGTTGAGGATGCGACGCAGATCATGGTGACCCTGAAAATGGATGCCATACTGGTCGTAGGTTTCCCGTTCGCCCCAAATAGCAGAACCCCACAACTTGGTAGCGCTGGGAATACCTTTTTCTGGATCTGCCACCGGCACCCGCACCTGTACCTGCAAACCGTTTTCAGGATTGCGCAGGATGTACACCACCACAAAGCGGGTTGGTTGCGGGGTCGGATAGGTAAGGAAATCGATCCCAGTCACATCAAGCAGAAGGCTGCAGCCGAATTGCGGATCATTTTTGAGCTTCGCGAGACTGGCTTCGAGAACGTCCGGCTGCACGGTGAGAACCACGGAACCCATGTTCTCGCGGCAATCCGCATCCGGAAAAGCGGTCTGAATGTTTTGGAGCGCCGTTGTAGTCATCAGTCGAAAATCCCTTTGAAATCTTTCTGGCGATCGTTAAGCACACTTTCTCCCCGCACCTTGTCCTGAATCTTCAGGAGCGCATCCAGAATGGCCTCAGGCCTGGGCGGACAGCCAGCTACATACACATCCACAGGGATGACAGTGTCAATGCCCTGCACAGTACAGTAGTTGTCATACATACCACCCGTGGAGGCACAGGCACCCACCGAAACCACCCACTTAGGCTCCGACATCTGATCGTAGATCCGCTTCAAGATGGGCGCCTGTTTGTAGCTTATGGTGCCACACACCATGAGCAGATCTGCCTGCCGGGGGGAATAGCGCAAAACTTCAGCGCCAAAGCGAGCAATATCGAATTGACTAGCCGCTGTACTCATGAATTCGATAGCGCAGCAGGCAGTACCAAAAACATAGGGCCACAAAGAGTTTTCCCGCCCCCAATTCAGAACAGCATCCAATTTGGTGGTCAGAAATCCTTCACCCAGTCGTGCTTCTATTCCTAGCGCCAATTGAGCACCCCTTTCTTGATTATGTAGATGAGCCCTGTTAAGAGCAGCAGCATGAAGGTGACCATTTCGACGAAACCGAGCCAGCCCAGCTCGCGCAGACCCACTGCCCACGGGTACATAAAAACCATTTCAATATCAAAGAGAAGAAACATGATGGCCAACAGATAAAACTTGACGCTGAACTTCTGTTCCGCCAGGCCGATCATGCGCTTGATACCGCTTTCGTAGGGGGCTTCTTTTGCCGGATTGCTGGCGCGCGGCCCCAGTACTACTGTGGCCAGCATGATCAGCGGCACCAGCAAGGCAAGGCCGACCAAGGCGACAATCGAAAGAACCAATTCAGTGACCATGAACCAGACCTCTTACATGCAGGATGAAAATGAATGAACGGCTATTCATTAACCGGTGCCGATTCGGCCTGTCAAGGGAAAAAAATGAAGTTTTTCCAGTGAAGACCGGGATGATTCGAACCAGTTACGACGGTTTGTCTGCGTTTGTCCGTGTAACTCCGTCGGGGTCGCATCAAAAAAACCGAAACAAATATCAAAAAAAATCTATACAAATTCTGCCAGAACGATACTGCGAAACTGTACTTGTCTTCCTCCCCAAGAAAGCAGCCCTGCCCTAGCTAACCATACATTTTCCAGTTTCAGCAGCATGCACAATATATTATCGTGTTAATATGGCTGTACTGGTATCCTGTGCATTGCTTAAACATACAAAAAACTGTTGTGCGTACCGGTGCAAGGCATCTTTTTCCTTCCATACAAGGGAAGAATGGCTATCTTACAAGACACAGCAGGTCGGGCTTACGTTGAATTCGCCTGCCCATTTTTAACACCCCAGCAGAGTAGTTGAACAAACAGTATCCTTGACCCTGCCGAGTTGATAAAGGCTGTTTCTCGGCAAACACCTACCCGAACAGGCGCCATGCGCAAAAAAAAAATACTCTTTCTTCTGTCAGATACCGGCGGCGGCCACCGTGCTTCAGCCATGGCTATCAGTGAAGCTATTGAGGCCCTGTATCCGGGCCAATATGAAAGCCTTATCGAAGATGTGTGGAAACGTCACATGCCCTACCCCATCAACCGCTTTCCAGATACCTACGGTTGGATCACCGGGCCTGGCATGCCCATTTGGGCGCTCATATGGAAGCTAACCTACTACAGAAAAATGCAGCGGCTTGTTTTCGCAAGCTTTGCCCCACTTGTCAAAAATTCGGTAACGGCTTTCATGCGCAAAGAGCAGCCCGACCTGGTGGTATCGGTGCATCCGCTCATGAATCATCTCGGCCTGCAGTGGCGTGAATCCGCTGGCTTAAATGTACCTTTCATTACTGTGGTCACTGATATGGTCACCTTGCATTCCTCCTGGATATGCCCGCAGGTGGACCGTTGCCTGGTGCCAACGGAAAAGGCGCGCGATCTGGCCCTGGAATTGGGCATGCCGAGGGAAAAGTTGGCGGTGCATGGCCAGCCAGTGGGGCTCAAATTCAACGAGGTGAGCGGTGACAAGCGCAAACATAAACTGCACTTGGGCATTGATCCCGACAAACCCGCCATTCTTATAGTTGGCGGCGGTGAAGGCACGGGTCAGATTTATCGCATTGCCCGAAGAATCGCCAAAACTATTCCCAATGGCCAGCTCCTGGTGGTCACCGGTCGCAATCAACGGTTGAAAGCACGCCTGGACGCTGTTTCTTGGGATATCCCCACCAGCGTTTACGGCTTTGTCGACAATATGCCAGAGTTGATGGGTGCAGCCGATCTCTTGGTCACCAAGGCCGGCCCAGGTACCATCAGTGAGGCCTTCATCGCTGGCCTGCCGCTCATACTTTCCGGTTATATACGAGGACAGGAGGCCGGCAATGTCGCTTACGTAAAAGAACATAAAGCCGGGGCCTATGCCTCCACCACCCGTGGTCTAACCGCCCTTGCCCGCGACTGGCTGGATGTCAACAATCCTATTTTGCAGGAGTTGGCCCGCAATGCCTCCTGCCTGGCACGGCCCAACGCGTCCCTGGATATTGCCACCGATATCTGCAAGCTCGTCTGACAGATCTGACTGTTGAATATGGCGTATCTTTTGCTCTTCCTGGCGGTACTCGTCGAAGGACCGATCGCCACGTTGGCTGCTGCAACACTGGCCGCCAAAGCCGTCAATGACCTTTCCATCGGTATAGTGGTGCTTGTGGCCATTGGCGGAAATCTTGCCGCTGATTTCCTCTGGTACTTTTTAGGACGTTTCGGTAAAGGCAGGCTTTCACTAAGGCTGCTTCCCGGCTCCACACAGTTAAACCGGGGACGCATCCTGACCGTGCAAACCCATTTGCGCGATCATGGCCTGTGGTATTTTGTGGCGGCCAAGCTCAGCCTTGGCTTGGCCATGGTTCCGGTACTCCTGGCCATGGGCATGGCCAAGGTTGCCCTGCCCCGGCTGCTGCCAGTGGCCATAGTCTGTGAAATCGTCTGGACCGGTGCCCTCGCCCTGGCTGGCTATTACGGTATGGGTCCGATCCTTACTCGAATCCTTGAAAGTGAATCTGCTTACATCCACTGGGGTGCGGCTGGCACGGCGGTCATGGTCATTCTCGCCTTTTTCTTGTGGAAATGGCAAGGAGGCACAAAAACTTCATGAATATTCTTCTGGCAGGGCAAGCCTACTATCGGGAAGACAACGGACAAGCGGTTTTTACCGTGCGTCTAGCTCGTGGTCTGCACCGGCAGGGACATACGGTCAGTGTACTGGCTCCAGCAGAACCGGATAACCTGCAGGTAGAAGCTATAGAGGGCGTCCAGGTACTGCGGGTTCCCACCCTACGCCTGCCCCACAACGCCAACATTACCCTTAAGGCCTTGGCAAAGCTGCGCAAGCGGCTTGTAGCGCCCGAGCATTTTGACATCATCCATCTGCAGGATCATTATTTCATCAGCCGCGCGCTTTGGCGCCTCGCCAAAGAACAGCACATCCCTGTGGTGGGCACCAATCATTTCCTGCCCCAGAATCTCACAGCCAACATACCCTTGCCCATACCACTACGGCACAGGCTTGAGCCGTTATTCTGGCGGCACATGCTGAGTCTCTACAACAAACTTGAGGCGGTGAGCACTCCAACGCAGACAGCAGCTGACATCTTGCTGCAGCAGGGGATTCGACCACCGGTTACAGCTATCTCCTGCGGGGTGGACGTGGAGCGCTTCAAACCTGACATGGAGGCTCGCCGCAAGATACGGCAACGCCTTGGGGTTGACGACGCAGCCCCACTTTTCTTATATGTGGGTCGCCTAGATCATGAAAAGGGACTGAGGGAAGTGGTCAGCGCCTTTGCACAGTTGAAAAAAGATAGTGCCGTACTAACCCTGGCAGGCAACGGCAGTTGCGCAATTGAACTGCGGGAACAAGTGGAACAGCTGAACCTGGGAAAACAGGTACTGTTTCCAGGTTATGTTTCCAATGAGGATTTGCCCAAACTCTACAACGCGGCAGACTGTTTTATCATGGCCGGATACGCTGAACTGCAATCTATTGCTACGCTTGAAGCTATGGCTTGTGGCCTGCCTGTGCTTGCGGCCGATGCCTGCGCTCTGCCCGAACTGGTGACACACGGTGAAAACGGGTTACTCTTCGCTGCCCGCTCTGCAGAGTCTTTAGTCGGGCAATGGCGCGATTTCTTCCGACTACGGCCGCAGTGGCAGGAGATGGGCATGGTCGGACGCGCCAAGGCTGAAACACATAGCCTTATACAAAGCGTGGCCCACTATGTTGCCTGGTATGCTGGAGTGCTCGCCCAAACGACTGCTTCACCTGCAGTGCACCTTTGAATTTTACCCCCGGACACCATCAGGCTCAGTTTGTCCAAGCGTGCAATTCCTTTACCCAAGGCTCCAGCCTTGTGCCAAAAGCCAGACGCACCCGACAACCGGATGCCCCTGTCTTCCCCCCAGACGGCACTTTCTGCATCTGCTGTGCACAACGCGCCAACGGCCCGGCAAACTCCAGAGGGACAAAAATCCGTTCGCGGTCCAGGGTGATACTGCTAAACCATTGCGGTTTATTCTGCTTGTGGCCTCTATCCCACCACACGCGCAGTTGTCCGGGAACAATAGCGTACCGCTCTTTACTGCTATGGTGTTGCCGCAGTTCCTGCGCATCCAGTCCCACATCCACCACATAAAGACGGGAATCCTGATCGCGTAGTTGGCGCACCTTTTCCTCAGCTGCTTGTATAGTTTCTGGCCCTGCTGTGGGTTGCAAGCCTTCCATTTCTGCCACAGCTTGGGCCAGGGCCTGTTCGTAGGCTAATCCCTGCAGTTCCAGCACGACAAAGACTTTTTTTGCGGGAAAACTGAGATAGGATGCTGACTCTGCCGTGTCTGCACCCTCCTGCGGCAGGCGATAACCAAGGCTTTTCAATTTTTTCCTGTCGAGCCATGGATTAGTAAACAAGGTATCGCCACCCATTTCGCTGGCAAGCTGGTAGCGCAGCTGGATAAAACGGCCGCTGTTTTCATCATCCCAGGAGTATGGAACATACAATTCCCGCTCACTGAGCAGTAACTCCGCGTCAGGCTCACCAGAGCGATTGCGCCAGGAGCCCAGCAAAAGAATTGCGTTTGCAGCAACAATCAGTAGCAGGGCCATGGCGGTGAGTTGCAGTATCCGGCGCATACGTGAACTCATCCAGCCACCTCGTGTTGTTGCAGTGCTCTGTCACCGCGGGAACGCAACCGTCTGAGTACCAGCAACACCAGGATTGCCAACAGGCCAACAAGGAAAAAGAAGAGATATTTGGGCATCCAGCCCCACCACCAGTCGTAAAACTTAGCATAGAGGAAGAGAGTGAAGAAAATAACCCCGATCCGCATGGTTTCATGCCAGCGCCAGCGGATACCTGCTGCAATTACGCCCGCACTGCTCACAAAACCGGCAATCTGGTAGAACCATTCCACCAGCGTTGGTGCCCAAGGAATATAGCTGCCTGTCCCCCAGTGTGAGAGCACCAACATCGGTATAAACCAGAACAACAGGGCCCACATCCGATATACAGACGGAAAGCTAGGGTTAAGACGGTGCGGTACAAAGGAAAGAAAAAAAAGAACAATAGCCGCCGGATAAAAGGATTCGGGCTGTTCACCCACGCTCAACCAATAGATACCATTCCATGCTCCTGCCTGGGCGCTGAGAAAGCCGGCCAGGCAAAGTACTGCCAAGGTAAGCAGGAGCCTGGCGCCGGTGGCATAGGCCAACAGAAAGGCCAGTGAAGCCCAGACCAGGAAAACGGTATGGCTGGGAGTAGCATTGAACAGTTGGCCGAGCAAGGTCAGATTCAGTATAAAGCAGACAAGGGCCACCAGGGCAAAAAGTCGGGCGAAATAGCCCAGTTGTTCGCGCGCGGCACAGTGCATGGTCGCAAGCAAGGAACCGATGGAGGCGCTCACCAGAATAGCAATTTGCCACGGCGGCGAAAAACGGCCCCAAAATTGTTGAAACAGGAAAAAAACCGCCGCACCCAGGCCAAGCGCCGCCAGGAATGAGGCTGCTTTCATGCCGAGGCTGAACTGCCGGTCCTGACGACGGGTATCCACGTCAAAGAGGAACCGCCACTCTTCAAGTTTATTCTGCTGATAGGTGTCCACCGCCTGCCGCTGCTCAGCATCCAAATGCAGAATCCCTGCCTCGGCCAGATGGTCAAGTTCCTGGCGGAAGGCGGCAATACGGTCTACTGCCTGTTGGGCAGCTTCACGGGAAGTAGGCACACAATTACCGGAGCTGTGGGGAAACAGCTGCGCCGTCTTACGGAAACGCGGCAACATCGAATGTGTGCTGCACATCAGAAGGGCACATCATCTCCAATGGGTGACGGCTCATTGTAGGAACTGCCGCCACCATAACCGGATCCGGATCCGCCGTATTCACCATCACCGGAAGAACTTCGTGGGCTCAGCATCTTCATCTCACGGGCAATAATTTCTGTGGTGTAGCGATCCACCCCGCTCTGATCCTGCCACTTCCGCGTTTGCAAGCGGCCTTCTATATACACACGACTGCCCTTATGCAGATACTGACCACAAATTTCAGCCAGCTTGCTCCAAGCAACAATACGGTGCCACTCGGTCTGCTCCTGTATGTTGCCATCCTGCCCCTTCCATTTCTCGGTGGTGGCCACATTAAAGGTCGCCACCTGGGAGCCGCTTTGAGTGTAGCGTATTTCGGGATCTGCTCCTAAATTACCGATAAGAATAACTTTATTAATCATATTGACTACTCCTTAAACTTGATCATTGTCCCTTTCCAATGGATAAGCTCTTGCTCGTGGCAACTCGCTATACCCTACTTGCCCCGCGAATGCAAAGCATCGCTGCTTGGCCGGGGCGATACGGCTATCCCCGCATACATATGATAAATTTTCTATTTTATCTTGGTGAGTTTGGTATTTTTTACTGTCTTTTTTGGCGGAGGAGCTTGCTTGCTTTTTAGGGGTTCCATGGAATCCGTCTGTGTCGGCAGGGCTATGGCCTTGATAAAATGCGGATTGCCGCCCATGGTAAAAATTTCTACGCCGGTGAACTGGGGTTCACGCAAGGTCCAGACAACCGTTTGCAGCGGTATGGCCAAAAAGTGCAAGGTCACGTGCCACCACTCGTCCTTACGGGTTTCATCACGGACTATCTCGCCTACCGCAGCATAGATCAGCAACTGCGGCTCCTTGGCCGCCACCACCACAATATCGCCTTCGTTGGTGTCTTCCTTGAAAGCCACTATCTGTTTTAATTCAGCCACCAATTTTTCCATGCTCAAACCTTCACTTGTGTTTTTGGTTTTCCAAAAAAAGCAGACTCATGCAATAATGATCCACCACTTGGGGTGGGTGGCGGCGCAACGCCGAAGGCACTCGTTTGACCGAACGGTTAGAGCGTTAACAAAACTGATCAATACGGACGATCTTGCCATTCCAGGAATTGATTGAGATCCATTGAAAATCCTCTGAAATGTTCTCGATTTATTTCAATAGCGACGGATTGTTCAGCGTTGATATTCCATATATGATGCCCACTTTGTGACCTGACAAATTCAACTGTAACGGAATTGCCCGAAGGCCATTTTAATATGTGCGCCAAATTTCCATTTATTTCTGTTACTTCTTTACGACAATGGCCAGACAACAAAATATCATTTTCTAAATTCATATATTCACAAGAAAAGATATCCCACCCTATCTCCTGGGAATAACAGTGACAAGCCATCGCAATTGACATTCCTAACATCAATAGAAACAACATGCTTGTCTTCATAGCTTACTTCCAAATTACAATTTTACTGTTTTGATGTCATTTTTTTACTGCGGTGCAGATCATCATGCATTCACAACTCATTATTGATACCAAACAGGCTCGCATCCTGCATCAACGCAGCTTGTGCTTAAAGGCAAAGTGCATTAGCTCAGCCGTGCTTTTCACCCCGAGGGTTTCCATCATGCCGTATTTGTGGAACTCTACGGTACGAGCGGAAATATTGAGGATGACCGCTGCCTCCTTGGTGGAATGCCCTTCAGCCAGAAGCTGCAGCACCTCACGCTGACGCTGGGTAAGGACAGCAAGGCCGCTGGCAGGAATGGTGAGATGGCATTGCTTCTGCTGTTCGATCTGCTCGGCCAACAGCGGGGTAATATAGGTTTTCCCCTGGATGGCATAGCCAATGGCGGTCAGCAATTCTGTAGCGGCGGAATGCTTGAGCACATATCCCGAAGCCCCGGCCTCAAGGGCACTGATCGCATAGTCCACATCCACATGCATGGTCAGAAAAACCACCTTGACCTTATCGTTTTTCTTTTTCAGGATCCGCACCGCTTCAATGCCGTTTAAAAGCGGCATGGACACGTCCACCACCACCACCTCCGGCCAGTAGCGCTCCGCAGCCTCCAAAAGGGCGCGGCCATCCTCAACAATGGCCACCAGTTCAAAATCCGGCTCCAGCAGGCTACGCAAGCCTTCTGCAACCAGACGGTGATCATCAGCGAGAAGAATCCTGGTTTTCGCCATGGGTCTTGCTCTTTTTCGGAATGACAAGATCAACCACTGTCCCCTGCCCCGGTTCGGAATGGATGGTAAAAGAACCTCCCACCAGCCTGGCCCGTTCCCGCATGATGGCAAGGCCAATCCCCGGTGATCTGGGCGCGGTAATTATATCAAAACCAGCACCATCATCTTCGATGGTCAGCACCAGTTTATCAAGCCTGTTTTCCACAAAAACGTCAACATGGCTTGCCCCCGCATGTTTAGCAATATTGTGCAGGGCCTCCTGCACCACCCGGTAGATGCACAGGATCTGCTCCTGACAATCCACGGTGGAAGATAGGCCATGGTCGTACAACTCAACTTTTATCCCGCTTCGCTCGGTAAAATTGGCGCACAGGGATTGCAGGGCCTTTTCCAGTCCTAGATCCTTCAGGATGGAAGGGTGCAATTCACGGGAAATGGTATGAATATCTTCTGTCAAGCTGACCAGTTGCTGCTTGATGCCCTGAATGGGCTCCAGCATGGCAGCGTGGCCGTCCGCCGCCTGTCTTTCCAAAGTTCCAGCCTTGATACTGACTGCAGCCAGGCGCTGCATCAAATCGTCATGAAAAGCGCGGGAAAGCCGCTGCATTTCCTCTTCCCTGCCGGCAATAAGCCGTCCTGCTAGGGTTTCCAGTTCAACCTGCTGCTCCAGCAGTTGCTGCTCGCCTTTTTTGCGCCAGCGAAGATTGAAAACTAAACCAAGAATCAGGGCTGATTGCAAGACCATCAGTGCGGCCAACGCGATGAACACATACTTGTATTGCTCCCACAGGGTAGCTTGCCGGAATTCAATGGACGCATCGGGCACGAGCAGGCCTTCCCTGATCTGGAATCTGTGCAGCTGTCGCCAGTCATAGGCCACCATCTCTGCTTCATTGCCATCGGTAAAGCCAAGCTGTTCTGGAGCCTGACCCTGGAGCACCGCAACAGCCCGTTCAGCTGCCAAACGGCCGTGCTGCTGCATGGCCACCATGGGACCGCCTATAATACCCCTACCGAAATATGATTCATACATGCCGAACACCGGTGCAGAGGTGCTGGTAACTAGGGTATCGAGAACCCTCCTGGGAATGTAGCTGCGTCCAGCAGGATCAACAAAGAGCGTGGAGTAAAAAATGGGAGTATTGCGGGAGAGCCGAGCGCTCTGCTGCTGCACTTCTTCAGGGGTCAAACCACTCAGTTCAAGCACCTGCCTGCCTCCCCTCTCCCTTTCAATGGCCCGGCGCAGCATGGTGAGGTGGATCTGATCCGCCTCAAAGGCTCCGGAAATCATGGCAACCTGTCTGGTATGGGGAAAAAGAGCCAAGGAAGCACGCACATATTTATCGTACAGATTCTGGGAGACGAGCACACCGCAGGCCTGTTGCCCCAGACGGGACCGGGCAATCTGTTCGCGCATGATTTCAGGCATCAGACACATAACCAGTGGAATATCGATAAAGATACTTTCATGTTCCAAAAGAAAAAAAATAGCAGGCACATCCACTAAAATCACCAGGTCTATAGCACCCTGCTCATAGCGCTCTTTCAGCAGCCCGGCCAGGGCATTGCGCTGTTCTGCATCGCGGAAACGGGACAAATCCATGTATTCGGAAAAGAGCTGGACGTTGCTCAGGGAGTTTTGGGAAAAAACCTCGCGAATACCCTTTTCCACCAATTCAGTAGCAGGAAAATCATGGGGTACGGAATAAAGCACGACCACCCGCTTGTCTGGTCCTGTGCCAGAACTGTGCGGCGTTTGAGCGTATGCGGTTGCCCTCGTTGTCGCCAACACAGTAAGAAAAACCAAAACGAAGAGCGTTACCCAGCTTGAACAAAAGGCAGCGCATACGCGCCGGGTTGCGGACAGATCAAGGAGATGCTGCCATGCTGCCTGCTGGCATCTTTGCAGCTGGATTTGCGGGTCTTTCAACTTATTCATTGGTTGCATGGGACTCTACCAGTCTCTTCACTTGCGAAAACAGACATGACTAGATGTAGTCTGAAGATCCCCGAAAGGACAATAAAAAAAGGAAGCCCGGCATGGCCGGACTTCCTGTGCAACAGAAACAGTAGCTCGTGGTACAATTTACTCGATTTCTTCCAAGCTCTTGCCGCCGGTGCGCATACCCCAAATCATCAGCGGGATAACCGGCAGGAAAAACAGAACAGCAACCGAGGTGAAGATACCGGCAAAGCCATAGCTCGCATGAATCATGGGGATAAAGAACTGCGAACCAGACACAGACAACCTGGCCAGACCGTTATGGAACCCTGTAGCTGTATTGCGCATGCGGGTCGGATAGGATTCAGCGGTGTAGGAGAACAGCAGAAAGCTGCCTGCCATATTGAAAATCGTGACCATAAAACCTGCGGCAGTCAGCAAGGCAAGGGTTTTCATGCCGCCAAAGATGAAGGCGGTAATGGCTGCGCATACAAACAAGACCGCTAGCGGTATTTTTCGGCCGCCTTTGTCAGCAACCACTGAGTTGAGGAAACAGCCCAGGGGTACACCGATGCTGATAATGGTCATGGCGGTGAGCGTATCCTTGACAGAGAAGCCCAGCATCTTCAGTAGCTGCGGCGTCCAGTTGGCCACGAGGAAGCCCGCAGGTACAGTGGTAGTGAAGAGGAAAATAAGCAGCAAGGTTCTGCCGATGTATTTACGGGTAAACATACCGGTGAGCACCTCCATGACCGAAGCCTTGGGCTGCACGATACTGGCTGCCTCAGAAAGATCAATATCCTTGCCGGTCAGATAGGTAACCACTTCTTCAGCTTCTTTTATCCGGCCCCGGGTAACCAGCCAGCGCGGAGATTCCTTGAGATATTTCAGACCCAACACAAAGGGAACTATACCCAGGCCACCGGCATAGAAGATCCAGCGCCAGGCTTCTTCAGCCATGGGGATAACCATGCGGCAGGCCAGGGCAACAAAGGGCACGGCGCAAAAACCGACAGCCGCCACCCGGCCCTGCCACATACCACGGGTCTGGCAAGGGGCCATTTCCGCGATATAGGCCTGGGAGGTGACCATCATACAGAAAACGCCAAATCCGGTCAGGGCGCGGAACAGGGTAAAGATGGCAAAATTACTGGTGAGACCAGTGATAACTGAGGATACGGAAAAGATAACAATGGAGATGAGGAAGGTTTTACGACGGCCAATAAAGTCTGAGATAACCCCGCCGAGAAAACCGCCGGAAGTCATACCGATGAAATACCAGAACATGATAGTGGCAATGTCGGTGGGCTTCAAATTCCATGAGGTAGACAGAGCCGGAGCAACAAAACCGAAGTTCCAGTTGTCAAACTGCTCAAAGAAATACGCGGCCATGATGATGAAGAACAGCCCAGCATGGATGCCACGTACTGGAATGCCGTCAAAGTAGTTGTTTTTGAAGCGCCCCTGCCGATCGCTTAAATCTTCGATCCCACAGGGAGTATTGTCATCCAATTCGTGTTGCATGTCGATCCCCTCATCTATTTATTCTTATTCTGGCGCCACCTTGTTTCGGCAAAGCAGCAGGTTTTTACTGCCTGCCCCTTCACCCGGCAGAGGGCATTCTAAAATTCACCCTTCCTCAGCCTTGTTTCCATCAGTGCTCGCTAAAATATCTGCTTGCTGACCAGCCAGCAACTCGTAAAACTACGGGTATTTTGATTTTGCTTATCAATTATGTTTAGCAAAAATACCTCTAAAATCAGAAGCAGTTCCACCGACAGAGTTTTGTTCGGCCCGACACGCAAAAGCCTGCTTACATAAAAGGGAAGTAATCGATGAGTTATGGGGCTACAAACCGAAGTCCCAGCTGTCAAATAGTTCGAAAAAGTATGCGGCATGA
The DNA here is from genome assembly GCA_012744275.1 of Desulfobulbaceae bacterium. Classification (GTDB taxonomy): domain Bacteria; phylum Desulfobacterota; class Desulfobulbia; order Desulfobulbales; family Desulfobulbaceae; genus Desulfobulbus. Next base: position 103,148 of record JAAYIE010000002.1, read on the forward strand.
TGATGAACAGCAACCCGCATGAATGCCGCACAGCGCAGGCATCAAAGCATTTGTCTTTGAAATGGTCCTGCCGATCGCTCAACTCCCGATCCTGCGGGAGTATCGTTGTTCACCTTATGCTGCATGTCGATCCATCACCTGTTGAATCTTTAGGCATTGCCGTGCTCCGGCAAAGAGGTGAGGGTCTTCCTTCCTGGCAAGCGTATTGACAGAATCAAGCCCGCCTGAAACTGCTCATCGCTCGGCAATTTCCTGTGCACTGGATCAACAGGCCGTACACACGCATCCTTGCGAAGAATATTCAATCAGCACACAGGCCAACAACTCGTAAATTCACGGTTTTTTTATTTATCAACCGCTGTGAAGCAATGTGAAAATTAGAAAAAAGCTAAAAGCTGGGAGATTTACTAGCTGTAAATCGGATTTAAGGAAGATATAAAAAAATACAGTGGCTATCGTTCCCACGGAACGAATGAGGGCAAAATCAATCACCAGGATGGGGAGAACACCATGAAGAAAACAACAAAAATTAAAATACTGGCCGCGACACTGGCACTGGGCCTTACCACTGGGTTAGCTGCTGCCGCAGAAGGCAACGCGCCCACCAGCACAGGCAAAAAAATGGGTGGCATGAGCGGAACCTCGGTTTCAACCCCGATCAGCGGTGGAGGTATTGTGCCCAAAGGTAAGCTGCTGACCGTTTTCAATTCATCCTACCGCAACAAATATAATGTCATTGACGGCGGCGAATCTGATGCCCGCACCCTGGTGAATGAAATTTACCTGCTCAAGATCCGTTACAGCCCGTTGGACCGGCTGGAGCTAATCCTTGTTCCCGGCTACATCAACAACAACCTCAACATGTATAACCAGCTTGGTGAAAATGAGGTCTACGGCTGGAATGACTTTAACCTGGGCGCAACCTACATGTTTTTGAGTGAGCGCTTTGGCGACCCGGTGAGCATGGCTTTTTCTCTGGGTTTGAACCTGCCCACTGGCCAGAGTGGCGACAGTCATCCTCCAGGATTCGGTGCCTGGGGTTGGAATACCAAAATCGGTCTAACCAAGATCTTTCAGCCAAAGCATCGCATCGATTGGGATCTCGGCTTCGCCCAACCCTTTGAGGAAGGCAATCAGGATGTGGAGAGAGGCTATACTGTCAATTCCAACATCAGTTATCATTATGTCATCAACGACAATTTCGACATTGGCCTGGAGGCAATGTATAGCACCACTGATGCTGGCGAACGCAACGGCAAGGATATGAACAACGGCACTTCAGAGCTTTATGCCGGCCCGGCCATGAACTTTGTTCTGCCGAAACTGAATATGTGGATGGGTATTGGCGCGTATTTTCCGGTATACCGCGATGCTGACTCCCCAACCGCCTTCGAGGATTACCGCATTGACTTCAAGCTGGGCAAAATGTGGAGCTTCTGATTGTTAGGCGCTATAACGTTGCACCCTAACAAAAGACCGGCTCTGCCTTGACGGAGCCGGTCTTTTGTTATCCCTGCTAATCCAGGGTAAACTGCCACACAGCCCGTGCTTCACCGTCGGCTGCAGCCAACACCAAACGGCTGCTCCGTGCCTTGGCGATTGTTGCCACTACCGGCAACGCGATTTGCTGCACAAACAATTTTTGTTTATCCGTTAAGATGGCGATTCCTCTTTCGTTCTTGGCTGAAGCCAGATAGCGTAGCAGTGGCCCGCTTCCTTCCGCAATCTGCTCGTTACGGAGAAAAAGGAACAGGGAAACGCGAGCCGGAACACTTGTACCGTCGTCCCCTGTCAGGGTAACCGCCTGTTCTCCTCCCTGCCACAATTGGCGCTCCATCTGCTGCACCATGTGCAGGTTATCAGCCAGGATCAAGTGGTTACCAACCAGTGCAAAGGCCGGCTGAATTATGCCACCGGCCATACTGAAGGTCGTAGCTTCTGCGCCATGCTCCAGTTCAACCTTGCGCAAGGGAAAATTACTGAACAAGGTTTGTAAGCTCTCCTGCACTGCTGCCTGATCCCGACCTTTGAGATAGAGTGAAAACAAAGGCTTAAACTGGTTATTCTGATTCCTTTCTCCCCGAACAACCAGCCCGAGCTCGGTGGAGAAAAGCTGGTAGTAGTCTTCCACGCTCAACGAGCCCCTGCCGAAAAATCCATGTACTGCAGCCAAGAGAGGCGCACCCAGTTCAGTAGATTCAATCACGGCTGCAAGTCTGCGCAGGTTTTCTGGGGTAAACCAGTTACTCCAGAAATGCAGCAGGGTCGCCTCGTCCTGAGAAGCGCTTACAGGAGGACTGGCCGGAGTCGCAAATTGGTGTTTGTGCATCCAGGCCTGCAATTCCTCGCGCTTGAAACGCAGGGTGGTACTCAAACTGCTGATGTTCCCGCTCATGGTGTGGGCCACCACAAGCTGCTGCGGTAAAATGTCCCGCCACAGTGGGAGAAGAGTGGGGCCCCACAGGGGTTGGGCCCGGAGCTCGCGCGTGTTGGCATAGAAAAAAAATTCTCCCTCCTCCCTAGGCAGAACACGGTGTTGAGACAACCAGTTCTTCTTGCCATGCGCCGCCTGCGTACCGCCGATCGTGTGAGCCATGGCCTGGTCAAGGCTACGGCGCAGCGGATCAAGTGCAAAGGCATAGAGAATGAAACCATGTATATCACAAGCATACAGATCGTAGCCGGACCTGAGCCGGGTGAAGGTAATACTTGTCCCCTGATATTCTTCGGTCTGCACCGGAGCATCCGGGTCAATCAGGGCCTGCACCCCTTTACGGAAGTCTGACTCATTTGTCGGCAGGATAAAGATAATATTGTCGCAGATGGAGCCAAGCAAATCGCGATCGGGGGTGCGGTTTGGCAACAGGGCCAACATGCCCGGATGCTGTAGCAGTTCTTGTATCAGGGGCAGTGAGCCCAGGGCCTGAAGCAGATCGATTCCCTGATCGAGACGATTGGCCAAAGCGCTGTCCAGGCCGAGCCGCTGCAAATTGCTGGCGAATCCCTTGCGCTGCATCTGCAGACCTATGGGGCTTTGCTTCACATCCTGCGCAAACCGGGCAAAGTTGTTCCAGTGGATAAAAAGCAGGGTATCAGCCGGCAAAAGTTCATCAGGGTCGGGGCTGTTGCCAAGGTTCCGGCTTAGCCAATAGGCCGGGAATACGGCTACGACAAGGAGAATACAGAGCAGAAGTCGCCTGTGCCAGATCATATCATCTCAAGGTGAAATTTCAGTGTTGGTATTTGAAAGCAGGTTTTCGAGCAGCGCAAGCAGGGCTGAACCATCAATTGGTTTGGCAACATAGGCGTCCATACCCGTATCCAGACACCTGCTCTTGTCGTCAGCCCCGGCGTGTGCAGTCATGGCTATAATTGGGATGTGCTGCCCGGCCTCTTCGGCCCTGCGTATGCGACGTACCGCCTGGTAGCCGTCCATCTCCGGCATTTGAATATCCATGAGGATGCAGGCAAAATCTTCCTGCTGCCAGGCATTGAATGCCTCCGCACCATTTGTAACCAGACTTGGTCGGTACCCGGCCCTGGTCAGCAGGGCCCGAATCAACACCTGGTTGATTTCCTCGTCTTCCGCCACTAAAATCGGTACCCCGTTGGCCGTGGCGGTTGCCGGTAGCCGTCGCAGGTGCGATGCTGTGGTACTCTCTGGTGTTCGCATCTCACCTTTTCCTTCTGTTGCCTCCTGCAGGGGTAAAATTAAGGTAAAGCAACTGCCAACCCCCAGGGTGCTGTCGACTGAAATGGTGCCGCCCATGAGTTCTGCCAAAGCTTTGATAATGGCAAGACCCAGGCCGCTGCCACCGGCCCGGCGCGAAAGTGAAGCATCTGCCTGGGTGAAAGATTCAAAAATCATACCCTGGCGATTGAACGGAATGCCGATACCGGTATCGGCGACAGCGCAGCGCAGTTGCTGACGCCCGCTTGCATCTACAGAAAGTGTTAGCGACAGGCGCACTTCGCCTTTACGGGTGAATTTGAGGCTGTTGTCTATCAGGTTGGTCAACACCTGCATTAACTTGTCGGCATCGCCGAACAGTTTATCGGGAATATCCGCCTGCACTGTGCTGCTGAGTTGCAAACCCTGGGCCCTGGCCCGCAATTCCATGGGTTTCAGGACATCAGCCAGGATGGTGCGCAGAGAAAAGACTTCTTCATTAAGCTCCAGACGGCCGGCCTCCATCCTCGAAAAATCAAGGATGCTGTTTAAAAGCGTCATCAGTCTTTGAGCAGAGCGCTGGATAAACGCCAAATATTCGCGTTGCTCCTGGGTCGAGCTGGCGTCGGTATCGAGCAGCAACTGGGAAATGCCGAGGATACCGTTCATGGGAGTGCGGATCTCGTGGCTGATATTAGCCAGAAACTCGTTTTTGGCCACACTGGCTGCCTCGGCTGCCTCCTTGGCCTGTTCCAATTCCTGCTCGGCAGCCTTGCGTGCGCTGATATCCTCGATAACCCAGACTGCACCCTCAGCCAGGCTATACGGATCAATAGCCCTACCGCTCAAGCTGCAGGGGAAGACGGTGCCATCCTTCCGCCGCATGGTGTACTCCACCTGGTGGATATCGTTCTCCAGCATAAGACGCACATGCCGCTGCACAAAGCGACGCATGGCGTTGCGGCTGCTGAACAGTAGTGGCGGTACCGGCCCCAGCAACTCCTCCCGGCTGTAGCCAAACATTTCGCACATGCGCTCATTCACATTGACTATTTTTCGAGAGCGGATCAGGACTATACCCACCAGGCTTGCGCGGAAGATAGTTTCCAGTTCGCGGGCCGAAACCAGACTGGCCAGTTCGGCCGCGCGCCTGCTCTCTTCCTGTCGGGACAGTTCCTGCGCCATCTGCTGTTCGCGGTAGCCATGCCAGCTTATAAAGGCCAAAAGTAACCCCAGGGCAAAGACCAGCGAACAACTCAACAAAACTGCTGTCCATGGATACTGCACCGTTTTCAGTGTCACCACCTGCCAGCCGGCCATATCAAGGGCCCTACGATCAAGGATGGTGTACGGCTCTCCCAGCTTGAACAGGTCATGGGCCAGGGAAAAAGGCAAAACCATGATCGGTGCCCCACCGGGCTGGGCATTACCGGCAGCAACTTGAGAAAAAAACCGTTCTTGCGGCCAGGCGCCACCCTCCTCCCATTCCTGCTCAGTGGCGGTAAAAACGACACCATCTGGCGATAAAACAAGGCTCTGCACATCCTCCTCATGCACAGACAAAAGCATGCGCCGCAGACCCTCGTAGGGATACTTCACCACCACCACGCCCTGGGGAGGAGCATGTACGTCCAAGCGTACCGGAGCGCTAAAATAAACACCTTTGACACCAGAAAGATCGCCCACCCCTGGATATCGCCCAACCCCACCCGACATTGCCGTGGTAAAATACGCTTGGGCAGCATAGTGCGCGTCTCGGTGCTGCCGACCATCCGGATAATGCGAACTGGCGAGCACTGTACCCGTGTTGTCCAGCACATAAACCAGATCCGCGTACAGCACCTTGCGAGTATTGTTCAGACTCCGGTTTAGGATTTCCAACTCCTGACGGTTGAGTTGACCACTTCCCATTGATCGCACCTGGTCCAACTCGGCGATTTTTACTGCGGCATTACGATAGAAACCGAGGATATAAGTATTAATATCCCCCGCCAGCGCAGCGGTAATCGGTTCTTGCTGCCGGCGATGGATACTAAGACTCAGGTGCTCGCAGATGAGAATTGCAATAAAGGCCATCACAAGGGAAAAAGGGAGAAAGATGCCCAGGCAGGCGAGGAGCTGGCGATGTTCCGCACCCAGGAACTTGAAGCACTGCAATATCGTTTTCACCGATGTCAGGAGGATTTTGCTCATGGATTGAATATCACTGGTGCTGGGTACGGCATCCTAGACTTCATACTGCATGCGGCGATACTGGATGGCTTCGGCCACATGCTCTTGGGTAAGCGAAGATGAGCCTCCCAGATCCGCAATGGTACGGGCTATCTTGAGGATACGGTGGTAGGCGCGGGCAGACAGTCCGAGCCGGCTAATGGCCTGATTGAGCAAGGCGCTGCTGCCGGCATCCAACGGGCAATGGCGTCTGATCTCCCTGCTGCCCATCTGGGCGTTACAGTAAAGGTGTCTGTGCCGTTCAAAGCGTTGTGCCTGCACAAGCCTTGCTGCCTGTACCCGGGCGCGAATGGTGGCGGACGATTCGCCTACAGGGCGAGCCAGCAGTTCTTTCACTGGTACTGGCGGTACCTCAGCATGTATGTCAATACGATCCAGAAGAGGCCCTGAAAGCCGGCTGCGATAGCGTTGCACTTGCGGCGGGCTGCAGCTGCAGGCGCGGACCGCATCGCCCAGATATCCGCAAGGGCACGGATTCATGGCAGCAATCAGCATAAAGCGCGCGGGGAAACGCAGAGAGGAACTAGCGCGGGCAATAGTCACGCCTCCGTCTTCCAGGGGTTGGCGCAGCACCTCCAACACCTGTTTTTTAAACTCGGTGAGTTCATCCAGAAAAAGTACGCCATTATGGGCAAGCGAGACCTCGCCCGGGCGCGGGATATGACCTCCGCCGATGAGTCCGGCATCGGACACGGTATGGTGTGGTGAGCGGAAGGGTCGCTGGGTGATGAGCGGTGATTCGGCGGAGAGCAGGCCCGCACAGGAATAGATTTTGCTGGTTTCGTAGGCTTCTTCAAGGGTAAGCGCAGGGAGAATGGAAGGCAGGCGGCGTGCCATCATAGTTTTACCCGTACCGGGCACACCGCTTAACAGCAAATTGTGTCCACCCGCCGCCGCAATCTCCAGGGCACGTTTGATCGCATCCTGGCCGTGTACCTCGGCAAGGTCTGGCCCCTGCTGGGTATCGCCTGCTGCAAAAACCGTTTCAATGTCGGTATATGCCTGGGCAATATCTTCCCTGCCTGCAAGAAAATCCAGTGCCTGCTCCAGGCGCTCCACCCCGTAGACTGCAAGTCCGTTCACCAGGGCGGCCTCGTTCGCATTGGCAAGCGGAACCAGCACCCGGCGGCAACCGCTGTCTCTAGCCGCCAGTACCATGGACAAAACACCGGGCAAAGGTTTGACCGCACCGTCCAGCGACAACTCACCGCAAACCATGGTATCTGCCAGGCTTTCTTCAAAGAGCAATCCAGCAGCTGCCAGAATACCCAGGGCAATAGGCAGGTCATAGCCTGTGCCTTCTTTTCTGACCGCCGCAGGCGCAAGGTTTACGGTAATGCGGCGCAGGGGGAATTCATAACCCGAATTCTTGATTGCTGCCCGCACCCTGTCCTTGGCTTCACGTACAGCTCCTTCGGCCAGGCCGACTGTGGCAAAGGAGGGCAGGCCCTGGGCAAGATCAACCTCCACCTCCACCATGCGGGCATCTACTCCTGCCAAGGTTGCGCTCAGTACCTTGGCCAGCATGGCCCCTCCTGATTTTCCTGATACAACTCCTGTACGGGATCGCTGCAGGTACCGCCGGCTTGCGAATACAGGTAAAAAGGTGGCATAATCCTACAGTCGTCACCTCCGTTTTTCATAGCCTCCACCAGCACCAGAGCTGCACGATCAGCAGCAGGATAGCTGTACACCACCTGCATGCGTTTGGGGCTGAGACGATGGTCCAGAAGCTGTTGTTGCAAAATAGCCTGGGATGAGGCCGGATAAATAAAGGCTACTCTGCCACGATTTTTCACGGCATAGGCCGCAGCACGGATAAAATCCGTCAGGGTAGCGGTCAGATCGTGGCGGGCTTGGGCTGCCTGGACATTTTTGCTGAGCCTGCCCTTGTTTTGGGCGAAGTACGGAGGATTACACACAACCAGATCAAAAGATTCGGGAGACAGGACACCCTGCAGGTGTCGCAAATCGGCCTCAACCACCTGTATACGCGCCTGAAAGCCGTTTGCTTGCACATTGTGTCCGGCAATTAAGGCAAGATCATGCTGGCATTCAACTGCTGAGAGGGTACAATTGAGAAAACGGTAAGCGATAATGAGAGCAACGACACCGCAGCCGCAACCCAAATCCAAAATGCGCCAACCCCGACGGGGCCTGACAAAATGGGCCAGCAACACCGCGTCAACTGAAAAACGGTAACCGTTTCGGGGCTGGTGGCAAACAAGTCGACCGCCGAAAAGCGTATCAGCGCTGCAACCCTCCGGACAGGCGAGCGCGGAAATCGGCGTTTCAGCCTTTGGGCGCGTATTTAAGCCCAACTCCATCGTGGTCGCCAGCAACTAATACAGTAGGAAAGAAATCTCGACAGCTCATACGATATGTTTACCATTGTAGCGGTGCTGTGCGCAATCGGCAAATAAGCAGGCCTTGCCCGCGGATACGCAACCATAGCGATAAGGCAGTACCAGTATGTATACTATATAAGGAGCGCTCCATGGATATCTTCATCAAAACACACTTTTCCGGTGGTCATCATTTACGCGCCTATCCGGGTAACTGCGAGAATCCACATGGTCACAACTGGAAGGTAAAAGTGACGGTGCGGGCACGGGAATTGGACCAGCTCGGTATGGGCATCGACTTCAAGGAACTAAAAAAAACTGTCAACAACCTGCTGGATGAACTCGATCACCGCGATCTGAACCAACACCCGGCCTTTCAGGACCGCAATCCCTCCTCGGAACACATCGCCATGTTCATTTTCCAGTCATTGCGCGAGCCGCTCAAGGGTGAACGCTACGCACTTTACGCCGTGGAAGTACGAGAAACCAACAGCTCCGGGGTGATTTACTACGGTGACTGAATCCCGAAGTGCAGAGAACATTCTGCAGGTCAGTGAGCTATTTTATTCCATCCAGGGAGAATCCACCCGCATGGGTCTACCCTGCCTGTTCATTCGCCTGAGTGGCTGCAACCTGCGCTGCCACTACTGCGATGCCGCTCACACCTGGACGGAGGCAGGAACTGCATACAGCGTAGCCAGCCTCAAAGACTGGGCACTTGCCCAGGGTTGCGGGCTCGTGGAGCTGACCGGTGGAGAACCGTTAGAACAAAAAGCCGTGTATCCGCTCATGCATGCCCTGCTGGCAGACGATCTTGAAGTTCTGCTGGAAAGTAACGGCAGTGTAGACATCGGACAGGTACCGAGTGCGGTCGGGGTGATTTTGGATGTCAAGAGCCCCGGTTCCGGTATGGCAGAAAGCTGGCATGCCGCCAACCTGGATGTGCTGCGCCGGCGCGCACAAGCGGGCAGCCGGGACGAACTCAAGTTTGTGCTCAGCGATGTACATGACTTCCACTGGGCCATGGCCTTTATTCGTGGGCACCGGCTGCAGGGTCTGCTTCCCCTTCTCTTTTCGCCGCTGCAACCACAGTTCCCTCCCCATGAATTGGCGGAGCTGATGATGGCATACCGCGCTCCAGCCCGCTTGCAGCTGCAACTCCACACCCTGCTCTGGCCGGGCAGGCAGCGCGGCGTATAGAAGACCCATCCCCCTTAACGACCCCAGCACTGAACGCGCCCCTTGTTGCAGCGTGCTGGCTGCTGGTGTATCTCCCCAAACTCAGGCCATCACCTGGCAGGCTGTAAATCCGTATTCGCCAGTGCCATACGTGAATGGGAATCGCCCTGCGCATCAGGCAATGCAACGCCATCCCTCTATTTTTCGTCACCGTTGAGTAGTTCCAGTTCCTGAAGTAGGACGCAGGCTTACCATTGCTCCTCTCCATATCTTTTTCCTTTGTTCCATAAGGAAAACGAGGTACTCTCATGCCGATGCTTCGTGGCATGCGCACCTGCTAATGTCAAGCCGCATACCAAAGACCGTTGCAGCCTGCCGCCCCTTCTGTCCAACACCTTTACAATGAGCAATCATGGATATCTTTTTTAATCCTGCCAGCATCGCCCTAATCGGAGCCAGCGACCGACCCGGAAGTGTCGGCCAAGCCCTTCTGGAACAACTCATCCAAGGCGGATACAGCGGCAGGGTGGTGCCGGTGAACCCCAATCACGAAACCCTGCATGGCTTACCCTGCCTGAAAGACATCACAGAGACAACCGACAATCCAGTAGATATGGCGATTATCGCTACACCCATTGCCACGGTGCCGGGTGTTATCCGCCGCTGTGTACAGGCCCGCACCAGGGGGGCGGTCATCATTTCTGCCGGTGGGCGCGAGCGCGGCGAATCGGGCAGCTTTATGGAAGAACAGATTCGCATTGCCGCCGAAGGCTCAGATTTACGTATCATTGGCCCGAACTGCATGGGTATCATTCGGCCGGACAAAAAGCTCAACGCCAGCCTGGCATCAGAACTCCCCGCCAAGGGGAATCTGGCGGTTATTTCACAGAGCGGCGCCATCTGCGCTGCCATTTTAGACCGCGCCTCCCTTGACCAAACTGGATTCAGCCATTTTATCGGGGTCGGCTCCATGCTGGATGTCAATTTTGCCGACCTGATCGACTACCTTGGCAGCATCGGTTCGGTACGGGCAATTCTGCTTTACATGGAAAGTTTGGGGAATCCGCGTAAATTTATGAGTGCAGCCCGGGCGGTTGCGCGCATCAAGCCGATTATCGTGCTCAAGGCAGGAAAAAGTGAGGCAGGCTCCAAGGCGGCCAGCACCCACACCGGCGCGCTGGTGGGAGTTGATGCCGTATATGAAGCTGCTTTTAAACGGGCAGGCATTGTGCGCGTACCATCTTTGGCGCGGCTTTTTGACTGTGCCGAACTTTTGGCCAAGCAACCCAGACCAACCGGTACCAGGCTCGCCATCATCACTAATGGCGGCGGACCAGGCGTAATGGCCGCGGATGCCCTGGCCGAATATGGGCTTCCCCCTGCTCCCATCCCAAACGAAGTCCTGCAGGAACTGAACACGGCCCTGCCCGATTACTGGAGCCACGGCAATCCCATCGATATACTCGGCACTGCCTCCTTGGAGCATTTCCACCGCGCTATTGAAATCTGCCTGGCAAGTAATGCTTTTGACAGCCTTCTGGTCATCATGGTGCCGCAGGCCCTCACCTCACCAGCTGATGTGGCGGGCACGCTGGTCAGTCTGACCCGACGAAAACGCATTCCGGTTTTTGCCTCATGGATGGGCGGCAAGGAGGTACGCGAAGGGGTTGACATCCTCAACCGGGCCAATATTCCCACCTACGAAACCCCGGAACGGGCTGTACGCGCCTTTATGTATCTGGTGGAATATGCAACCAACCTTGAAATGCTCACCCAGGTTCCACCCAAAATGGCCACAGAGCTTGAATTCAACCGGGATCTGGCTTTTCGCACTATTTACGAGTGCTTTGACCTCGAAGATGACATGCTCTCCGAGGTGGACAGCAAACGCATCCTCGCCGCCTACGGGATCCCGGTCAACGATACCCGCTTTGCCGCAACCCTTGAGGATGCGCTTGCCACTGCGGCCAATTTGCCCTCACCATGGGTGTTGAAACTGGTTTCACCGGATATTACCCACAAGTCAGATGCAGGGGGAGTAGCCCTCAATCTGCGCGATGAAGACGAACTGCGCACAGCGTACGACCAGATTATGCAAGCAGCACAGGAGCAGCGGCCAGGTGCACGCATCGCTGGGGTTTCAGTGCAATCGCATATCACCACCGATGGGGTGGAACTGCTGATGGGTTGCAAACGGGATGAGGCCTTCGGTTCGGTGCTGCTTTTCGGCGCAGGCGGCATCTTCGCCGAACTGCTGCAGGACAAAGCCCTGGGGCTGCCTCCTTTGAATCGCCTGCTGGCCCGGCGCATGATGGAAGAAACCCGCATCATGGCCCTACTGCAAGGTGAGGAACATGACCGACCTGCCGTCCGAATCGAAGAGCTGGAAGAACTATTAATGCGCCTCTCGCAGCTGGTGATCGATTTTCCAGAAATTATTGAGCTGGACATGAACCCGGTGGCACTCCACAAGGGGCGGCCCATTGTTCTGGATGCCCGTATCCGCCTGGCCCCCAGCAGTAGCGCCAGCACCTCACCGCACCTGGTGATCAGTCCCTATCCCCAGCATCTGGAACGGCACGATTTCACTGACATGGCACTGCCGCTCTTCATTCGCCCGGTTAAACCCGAAGATGCTCCGCTCTTTACAGCCCTGTTTGATACCTTAACCCCCACCAGCATCTACTACCGCTTTTTCAGTGTGGTCAAATCGCTCACACCAGAGGCCCTGGCCCGATTCACCCAGATCGACTATGACCGGGAAATATCCTTTGTCGGCCTAGACGACCGTGAAGGTGAAGAGCGCATGTTGGGCGTGGCCCACATTGCCGGCGAACCGGACGGCCATCGGGGAGAATTTTCCGTTCTGGTGGGCGACCCCTGGCAAGGTAAGGGCGTAGGCGCAAAGCTCTTGCTGCAGTGTCTTGAAATTGCCCAGGAACGTGGCATGGTCATTATCTGGGGAACGGTACTGGCGGAGAACCGGCACATGCTTGCCCTGGGGAAGAAACTTGGCTTTACCGTTTCCCCGGGTGCAGATTCCACCGAGTTCAAACTCACCATTGATCTGAAGACAGCGAAACTTTAAGGCAAAAAGTCAGCCACTAAAAGGTGGCATGGCGCTACAATTTTGAGTATGTTTGGCTGGTATTTGACTGCTGACTGGCAGCAGCCGACCACGTTCCACTTTTTGTGAAGGAGATCAAGAGCATGGCAAAGCAAGTAGAAATCGACCGGGATGAGTGTATGGGTTGCGAGGCCTGTGTTGAACTGTGCCCGGATATTTTTGAGTTCGACAGCGATGAGGTAAAGGCTATAGTTATCAAACCAGAAGGCGGCGACGAAAAGTGCATTGAAGATGCCATCGCCTCCTGCCCGGCCGGTTGCATTACCTACGAATGATTCGTACCATTTTTTAATTCCGATTTCAGTTCAAGGAAGATATCAGGGAGGTGAGTGCTGTGCGGCACAGGTGTACCAGGTGTGCATAAGGTACTCCCGTGGAGCATTTGCCGAAGCCTACACAAATATTGCTTTGAGATGGACTTGGAATGAGACACAGGCAGGCATCTTCTGGTGCCTGCCTTTTTTTATCGACCCCAACCTTGCTTGACCAGGACGGATAACGGAGAACATCATGGTAACAGCCTTCATTCTCATGCAACTGGAACGCAATGCCATCAACGATACGGCTCAGCAACTCCAGGAAATCAGTGGTATCAGCGAGGTGTATTCAGTCAGCGGCAAGTACGATCTGGTCGCCATTGTGCGGGTGCCGAACAATGACGACCTTGCTGATCTGGTAACCAGACGCATGCCGGCGCTCGAAGGGATTCGCGCCACCGAAACCATGCTTGCCTTCAAAGCGTATTCTCGGCACGACCTGGAATCCATGTTCAGTCTCGGTATGGAGTGATTCCGATTCTCTTATCACTCCACCTGCATCCGGTTTCTAATCCACTTTTCCAGTGACACCAGCGGGAATATAGCAAAGGCAGCAGCTGCGGCCAGCCCGAAATCTGCGGCGCTCAAAGCACTGGTGCCAAATATCTGCTGCAACAGAGGCCAGTAGACGAAAAAGAGGTGCAGCACCAGGATGGCGCCGATGCCCACAAACACGGTGGGATTACTGAACAGGCCGATGGTCAGCAGGTTGTCCTTCAGTGAGCGGCAGTGGACCATGTAGAAAATCTGGAACATGATAACAAAGGTCACCGCCATGGTCTGCGCTTCCTTCAGGGCGATGGTCTCCCCTACTCCGGCCTTGATCGCGCCGTTATACTCCACCAAGAAAAGCGCAACCGTGCCTACGGTCATCAGGATGGAGACCATCACCACCCTAAAAACGACAAAGGGGCTGAAAAGCCGCGCACTTGGGCTCCTTGGCGGTCGGTTCATTATGTTCGGCTCCTTGGCCTCAAAGGCCAGGGGCAGCGCCAGGGTAACGGCGGCCACCAGATTGATCCACAGCAACTGCGCAGGCTGCATGGGCAGGAGCAGTGTCTTGGTGATCGGATCAAAGGGCAGAAAAATAATGCCGTAGATCAAAATAAAGGCCAAGCCAAGGTTGGTGGGCAAGAGGAAGGCCAGTGATTTGATCAGGTTGTCGTATACGCGCCGCCCTTCCTCCACCGCAGCGCTGATACTGGCGAAGTTATCGTCAGCCAGGACGATATCGGATGCATCCTTGGAAACCGCTGTACCGGTAATGCCCATGGCCACGCCTATGTTCGCCTGCTTGAGCGCCGGCGCATCGTTGACCCCGTCTCCAGTCATGGCCACAATATGGCCGCGCTGCTGGAGCGTGGTGACGAGCCTGAGCTTATGTTCCGGTGCAACCCGGGCAAAGATATTGCATTTCTCCGCATTTTCCCACAGCTCCGCATCACTCATGGCGGCCAGCTCTGTCCCAGTGTAGGCGATATCGTCCTCTGTGGCCAAGCCAAGGTCTTTACCGATGGAAAAGGCGGTGGCGCGGTGGTCGCCGGTGATCATCTTCACCTGTATACCTGCCCGATGGCACCGTTCGATTGCTTCGATGGACTCGGTTCTGGGCGGATCAATCATGCCAACAAGTCCGATGAAATCAAGTGCATCCTGCACCGCATCCTCGGTCAACTCTTGGCTTGCGCGATGCTGCTCCTTGGCGGCAACGGCGAGTACGCGAATGCCGCGGCTCCCCATACGGCGCACCACCTCTTTAATTTCTCCCAGCTGTTCTTCGGGCAAAAGACAGCGCTGCAAAACCACTTCGGGTGCGCCTTTGACCACAATTCTGACTTCTTCGCTTCCGCCATGCTGGGTGGCCATATACTTGTTTTCAGAAGTAAAAGGAATCTCATCGGTGCGAGGATCCCGCTCCTGCAGTGCCTCCATGGAGAGCCCTGCCTTGACTGCAGCAACAATCAAAGCCGCCTCGGTCGGATCACCGCTTATAACCCAGCGGCCCTCTTCTTCAGAAAGGCAGGCATCATTACAAAGGGCAGCACTTTCCAAGAGCAGACGAATATCATCCGGCAACTGCTCCAGTTTCACTTCATCTTCGATGAATTCACCCGCAGGCTCATAGCCGCTCCCGGTCACGCGCAAGTGCCGCTTTGGTGTGTACAGCTCGGTCACCATCATCTCATTGCGGGTTAGGGTACCGGTTTTATCGGAGCAAATAACCGTGGTACTGCCCAGGGTTTCCAC
>JAAYIE010000149.1 GCA_012744275.1 Desulfobulbaceae bacterium
CGACAATATCATCTTTGGTTCGCCCGAGGTTGATGCAGACCGTATTTTATGGGCGGCAGAACTTGCCGGAGTCATGTCTTTTGTTGGCAAGCACGCCAAGGGCTTTGACCTGGAAATTGGTGAACAGGGACGGGGCCTGTCTGGTGGTCAGCGTCAGAGTGTGGCCATTGCCAGGGCACTTTTGCATGATCCGCCCATCCTGGTCTTTGACGAACCCAGCAGTTCCATGGATAACCGTACTGAAACACAGCTCAAGGCCAAACTTGCCGAGTATCTGGTCAATAAAACCCTTGTTCTCGTCACCCACCGTGGTTCCTTGCTCAGCCTGGTTGACCGCATTATACTTATTGATAATGGCGCGGTGGTTGCAGATGGCCCGCGTGATCAGGTCATGACTGCCATGAAATCTGGCCAGATCAATATTTGAGGTACCTCAATGGCAACAAAAGATCACAACACATCGCCGGCTCCCAAAATGCCAGCTCCTAATGCAGGCGGTTTATTGAAACGTACGCCAGATTTTGATCCAGACCTGACCACCGATATCCGCAATGTGCTGCTCATGCAGAGCCCCCGCGGCGGCCAGCTCATTATGTGGCTCATAGCCCTTTTTGTTATTGTTTTTCTGGTTTGGTCTGCCAATGCAGAAATCGATGAGGTCACCAGGGGCACCGGCAAGGTCATTCCCTCGCAGCAAACCCAGATCGTGCAGAACCTGGAAGGAGGCATTCTGGGCAAACTGCATGTGCGGGTGGGTGATGTGGTTGATAAAGACCAGCTGCTCATTGATATCGACAAAACACGCTTTTCTGCCCCTTATATGGAAAGCAAAGTACAGGAACTTTCCCTGAAGGCGCAAATTGCCCGGCTGGAATCTGAAATCAGCGGCAAAAATTTTACTGTGCCCGAAGAGGTCATAAAAGAGCGGCCAGAAATTGGAGAACGGGAGGTACAGCTCTATACATCAAAGCAGAGTGGCCATAATGCTAAAATGCAAATCCTGCAGGAACAGCATAACCAGCGCAGACAAGAGGTGACTGAGCTGCGCACCAAGGTGGGTGAACTGGGCAGATCTTTGGGCCTCTTGCAAAAAGAACTGAACATGACCAAACCCCTAATCAGTTCGGGTGCGGTTTCTGAAGTTGAAATTTTGCAGCTGCAGCGCCAGGCCAGCCAGCTCAGGGGAGAGCTGGAAACATCGCGCAGCGCCATCCCCAGGGCAGAATCACGCATTGCCGAGGCCAAAAAGGCCTTGGAAGAAGAAAAACTCAAGTACCAAAGCGAGGCCCGCAGAGAACTCAACGATGCCTATACCAAGCTGGAAGGCATCAGCGCCAACAAAACCGCCCTGGTTGATCGCCTGCAGCGCACCGAGGTGCGTTCGCCTGTGCATGGCATTATCAATCAGATCAAAATGCACACTGTGGGCGGTATTATCCAGCCCGGCATGGACCTGGTTGAAATCGTTCCCCTGGATGACACCCTGCTGATTGAGGCGCAAATTACGCCGGCTGATATTGCTTTTCTTCGGCCCAACCAGCAGGCCACGGTCAAGTTTACGGCCTACGACTTCACTATCTACGGCGGGCTCGATGCCGATCTTGAACACATCAGCGCAGATTCCATTACCGATGAAAAGGGCAATGCCTTTTATCTCGTGCGTCTGCGCACCAAACAAAACTACCTGGGCAAAGAGGATCATCCCCTGCCCATCATTCCCGGTATGGTGGCCTCGGTTGATATCCTCACTGGAAAAAAAACCATCCTGTCCTACCTCCTCAAGCCCATTTTACGGGCAAAACATACCGCCCTGCGGGAGCGCTAATCATGAACGTTATTTTATGTTGCGGCAAGATGAGCCTGAGAGACCGGTGGTTTAGCGCCCTGATTGACCACTGCACCATCTACCAGGCCGATGCCCTGCAGGAGCTGAGCATCCTGGTTAAAAACCGGATATCCTTTGACATCATGCTCCTGCACCGCCCTCTTCTGGATGAAGAAACCATGCTCTACATCAGGGAAAGAATTCCGGCCTGCAAGCTGTTTGTCCTCTCTGACCGGCCCGATGAACAGGAAGGGCTGTCCTTTCTCCACCTGGGAGCTGTGGGTTATGCCAACAGTTATATCAGCAGCGAACGGCTGCGCGAGGCAGTGCGCGTACTTGCTGCTGGCTCGGTGTGGGTTAACCAGCG
>JAAYIE010000150.1 GCA_012744275.1 Desulfobulbaceae bacterium
CATTATCTGCGCAATTCCACTTTCACTTTAAAGCGCTTCCTGTATCAGTTGAACAAATGCGCGCAGGACGCATCTTTTTGCAGGCCTGCTTGCATTGTTCTTGCTCCCTCGGGACATCTAGAATCTGCTACTGGAACAATGAATCTCTAAAGCGAGGAGTATGCCAAAAAAAAGGCTGGTATGAAACATACCAGCCTTGCCATCTCCTGATTGAGTCAGGCCCTACTGCTCCTGAATCTCCGTAGATTCAGGCAGTTCATCTCTGTAATCAACGAGTTCTAAAATAGCCATGGGCGCTGAGTCTCCGGCCCTGTTACCAGTGCGAACAATACGCGTATAGCCTCCCTGACGTTCAGCATACTGGGTGCTCAGTTCGTCAAACAACTTTGCCACCACACTTTTGGAGCGAATGTACGACATGGCCTGACGCCTGGCGTGCAAGTCGCCTCGCTTGCCCAGTGTGATCATTTGATCAACTACCCTACGGGCCTCTTTTGCCTTCGGTACTGTGGTCACAATGCGCTCATGCTCCAACACCGAGGTAACCATGTTTCGTAACATGGCAATGCGATGGGAAGTAACGCGACTGAGCTTGCGGCCAACCTTTCTATGTCTCATGCCTGGGTCCTCTGTCTGCTTTGGTGCAAATCACGCTTGAACTAATTTATTCCTGATTGCCTTCTTCGCGCTCTTCAGGTGCTACCCAACCGGAATAATTCATCCCCAAGGTAAGGTTATGCTCTGCAAGCAACGCTTTAATCTCATTGAGCGACTTGCGTCCAAAGTTTTTGGTCTTGAGCATTTCGGCATCGGTCTTGTTAACTAGTTGACCAATATACTGAATCTGCGCATTTTTTAAGCAGTTGGCCGAACGAACTGACAACTCCAGATCTTCTACATTTTTATCAAGAAAAGCTGGATAGCTGTTGCTGTCGTCTTCATCTTCTGAACGGGTGGGCGCCTTGGCGATTTCCTCGTTAAAGTTAATGAAAATCGTCATCTGCTCCTTCAAAATCTTGGCTGCGTACGCAAGTGCATTACGCGGGGCCACGCTGCCATCGGTTTCGATCTCTAAAGTCAAGCGATCATAATCGGTCTGCTGGCCAACGCGTGACTGGCTGATTGCATACTGCACCTTGACGATGGGAGAAAAAGCAGCATCAATCGGAATCACACCAATAGGCTGTCCTTCTTTCTTGTTCTGTTCGGCAAGCACATACCCTTTGCCCCACTCCACCGTTAATTCAGCACGGAAGGCAGAGCTGTTGGTAATTGTGCATATGTGCTGTTGCGGGTTCATTACTTCAACCATGGCACCACCGTTGATATCGGCTGCCGTTACCTCACAGGGCCCGGTCTTCTCTATGAGCACTGTCCGAATTTCCGGCGTGCTCATCTTCACCCGCACCTGTTTCAGGTTGAGTATGATGTCGGCAACGTCTTCATGCACTCCATCAATGGAAGTAAACTCATGAAGCGCATCGTTTAAACGGACAGAAGTTATGGCTGCTCCCCGGATGGAGGAAAGCATGATGCGACGAAGAGAATTACCTATGGTGGTCGCAAATCCTCGTTCCAGTGGCTGGCAAACAAATTTGCCGTACCTATCCGTCAGTGTCTCCTCATTCACCTCCAGTGAATCCGGAGAAATCAGATTATGCCAATTCTTATAGAAGGGATTATTATCCCGTAGTTCTTGTGCCATGAAATCCTGACGGTAAGTATTACTTCGAATACAACTCGACGATCAGCTGCTCCTGGATAGGCATGGTGATCTCGTCACGGTTCGGCATTGCCTTCACTACCCCCTTAAAGGCAGCGGCATCCAGCTCAAGCCACGAAGGCACACCACGGCGGGCAGCGCCCTGCATGTTATCAGCTACCAGCTCATTCTTCTGCTGTTTTTCCTTAAGGGCCACTATATCGCCCGGCTTCACCTGGTATGAAGGAATATTAACCTTGCGGTCATTAACCGTAACCAGATTATGACGCACCATCTGTCGTCCCTGGGTGCGGGAGCTAGCAAAGCCAAGTCGGTAAATTACATTATCAAGACGCCTCTCCAGCATGATCAGCAAATTTTCACCTGTAACGCCACGCAGTCGTTCGGCCTCTTCGAAAAAACGATGGAACTGCGCCTCAAACATGCCGTACATGTGCTTGACTTTTTGCTTCTCGCGCAACTGCACTGCATAGTCGGAAGGTTTACGGAACCGACTCTGCCCATGTTGACCCGGCGCAAAGGAACGTCTTTCAAAGGCGCATTTGTCTGAATAGCAACGGTCGCCCTTTAAAAACATCTTGAGATTTTCGCGTCTGCAGAGCCTGCAGGATGCCCCAGTATATCTAGCCAAGTTGTACCTCCAGCAAAATCCTCAACTTGTGTGCAGTAAACAGCTGTGTCCAGTTGGATAAAGCAAAAAAATCAAACACGGCGCCTCTTCGGTGGTTTACAACCATTATGTGGCAGAGGTGTTGTGTCAACAATACGGGTTACATCTAGTTCAAGCGTAGTCAATGCCCGCAGCGCCGCTTCACGACCGGGCCCAGGGCCATTCACCCGTACCTCCACCTTGCGCAGACCGTGTTCCTTGGCCTTGGCGACCGCATCGCCGAGTGCATTTTGAGCGGCAAATGGGGTCGATTTACGGGAGCCCTTAAAGCCAAGTACGCCAGAACTTGACCAAGACAGCGTGTTACCCTGACGGTCTGAGACAGTAACGACCGTGTTGTTAAAAGTGGAATAAATAAAAATTATCCCTTCGGAAACATTCTTTTTATCTTTGCGGCGCACCTTTGCGGCGAGCTTTGACGGCTTTGCCATGTGTATTCCTCTCAATCAACTAGCAGCACGTGCCTGTGGCACAATTATTTCTTGCGAACTGCTGCACCGCGCCGGGGACCTTTGCGAGTGCGGGCATTGGTTTTGGTTCGTTGTCCACGCACTGGAAGACTACGACGATGGCGGCGTCCACGATAGCAGCCAAGATCCATCAGGCGCTTAATATCCATGGATACATCGCGCCGCCTATCACCTTCGACAATGTATTCGCTTTCGATAATTATACGCAGACGATTGACGTCGTCGCTGCTCAAATCATCACTGTTCATCTGATAGGGCAGATCAGCCTTATCAAGAATCTGGCGGGCCGAGGTGAGACCGATACCGTAAATATATGTCAGGGCTCGATCCATGTGTTTGTTGCGTGGCAGATCCACACCTACTAAACGTGCCAAAGTATCACTCCAGTTTCTGAATGAAATTCACGCCAAAAAGTCTTACCCTTGACGCTGCTTGTGTTTTTTATGAACACAGCTGACCATGACGATCCCTTTTCGCTTGAGAATCCTGCATTCACTGCAAATTTTCTTTATGGATGAACGTACTTTCATGTTCACTCTCCGCTAGAGAATTATCTCTTTCCCCTGCCCGACTTACTCCGAAAGGTGACTCGACCCCTGCTGAGATCATAGGGGGACAGTTCTACCGTCACACGATCACCGGGTAGAATCTTGATATAGTGCATGCGCATCTTCCCGGAGATATGTGCCAAAACCTTGTGGCCATTGTCCAGCTCAACCTGGAACATGGCATTGGGCAAAGGCTCAACTATTGTTCCTTCTACTTCAATGGCATCTTCTTTTGCCATACGATCTATTCCTCAAATCTGCAAAGCAAACTTTGTTATATATTCGAATAATGTTTATTTTTCAATACATTTTAACACACAACCGGATCATCACCACGAATTTCCCTATGGCTGAGTATATATGGTCCGGTTGCGGTTATAGCCACTGAATGTTCAAAGTGTGCAGAAGGTTGGCTATCTTCCGTAACCACTGTCCAGTGGTCATCAAGGATTTTCACCCGGTGGGTGCCAACATTGACCATTGGCTCAATGGCCAGTACCATGCCTTCCAGCAGACGCGGTGATGACTTATCCGTTGAACGGTAATTCGGCACTTCTGGTGCTTCATGTAACTGGGCGCCTACGCCATGGCCGACAAACTGGCGTACTATCGTGAAACCAGCGTTTTCGACATATGACTGGACCGCTTGTGAAATATCCGACACCCGGTTGCCAGGCACGGCCTGAGCAATTCCTTTGTACAGAGCATCTTCGGTCACCTGCAGCAGGCGTGTTTTCTTTTCACTAATCCTTCCCACCGGCAAGGTTATGGCGGCATCACCATAAAATCCCTGGTACAAGACACCAAAATCAAGCGAGACAATGTCGCCCTCACGTAAGATGCGCTTACGAGAGGGAATACCGTGCACCACCTCTTCATTGACAGAAACGCACAGACTGGCCGGAAAACCACAATAGCCCTTGAAAGCAGGAAGGCCCCCGCAGTCGAGGCAATGTTCTTCAGCAATCCGGTCCAACTCAAAGGTGCTCATACCTGGAGCAATTTTGTTTTTCAGGACCGACAAAACCTCGGCCACGATCAGGTTGGCCTTACGCATCAACGCTATTTCATCGCTTGTTTTCAAGCGTATGGAACTCACCTTACCCATCAGATCAAACCTTGCCTCAACGCCGGCCTTGGATGCGCCCGGCCTTCATAAAACCATCGTAATTACGCATGATCATATGAGATTCGATCTGGGCAATGGTGTCAATTGAGACACCTACCACAATAAGCAAGGCTGTTCCCCCGAAATAAAAGGGAACGTTGAGACTGGTAATCAACAACGTCGGCATGACGCAAACAGCGCTTAAATAAATGGCTCCTATCACAGTCAACCGCATCAGGGTCTTGTCAAGAAAATCAGCTGTTTTTTTGCCAGGTCGTATGCCCGGTATGAACCCACCGTTTTTCTTAAGATTTTCTGCCACATCATCTGGTTTGAACGTTACTGCAGCGTAAAAAAAACAGAAAAAAATGATCAAACCTACAAACAGCGCATAGTAATATGGTGTCCCGGGCGACATTGCTGCTGATGCACGCTGAACCCAATCCACTTGCACAAAGGTGCCGATAGTGGCGGGAAACATCATAATAGAAGAGGCAAATATGGGGGGAATTACACCGGAAACATTAATCTTCAGTGGTAAATGGGAAGATTGGCCCCCATATACATGCCTGCCAACCACCCGTTTGGCATACTGGATAGGGATGCGCCGCTGCGAGGTTTCCATAAAAATGATAAAGGCGATCACAGCAATCATCATAGCCAAGACGACTGGCGCAAACAGCAGGGAAAGCTCGCCGGCTTTAATTAACTCTATCGAATTACCAAAGGCGGCAGGCAGTCGCGCAACGATTCCCGAGAAGATGATGAGAGAAATGCCGTTACCAATGCCGCGTTCGGTCATCTGCTCGCCAAGCCACATGATGAACGCGGTACCTGAAGTCAGGGTCAAAACCGTCATCAGTCTAAACTGGATACCAGGATCCAGAACAATGGGCATTCCATTGGGGCCGGTATGACCTTCTAAGCCGGCAGCAATAAAAAAAGACTGAATGACGGACAGCACCACTGTGCCATAACGGGTGTATTGTGTAATTTTTCGTCGCCCAGCCTCACCTTCCTTGGAAAGCGCCTCCAGTTGCGGCACCACCACGGTGAGCAACTGGATGATAATGGAGGCCGAAATATACGGCATGATTCCGAGGGCGAAAATGGAGAAATTCTCCAAACCACCTCCCGAGAACATGTTAAACATGCCAAAAAGGGTGCTGGAATACTGCTCAAAAAAGGCTGATAATGCCTCGCCATTGATTCCCGGAGTAGGGATCTGCACCCCCATCCGGTAAACACAGAGCATGAGAAGGGTGAAAATGATCCTTCTACGCAGTTCTGGAATGGCGGCTATACGAGCAATTCCACTCATTTACACTTCCTCGACTGTCCCACCGGCGGCAACTATCTGGTCTTTGGCACCTTGGCTGAACTTTGCCAGTTTCACATTCAAGGCCTTATGCAACTCACCATTGGCCAACACTTTGACCGGTACGCCTAGCGATTTGATCAACCCGGCATCCAAAAGGGCCTGTTGATCTACGGTTGCGCCACTTTCAAATTGGTCAAGCATACTCAAGGTAATGAGTACAGACTGGACTTTGAATATATTTGTGAAACCGCGCTTGGGCAGGCGGCGATACAATGGCATCTGGCCACCCTCAAAGCCCGCCTTCATACTATAGCCTGCGCGGGAACGCGCGCCTTTGTGTCCGCGAGTAGCAGTCTTTCCTAAACCGCTACCAGGGCCGCGCCCCACACGTTTGCTTTGTTTGCGTGCACCTGGCGATGGAGCCAGGGTGTTGAGCTTCAGCATGACTTGCTCTCCTCTGTGCGCACCAGGTGCTGGACCTTGTTCAGCATCCCGCGCAATTCAGGTGTATCTTTCCGGGTTACCGTCATGTGCATGCGCAAGAGGCCCAGCCCTTTCAAGGTGGCACGCACCTTTCTGGTGCTGCCAATACAACTCTTCACTTGTGTATAGGTTATGGTATCACTCATGGTATCCACTTCATTGTAGCGAAAACTGCTTCCCATCAGGAAAGCATATCTTCAACACTGATATTCCTCAGCCTGGCAACCTGCTGAGCGCTGCGCAACTGCCGTAATCCGGCCAAGGTGGCCTTTACCAAGTTGTGAGGGTTATTTGAACCCAGACATTTAGTCAGGATATTCTGCACGCCAGCGGCTTCAAGCACGGCACGCACTGCACCACCGGCAATCACTCCGGTACCATCTGAGGCCGGGCGCAGCACAACACTGCCCGATTTAAATTTACCTATTGTGTTATGGGGTATGGATACATCAGTCAAAGCGACCGTACGCATATCTTTTCTGGCCTGATCGACTCCTTTACGAATGGCCTCAGGTACCTGATTGGCCTTTCCCAGACCGTAGCCAACTCGGCCCTTGCCGTCCCCAACCACCACAATAGCACTGAAGCTAAAACGACGTCCACCCTTGACCACTTTGGCCACTCGGTTAATGTAGACGATCTTTTCAATTAGATCTTCCTGCACAGTATCCTTTGCTCGCTTAGACTCGGCCAAGAGGCACCCCCGTTCGACGAAACTTGATTGCTACGTTCAATTCAAAACTAAAACACTAAACCTGCTTCACGGGCACCTTCCGACAAGGAACGAATGCGCCCATGATAAAGATTACCACCACGGTCAAACACAACCTGCTCAATACCAGCAGCCTTAGCTTTCTCGGCGACCATTCGCCCAATTTCCTTGGCCTGTTCACTCTTGCCTTTAAATTGAGCAGCATCAAAATCTTTACTGCCGGTGGAACAGGAAAGCAAGGTTACACCGCGTATATCATCAATCATCTGAACATAGATATGACGATTACTGCGATAAACACTCATGCGCGGTCGCTCAGCCGTCCCGTACACCTTTGTCCTGATGCGTTGTGCCCGTTTTTTCCGTGCGATCACCTTGAAATTTGTCTTGGCCATGTTACCCACCAATCAAAAAGAATTATTTCTTACCGCCGGCCTTACCAACTTTCCTGGCGACATATTCACCCGCATACCTGATACCCTTGCCCTTATACGGTTCGGGCTTACGCACCGCCCGAATACGGGCAGCGGTCAAACCGACTAATTCCTTATCAATACCCTGCAGGGTGATGGCATTATCCTTGCTCACCTCTCCAGTAATCCCCTCAGGCAAAGGAAAGGATACCGGGTTGGAATACCCTACATTTAGGGTCAAGGTGGAACCGCTGACACTAGCCCGGTAACCAACACCTTCAACATTGAGCACCCTGGTAAAACCTTCGCTAACACCAACGACCATATTGTAGATGAGCGTACGGGTCAGTCCCCAGAAGGCCATCGTCTGCTTGCTGGTCCCAAGGGGCTCGCAAACTATTTGATTATCTTCAACCTTTACACGCATTTCTGGGCGCAGTCCGCGTTCAAGCGTACCTTTTTTGCCGCTTACCTTTATATGCGTGCCATTCACTTCAACCTTCACCCCACTGGGTACGGCAATAGGCTGTTTACCAATTCTGGACATTTCGCCACCTTACTCGCTGATCTTACTGATATTACCACACTTCACAGAGCAACTCGCCACCGACCTTTTCCCTTCGTGCAGCCCTGTCGGTCATCACACCACGAGAAGTGGTCAGCACAGCTATACCAAGACCACTCATTACGGTTGGTATCTTGTCGCTACCAGTGTATTGCCTACGTCCAGGCTTGCTTACCCTGCGAATACCGGTAATGACCTGCTCGTTATGTGGACCATATTTCAAGTGCACCTTGAGCAGCCCCTGGGGACCTTCTTGTACAATTTGGTAATCCGTAATATAGCCCTCTTCTTTCAAAACTCGGGCTACGTCGGCCTTCAGAGCGGAAAGGGGCATCTCGACAGATTGAAAGCGGGCTCTGCTTGCATTTCTGATTCTGGTAAGCATATCCGCCAAGGGATCATTCATCGACATGGAGTGTATCCTCTGATAACGTCACAATTAACTCAGTGCATGGGCGCCAACCACAACGCCTTACCAACTCGATTTGGTTACCCCGGTGATCTCACCCCGGGAAGCTAGCTTACGAAAGCACAGGCGGCACATACCGAACTTACGGTAATACGCGCGTGCACGTCCACAGAGTGGACATCGGTTGTAAGCCCGCACTGCAAATTTTGGTTTGCGGGTCGCCTTGCACATCAGTGATTTTTTTGCCACAGCCTATTTCTCCTTAGCGCGGTAATAAGATATTGCACACAGTGCTTACTTTTTGCGGAAAGGCATGCCAAAGGCATCCAGCAGGGCTCGGGCATGCTCATCTGTTTTTGCACTGGTAACAATGGTCACATTCAACCCGCGAATCTTCTCAATTTTGTCATAATCAATCTCAGGGAATATGATATGTTCAGTTATTCCCATGGAAAAATTACCTCGGCCGTCAAAGCCTTTGGCAGAAATTCCGCGAAAGTCGCGCACGCGGGGCAAGGCGACATTAATCAGTTTCGAGAGAAAATCGTACATGCGTTCATGGCGTAAGGTGACGCGTGTGCCAATAGGCATTCCCTCGCGAAGCTTGAAGGTGGCGATCGACTTCTTAGCTCGTGTCACCACCGCCCTTTGCCCTGTCAACCTAGTCAGTTCTTCGGCAGCCTGGTCAACCACCTTAGGGTTTTGAACCGCCTCACCGACCCCCATGTTGAGCACAATCTTCTCAAGTCTCGGGATATCCATGACATTATCAATGCCAAGCTTCTTCTGCAGTTCGAGCTTCAGCTCGTTATCGTACAACTCTTTTAAGCTTCCCATGTAAAATCAACCTCAACCCGTTATTTCTTGGGGGTTTCAATTGTTGCCTGGCATTTTTTACAGGCCCTAACCTTGCTGCCGTCATCCAGTACTTTTGAGCCTGTACGCACGGTTTCGGCGCACTCAGGACATACCAGCATAACGTTGGATATATCTATGCTGGACTCCCGCTCCACGATCTGGCCCGGCTGATTAGGGTCGCGCGATTTCTGATGTTTCTTGATCATGTT
Organism: Desulfobulbaceae bacterium; assembly: GCA_012744275.1. Taxonomy (GTDB): domain Bacteria; phylum Desulfobacterota; class Desulfobulbia; order Desulfobulbales; family Desulfobulbaceae; genus Desulfobulbus. Next base: position 9,490 of record JAAYIE010000150.1, read on the forward strand.
AATGCGCTCAACCACTACACGCCGCTCAGCTTTCTCGATCTTCAGCACCTTGCCGACCCGCCCTTTGTCCTTGCCAGCAATGACCTCAACTTTGTCATTGACTCTCAACTGCAACCGTCCCTGGCCCATGTTCTAACCTCTGCTTCAACGTGTCTGCTGCGCTTACAGAACTTCGGGCGCAAGCGAAATAATCTTCATAAAACCAAGACTGCGGAGCTCGCGGGCTACTGGCCCGAATATGCGCGTCCCTATGGGGTCACCACCTCCGGTGAGCAGTACCGCCGCATTCTCATCAAACTTGACCAAGGTATCCTCAGGTCGAGCAAGCGGACTCACTGTACGTACCACCACCGCATTGAGCACATCCCCCTTCTTAACCTTCGCGTGGGGTATCGCTTCCTTGACTGTGACGACAATAATGTCGCCTATCCCCGCGTAACGTTTCCTGGTACCGCCCAAGACACGCACACACAGCACTTCGCGTGCGCCGGAGTTGTCGGCGACTTTCAAAACTGTTTCAGTCTGGATCATGGTTCCACTAACCTCGTTCTCTTCTTATACTCAGTCCCAATGCTCCAGCCCTACGCAACCCGCTCAAGCACTGTTCGCACCAGCCAGCGTTTCCTGCGCGAAAGCGGACGGCACTCTTCTATGAGGACACGGTCGCCAACCTGGCACTGATTACTGGCATCATGTGCCATATATTTTACTTTCTGGCGCACATACTTGCCATAAAGCTTATGCGGCACTTTGCGCTCAACCATTACGACAACAGTTTTATCCATACTGTTGCTCACCACCAGACCTCGACGAGACTTTTTTACTTGCTGCGTGCTCATATCAACCCTTCTTTAATACGTTGTCCGGCAGTGTCTTACTGCTTTTTTTTACTGGTTAAGTAAGTCTGTACGCGGGCAATGTCCTTCTTCAGGCGGGACAGTTGCGAGGGGTTATCCAAGCGGCGGATTCCATGCTGAAAACGCAACTTGAACAGGGATTCACGCAACTCAAGGTCCTTGGCTCGCAATTCCTCAATGGAGAGATCTTTGTAGTTCTGGCTCATATACTCTCTCTCTTGGTAATAATGGTGGTCGGAAACGGCAGCTTGTAGCTGGCGAGGCGCAGAGCCTCTACGGCCAAATCTTCAGGAATACCCTTCAATTCGTACAACACCTTGCCCGGCTTGATCACAGCCACCCAATGATCAGGGGAGCCCTTACCCTTACCCATACGAGTTTCGGCCGGTTTCTTGGTTACAGGTTTATCTGGAAAAACACGAATCCAGAGGGTCCCGCCGCGGCGAACCTTCCTGTTGATGGCAATACGAGCAGCCTCAATTTGCTGCGAGGTCATCTTGCCGGAACCGATCGCTTTCAGTGCATAATCCCCAAAGCTGATCTCGGAGCCTCGCTGTGCAACGCCACGATTACGCCCCTTGAACTGTTTTCTATGCTTAACCTTACGCGGGCTTAACATGTCTGTATCCCTCTTTTATATAAACTTCCCTGCCTACTGAGTTCAGGAGGCAGTTGATGGCTGTGGCTCGGGTTGCACGGCATCATGAGCATCGGCCAACACCTCGCCTTTAAAGACCCACACCTTGACCCCAATAATGCCATAGGTAGTTTTAGCCTCGGCAAGGCCGTAATCGATATCGGCTCGCAAGGTGTGCAACGGAACCCGGCCTTCCTTGAACCACTCAGTGCGAGACATCTCAGCACCACCCAGGCGGCCAGAGCAGGAAACCTTGATGCCTTGGGCCCCAAAACGCAGTGCCGAATTGATAGACTTCTTCATAGCCCGGCGAAAGGCAATACGGCGCTCCAACTGCTGAGCAATGCTCTCAGCCACTAGCTGCGCATCGGCTTCCGGTCGACGCACTTCCTGGATGTCGATCAGAAAAGGCCGGTTGAACTTGCGGTCAAGATCCTTTTTTAATCCCTCTATCTCGGCACCCTTTTTACCAATAATAATACCAGGACGGGCTGCAAACAATTTTACCTTCACCTTGTCCCCGGTGCGCTCGACCACGATCTGCGAAATACCGGCATGGTATAGGCGCTTCTTGAGATAAGCCCGCACCTGCTGATCTTCATGCAGGTTGGCAGCATAGCCCTTGTCCATGTACCAAATCGATTCCCAAGATCGGGTAATGTTCAGCCGCAAGCCTATGGGATTAACTTTCTGCCCCAAGATGTCCTCCGTGTCCTTCAGATAGTTGTATGAAACTCTGTGTTCCTTCGATTATTTTTCATCAACAACCACGGTGATGTGGCTGGACCGTTTCAAAATACGGGTTGCCCTTCCCTGGGCACGCGGCCTGAAACGTTTCAGCATCGGGCCTCCATCCACCAGGATTTCCTTGACATAGAGTGTATCCACATCAATGGTGCTCATTGAATCTGCATTGGCAACAGCAGATTCCAATACCTTGCGTATAATGACAGCGCCTTTTTTGGGCATGTAACGCAGGGTTTTCAATGCTTCTCCGGCATCCATCCCACGAATGACATCAGCCACCAGACGTGCTTTCTGTGGTGAAATTCGTATATATTTCGCTACGGCTTTTACTTCCATGTTTTTTACCTCTTTCGATCACCACTGTGCGCGGCTCATCGCCCCTTTTTATCGGATGCATGACCATAGTAGGTGCGGGTGGGAGCAAACTCTCCCAGCTTGTGACCAACCATATTCTCCGTGACATACACCGGGATGAACTTGTTGCCATTATGCACCGCAAAGGTAAGGCCAACCATTTCCGGTATAATATCAGAACGGCGCGACCATGTTTTGATCACCTTTCGCGAACCACTTTCCTGCGCGGCTTCAACCTTACGCATCAGATGGTCATCCACAAATGGTCCCTTTTTAATGGAACGTCCCATGATTTATCTCTCCCGCTCCTATTTCCGTTTCTTTACGATATCCCGGTCAGAGGCCTTGCGCCTCTTGGTCTTATAACCCTTACTTGGCGTGCCCCAGGGCGAGCAAGGATGACGGCCGCCGGAACTCTTACCTTCTCCGCCACCCATGGGGTGATCAACCGGATTCATGGCAACACCGCGAACTGAAGGGCGTATGCCGCGCCAACGGGCACGGCCTGCCTTGCCCATCTTTTGGCTGCCATGCTCGGTATTACCGACCTGTCCAATGCAAGCCCGACAATCTTTGCTGAAACGTCGCACCTCACCGGAAGGCAGTTTCACCAGCACGTGGTTTCCATCCTTGGCCATGAGCTGGGCGGCTGCGCCAGCTGAACGCACCATCTGTGCGCCCTTGCCTATTTTCATCTCAATATTGTGGATGACTGTTCCCAGAGGGATATTGATCATCGGCAGACAATTCCCAACCTTAATATCTGCATCCGGACCAGATACGACTGTATCGCCGACTGCAATGCCGCTGGGTGCGAGAATATAGGCCTTTTCACCATCTGCGTAGATGAGAAGCGCCAAGTTGGCAGAACGATTAGGGTCATATTCAATAGCGTCAACTTTGGCGGGAATGCCGTTTTTGTCGCGCTTCCAGTCCACAATCCGATATTTTCGTTTGTGACCACCTCCGCTATGCCGTGCAGTGATGCGGCCGTAATTGTTCCGACCGCCGGTTTTCTGCAAAGGAGCAAGCAGGCTTTTTTCAGGGTCCTTGCGAGACAACTGATCCTGTTCCAGGGAAACGTAGTGCCGCTTACCGGATGAGGTGGGTTTATGGATTTTTATAGCCATTGTTCTTCCTGCATTAATTCACTGAATACCTTGAAAAAAGAGAGGTTATAGATTCTCAAGAAAATCAATTTTGCCCTCTGCCAGCGTAACGTAGGCCTTTTTCCAATCTCTTGTCTTGCCAACGGAACGGATGCCGACTCTCTTTTTTTTGCCTACGACGTTTGCCGTGGCAACCTTGGCGACCTTCACTTGAAAAAGCTTTTCCACCGCTTCTTTGATCTGAATTTTGTTTGCAGTACTTGCAACAGAGAAGACCACTGTGTTCTGGGTCTCTTGCAGGATATTGCCCTTTTCTGTCAGTCGTGGCCTTTTGATGATATCGTAGATAGTATTCATTTCGTCAGCCTCTGTTTAATACCGTCAAGACTGGCCTGCACCAGCATCAGCTTAGTATATTTCAAGATATCATAGACATTAAGACCTGCTACCGGTAAAACCTTGACACCGACGACATTTCTGGATGATAGATCAAGATTTTTTTCCATCTCGTCAACGACAATGAGACAATCCTGCACAGAAAGGGCGTCCAAAACTGCTACAAAATCTTTTGTCTTTACCGACGGAAGTTCAAAATTATCAAGCAGCAGCAAATTCCCTTCCTGATTCCGTGCGCTCAGCGCCATTTTCAGAGCAAGTTTCCTTACCTTTTTTGGCATGGTGTAGCTGTAATCCCGCGGCTTTGGTCCAAAAACGGTACCACCACCCCGCCAAAGCGGAGAGGTACGGCTCCCTGCCCTTGCACGCCCGGTACCTTTTTGACGCCAAGGCTTGGCTCCGCCCCCGCGAACTTCTCCTCTGGTCTTGGTGCTGGCATTTCCACTGCGCTGGGCAGCACGCCTCTGGCAAACCACCTCGTGCAAGATGCCGGCATTAACCTCAACATTGAAAAGTGCATCGTCGAGGTCAACCTCCCCAACCTTTTCGGCACGTATATTCAGCACATCGCAAACAGCCATTTCGTTCTCCTCAGCCACACCCGGTTACGCGGGCATGATATGGATATTCAACAGACCATCCTTGGCTCCGGGAACAGGTCCACGCACCAGCAGGACATGATCATCACGAATATCAATGATCTTCAGGTTTTTCTGGGTTACACGCTCGTTTCCCATACGGCCGGGCATTTTCTTCCCCTTAACGACTCGTGCAGGCCAGGCACTGCAGCCAATGGAACCTGGAGCGCGGTGAAAGTTCGAACCGTGGGACTTGCGGCCACCGGCAAATCCATGCCGCTTAACTACACCCTGGAAGCCTCGCCCCTTGCTCACCCCGCTGATAGCGACTTTGTCGCCAACAGTAAACAGCGAGGAAAGGGTTATTTCCTGGCCAACCTCTATGGCTTCGTCCGGTTGGATGCGGAACTCACGAATATGGTAAAAACCAGTATCACAGCCAGCGCGTTTGCAATGACCAGCCTCAGCCTTGCTGACACGGGAAGACTTGCGTTTCAAAAAACCAAGCTGTATCGCGTCATATCCTTCTTTTTCTGCAGTTTTTTTCTGCAGCACCATGCAGGGTCCCGCCTCAATAACGGTCACGGGAACGGAATGTCCGTTTTCGTCGTAAATGCGGGTCATTCCCAGTTTTCTTCCCAGAATACCTTTAGTTTTCGGCATTGCTATCTACCTGAGTCTATCGTTCGTTGTACCGCCAGCCCACTGAAATGACCAATTAGGGCAGTTTAATTTCCACATCCACACCAGCTGACAGCTCAAGCTTCATCAGCGAGTCTATGGTCTGCTGGGTCGGGTCTAAAATATCAAGCAGGCGTCGGTGAGTGCGCATCTCAAACTGTTCACGTGATTTTTTATCCACATGGGGTGAGCGCAGCACCGTATACTTGTTAACACTGGTAGGCAGTGGGATCGGGCCAACCACAGTTGCCCCGGTTCTCCGCGCCGTATCAACGATTTCCTTGGTAGATACGTCAAGCAGTTTATGATCGTATCCCTTCAGCCTAATTCTGATTTTATCCGCAGGAATCATTGCCAGCCTCACTCCACAATTTCACTAACCACGCCGGCGCCAACTGTACGCCCACCCTCACGAATCGCAAAACGAAGACCTGCTTCCATGGCGATCGGGGTGATCAGCTCCGCAGTGATATGAATATTATCACCAGG
>JAAYIE010000151.1 GCA_012744275.1 Desulfobulbaceae bacterium
CAGGATAAAAACCTGAACCAAATCTGACCTGACAGACACCAGAAAAAACTGGTAACTGTCAGGTCAAGTCCTAACTACTACAGATAAGGGTTACGCAAATCCTGCCTCTCCTGCTGCAGATTTGTTGTATCTTTCGCTTCTGAGGTAATTTCCTCTAAGCGCTCTTCTAGAATCCTGTCCTGAGCAGGGAGGTTATTCACATCAGATTTGGGTGTTTTTGATCGAACCAGAACCTCCAACCCCATGCGAGTTAATTGTTGCCTGTATTTTTCGGCAACATCAGCAGCAATGTTCTCCTTTAAAGCTGCTTCGGTATTTGAAAAAATAATTTCCTCAGCTTGTTCACGGGAAATTTTCAACAGGGCAGAAAAATCACGAACAACAGCATCCTGCGCAAACCCTTCGAGCACCTTACCCGTATAGATAACATCACAATTCTCTTCCATAATCAGCACCCTGCCACGTCCTTATAGAGTCAATCTTTCGACCTGCACCGGGCGCCTGTACCACAAGCAAATATTAACAGGCTGAACCTGGCAGACAGCCTGGCTGCCAATCACAACTGGCCCGCCGTGGTTCAAAAGCCAATGTATCCAATGCGTGTGCCCGATACGGTGCACAACATATCGCCTTATCGATTTTTTTCCTACCCAAATGGCTTGTTCAATACCATTGCAGTGCCTCATTCTCCCTTCATGCTCTTTTTATGCACAAAACAGATCATGCGGATCGCCATCCGTACTGTTTTTTATGTACAATTCCCTTACACCTGATGGTATGGATCATATTTCAATGGATGACCCACAAAAGACTACGATGAATTCCAGCGAAATTTTGACCTGACTGGCTGCCAGATGGCAGCCCAATCTCTTGCACCCATGCCGTCAATTCGGCCATTTCCACCCTGTTGCCAAGGAATAAATAAAAAATAATCGGACCACCATCAAAGAGACGAATCTGGCGGACGATAACATCGAGGAATAAGTACGAGCGCGAATAAGAGACCGGGTAGACGCACGTGGGGCGCAGGAGCAGTAAAGGGAGACAACGCTTATGGTGGACAAGGTAAAAAATGTCGGCCCGCACAACAACCACACCGAAAAAGACAGCCTGCAGCCAGATGGCCCGAAACCACAGCTTAACCCACAGCCGGGTTCGCAACTTAAGCCGCAGTTGCGCTATAGCCGCCATCCCAGCTTCAGCCTGACCTGCGGCCGGATTACGGTGCAGACCACTGTGCTCAGGGCTGGGGAAGATTTGTCTGTGCTTCTCAGTGGCGGCAACAAGCCGCATATTGGCTGTGTGACCCTGAGTATTGCCCGACCCAGCCTGGCCGACACCACCCGGGGTTCGGCCACCACTTCAGTGCTCAATATCACCGGTCACAAGGATGGAGAAGCAGCGCAGTACCTGTCTCAACGCCTGGCTGTTGCTCTGCAAAAAACAGTAGTGGTGAGTGGCGGCATCCATGTGAAAGCCATTCAACCTGCAGAAATACACACTGTTATGGAGATGGTGCACGCCCTGGCCGATGCACTTATTGAGCATTTTTCAGCAAAATAATAGTGGTGCGGTATAATTGTGCGGATGCTATGGCCTGCAATCTCAAGTATCTGATTCTACCTTCACCGTACCGTGCATTTCAGACGGCAGCGTCCAGTATACCGGCTGCGAAAAATGCTGCGCATTTCCTCTGCCTCCTTAATAAGCACTTTGCAGATGACCATCTTTGTATACCACCAGCTGATAACCACCGGTTAACTTGTTTCCAGATTGCACATTTGAACAGCCATCACATTTACGTATGCATCTCCGTTCAGTTGAATATTTCCGCGGCATTGCCATTGTGCTCATCGTAGCAGGACACTGCTACTCGCTCAGTAACTGGCAGTTTCCAAGCATAATAGAACGAAGCCTAGCCAACATGCTCACCGGAGGCACAGCGCTTTTTGTCTTTATATCAGGCTTTCTTTTCCACCACGTCTTTTATCCACGCTTCCGATTCCAGCCGTTCATGATCAAAAAAATACGCAATGTGCTGGCGCCATACCTGTTCTTTTCTCTTTTTAGCATCAGCTATGCGTTAATCATTCAAGGGCCATATCCAGAGTTCTTTTTTGGCCCCAGTAATTCCAGTTATGACCGCTTGCTTCGGCCTGCCCTGCTCTATCTGCTTACTGGTGCCGAACTGTGGGCCTATTGGTATATCCCCTTCATCATGATTATTTTTATACTTTCCCCGCTTTTCATCCTGTACATCAAAACTGGACCCTACCAGCGTTTATTGATATTTTTCGGTTTCCTCCTCACTGCCATGGTGGTACAGCGTCCGGTCGACAACATCCTCGTGCCCCAGTCTGTATTGTTCTATATTCCGGTGTACCTGGCTGGTATTTTCATTTCTCAAAATAAAGATGAGTTGCAGCTCTATTTGGAAAAAAAGGAAGGGTTGCTCTTTGCAACTATCGTCATTCTGGCCGTCCTACAGGCTGTAATGTATGCCGGTGCGGGCAGCATGCATGCCCCATTCTTTGCCTGGAACGGACTTGATATCAATATTGTGCAAAAAATATTGCTCAGCCTCCTGTTCATGATCTTCCTGCACCGCTTCGAAAGCAAATGTATCCCGGTGCTCAGCTCTCTGGCACAGGCAAGCTTTGCCATTTTCTTTA
>JAAYIE010000152.1 GCA_012744275.1 Desulfobulbaceae bacterium
CACGGCCATGGAACGTGTCGCCAAGGAAATGGATGCTGATGCACAGATATTCCTGCATAGCTTACTCCTTGCCTTTCTTTTTATTGCCTTCCTTGATGTCTTGTTTGGCCGCGTCTTTATTGAAAAATACTTCTCTGTTTGCGCCGATACCGAATGCTTCAGCAGCATTTTTTGCGAAAGCAAGGGCTGTTTCGTGGCTGATACTCACCGGGGTGCGCGTGCCGTTGAAGGCCACTTCACAACATTCCCGCTGTTTTTCCGGATCGAGAACAAGAATAGTTCCCTGGCGATAGTACCCAAGCGGCAGTTGAGTAAAGGCAACCAAGGCAAGGCCAAGAATATACTGTTGGAGCTTTTGGGTATTTTCTTCATTGTCCGCCCGTAGCAGCTTCAAGGCAGACAGGGCCAGTACTGCATCGCGGCGGATACCACCTTCAGCAATGACTCCGCCATGGGTGCCGGTCGCCAGCGCATTGACGAATCCACGTTTGGAAAGAGAATTTTTAGCGTCACCTTCTGCTTTTTGTTTTTCTTCTTCAGTGAAGATGTTTTCGGCAGCATAGTCAACTGGAGCAAAATAGGTTGCTGAACGCGTGAGCTTACGAACGTTGTAAGCACGGATGGTTGAGGAAAGAATTCGTGGGAGCTTGGCTTGGGTGTCGCGTGAATCCCAAACACCGAAGACCAGAGAGGTTGGGGCAATCTTTGCAAGGGGCTCCGCATTGCCATGGAGAACAGCCTTGAATGCTTCACGCAGCTCACCTTCCAATGCGGAGCAACGGGCAATGGCATCGCCGGCGCGGTGGCCCACTTCAAGCAGGTTCACTGTTTTTTCTCCTGCCTTAATGATAATTTGCGGCACCAGTTTGGCGTATTCGCCTGCGGTGAATAGGGGTTCAAGGCGGTTGGCTTGAGAACCAACACTGTCTATCAGGGCGATATTGCGGCCGCTCTTATCCCCTGGATTTTCATAATCAATGTTGTAGCCAATGTTTGCGAATGTTGACGGGAAAAAAACACCATCTTTGCCCTCAACCGGCATGAGATATTCGCGGATGATCAGGGCTGCAGGTCCTTCAGGTGCAAGGTATTGATTGATGGAAGTCATGGTGTCTGTCATTTGTTTGGCCTCTTTAGGTTGTAGTGAAGAAGGTCAGATACGGCGGATGATGGGTTGTGCAGCGAGAAATGCTTTATGCTTTTTTTGACTGGTACGAAACCAGCTTTCAAAATGGTATGCGGATGATGAAGAATGGGGAAGTTGTCCACTGAGAGCGGCTGCTAGCAGCGCAATGGGCAGGGGGTGCGTCCAGAGGTGATAGAAAAATTGGCGTGGTTGCTCTGTCGGAACAGGTGTTGCTCGCTGCAGGCCGATGAGACAAAGTATCTCGACTGCCGGAGCGGCATCCGTCTCAAGATTAAGACTATTGGGTGAGAACCCAACATCGCGCGAATCAGCATTGGGGCCTCTTTTGGCATCAAAGTAAAACGGCTCTACTTTTTTGGCTTTGCCCTTTTTATTTTCGTATACTACGCGAGATTCAAACAAAATATCCTGCTCCTTTAATGCACTCTTCGATAGTAGGATTTCCGATAGGATTTCCCCAACAGCATCTTTCATGGCGCGGGCAATCCGCAAACAATCCATTGAACCTGCCCATACTTTCAGTGCGGCTGTCTGGCTGGTAGCTGTTTCCCACCAATCAATGCGAAGATGAAAAGGCGAGCCAAGCTTGAGAGGAGGAGCCTTTTCCTCTGTTGAATCGCTGTCGCTGTTGTCGGAATCATCCTCATCGAATGTGTCGCTATCTTCAGCATCGCTCACGCACCCATCAGCGGTGCTCAGATCAGCAGAGGTAAATTTTTGAAGTATTGAATACAGCGTATATTCCTGGTCGCTGCCGTTGTCGAAAGCAGTCGTTATCACAAAGTACCAGTCTTGATTCTCGTCCTGCTCAAAATGGGCGAGCACATCCGGGGCAAGACAGGCAGCAAGTTCAAACAGGCCGCAGCAGGAAAAGAAGTGGCCCGGGTTGGTTACATCGACCCGCAGTGAGCTCGTTTTTTTGCCGGCGGCAGGTCTGCCTGCTTTGCGATGCGCTTGCTGCTGTTGCGGCGGCATTTTTTGGGCTACGGATGCGCTATCTGCGACTAAGCCCGCGCTGGCAGCATAGTCGGCGGCGCGGAGGATGGATTCAAGCCAGGCAAGTCCCCAGCGGCCGAAACGCTGCTGAAGCCTTGCAAAACGAAGCGGAATTTCTGCGGACAGGGCCGCGTTTATCTCGGGAGTCGCATCATAATCCAGGATTTCTTCAACAGGAAAATGTGGACGGGCACGGCCATGGTGAGCGGCGATCAGGTGGAGGATAATATCGCGCTCAAGCTCGGAAAATGGCGCAAGCATCGGTGCTGCCTGTGCCCCCGCAGTGTTCGCCAGAATGGTATTGATTGAACCAAACTCGTGCCGATAGTGAGTGGCCAGATTGCGCGGGCGCATAGAACTCCCTGATTTTGCCAGAATGCTTGCTGCATTTTTTGGATCGTAGGCGGTGTTGCCGATTCCTTGCTGCCACAGGCGGCGCCCTTTACCTGTGTCGTGCCCTCGACCTAGTGTCGGCGCGCACGTCAGCATATTTGGGTCTCCCGCCCGAGTGTCGGCGGGGAATAATTTTTTTGCTATGGCTGCAAGGTTGGCAGCAACTGCATCAGAGTGTGCCGCCAAGGTTTCTGGTTGCGCGGCTAAACGTTTTTCAGCCTGGACAGATTTTCTGGCTTCAAGCCACAACCAGTACCGTGCAGGAGAAGGCACAGGTTCATCCTTCCCGGTTTCGGTATCAATGACCCGGATAAGGCGATAGGCATCAGCGTATTTGACCGGTATATCGGGGGAGGCGCTAAAAAGGCGAAAGCGAGCATTTTCTAGGGCAGAAACATCGGTCTTATCGCTACTCACCCTGGCCTGAGCGGTAAATAATCCCTGGGCAGGGTCAATGCCACCCAAAGAGGCAGGGAGAATGATGGTGGCGTGGGCAAGGACAGTTTCTAATTCCTTGAGCTCATTATCTTCTGCTGGGGTTAAACTTTTCTTGGTTTTGCTTGCATTGGCAAATTTCGCGAGCGGCACTTGCCTAACAGGGCCGAATGCCGGCACAAGCCAAGCGTCCGGTATGTTTTCGTGGTTTGCCAGCCGCTCTGCGACAAGTGTACCTAAGGTTTTAACGATTCTCTCCGTCGTGTCGCGCAGGAGTTCATGCGGTTTAAGTGGAAAATCTTCAAGCAGCTCTTCTGGCAGATAGGTATTGGCAAGAACCATACTGTGCAGCACATCCAGCTCTGTGCGCCATGCAAGGTGTGTTTCAGGGGGTTGCCATGCAGCTTCTCCGTGCAGATATGGTGCGACAGATGGACGAGCAGCAATGGGTATACGTATTGAGGTGAGCGCCCAGGCATCAAACTGGATTGCCGTGGCATCACGCATCTGTGGTGGCGGCGAAAAAGCGGCGGCCCGTTCGGCGGCTGGGAGTTTGTCGAGCGCAGCGGGGCTGGCGTTGGCGGAGAGTTGTTGCAATAGAGCGAGTGTTTGCTCCCGAGCCATCTCCATAGCTTCTTTTTCTCTTAATTTTTGCAATTTTTTTTCGGCATTTTTTACTGCATCGACAACATCCTTTTCCGCTTTTTGAATTTTTTCCGTATGCGGGAATTTAACTGGATACACAACAGTGATCGTGCTGTCATCGCGTTCTCCGAAGCGGTTCACCCGACCAAAACGTTGGACCATGCTTTCATAGGTGGAGAGATCGCAAACCAGATCGTCTGCAGATATATTGACCCCGACTTCTCCTGCGCTGGTGGCCACAAGGAAAACAGTACCGTGAGCCGGCTCGTCGTGCTTACTTTCCGGTAGAAATCGTTTGAAGACGGGTTTTGTAACCAGTTCGTCACGCTCTTTGCCGCGCATGGTACCGGTGAGGGTGAGCACTGCGCCTTTGCCGGCAGCTTTCTCCAGCTTGGTCGCGATTTTCGTGGCATCCTCTACTGAACGCACAAAAATGAGCAAAGCACGTCCGCTTTCTTTCTTTGCAAGCGCAATCTCAGTGATTGTATCGCGTTCATTTTTTTCTTCTTGCGGGGTAACCAGCGAAAGCTGTTTCACGGCGTTGAGCCGTTTATTGACGAATGTGTTTTCTGTGTCCTCTTTGGTCATTTTGAACAGCTCACTTGCAGCATGAGAGCGGATTGTTGCCGTGAGCTCTAATACGCGTAATGGCCGGATCTCCTGGCACCGGGATTGTTCGGCCACAATGCTGTCCAGCAATTTTTGAAAGGCCGGTTCAAGGTGGGCTTCGTCGTGGACGAGCAATGCATCTTGGGCAAGAAAGGCGGCATGATGTGGGCGCAACTTGAAACCAACTGTGTAACGGCTGAACAAAAGGCCACTACCGATCATGTCTACCGTGCCAATGATCACCGCCGGACGTGCGGGATCGGCCGACCATTCACGGTTGTCGGCAAACTGACCGCGTAAGGTGCTGATGGCAAGTGGGGGCGCATCTGGTGACGGCAAGGGCAGGGCACAGAGATTGCGGAGTTTGTGGGCAAGATCCTTGAGTTCTGTTTTTTCAGTCAAGGCTTTTCGTATGCTCTCTACTTCAGCGGTCGTTTGGTCAACAACAGTGCGGCGGTTGACCACATACACAAGGCGACGTGGAGTTGTATCCGGATGCAAGGCCAGCGCGATAAGCCAGATGGCAACTACGGATGTTTTACCAAGACCGGTGGGGATATCGGCGGCAGTCGGATATTTTCCGGCAGCAAATTGCGTGTACAGGCGAGATTGCCACGGGAAGGGCGTGTTACCGGTAGCGGCTTGAAAAAAATCAGTAAAAGTCATTGTGCGTACTCCTGCGTGGTAGAGTTGTGCTGAAAGCTCATGCGCTCTTCCTCTGCACTAATCGTGCAGTTTCTCCGATATTATGCGTTAAACCGCAGTTCCAGCGCCACTTTTTCCCAGGATGGGGCCTTGGGAGCAATTACGCTAATTTGAGCTATCAAAGGGCAGCCCTGATCCATAAGTGTGGCTGGGATTTCATTCATGTACCGGGGCAGATAGCCAAGTTTGCTGCCGCCCGTAGTGTAAACCGCAATAGCCAGTGGGTCGTAGGAGTTAGTGGCTTCCCGTTTCAGCACAAGCCTTTACCCGGCCGCCAGCTTCGGCAAGAGAGCCGGTCCCTGGTGGTACTGGAATCCGGCAACAAAACACGAGCACAGGATAAGCTGCTGTTTAGCTGCTGGTATGGGTGTAGTGACCGTGGCGGTGTGTCCGCCAGTCAGAAGGGCAGCGCAGGCCGTGCATGCCGTAACTCCGAGGAAAGCCCGCCTACACAGCGCATTTTCAGGGGCATGATCAAGGGCAGGCCCAGACAGCTCTGCTTGCTGGCTTGCGCTGTTGTGTGCTTCCTTCCGTCCTGCTTGCTGGGAGCCTGCTTTGTTCGCGCCGTGCGGAATAATCGCCAGTTGTTGTAAACGATTGGCTGCTGCACGAAAATATTCAACAATTGTCAGCATCGTTGCGTCTCCGGGAATGTGGTTGTGTTTGTGCGGAGTATTGCATCTCTTGCGATGGCACTGTACAGCCTCCCGGTATCAAAAAATGATCCAGTGCCCTTAATTTTTCTGTTATGCGCTTTTTGTATATTGGGCCCAGGCTTGATGCAGCCGTTCCCGTACCTCTTGCTGCAATCTTGGCGGGGCAATCACTTGTACTTCCGGGCCATGGCGAAGAATTTCCATTACCAGTTCACGTTGGTCGGCATAGGGCAGCCGCAGTTCAAAGCGGCCATCTGCCAGCCACTGGCCCTGCTGCTTTGGGTGCCAGCGTTCTTCCGCCACCCAGCGGGCGCTTTCCCGAGAAAACACCAGCACCGCCTCCTGCTTTGGCGCGCCGGCAAAGATGCCGAAGGAAGCATTGAAATGGTTGTGCAGTTCTTCCTCATCAACCTCCAGACAGGGGTTTTCCTGGGGCGCGATGTCGCTCATTCGTTCCAGGGCCAGGGTGCGCAGGCTACGCCGGGTGTGGCAGTAGGCAGCCAAATACCAGTTGCCCCGGTAATAGATCAAACGTTGGGGAGAAAGCGTGCGGGAGCTTACCTGGTCTTTCCCGCGGCTATGGTAGCGCAGCTTGAGGCGCTTGCGTTCCATGGTCGCGCTTGCGGTCAGGCGAAAGGCTAAGGGACAGCAGAGGCGAATACCCATGCCGATAAAATGAAAGCGACGGATCAACTCGCTTGGAGTCAGGCCTTTTTGGGTAAGGAGCCTTTCGATGCGGCTTCGCAAGGGCAAAAGCTCAGCCTTAAGCAGGCCAGGATCGAGTTTGTCGATCAGCTCATGAATAGTGAGCAGGGAGTGCAGTTCGGAAATATTGAACCATAATCCAGGCAGTTGGACCCATTCCTCATCACTGCGATCAAGCACATAACCTTGGTATTTGAAATCGTAGCGCAGGGGAGCGCCGAACTCATTGCGTAGTTTGGAGAGATACCGTTTAACGGTGGGAATGGAGCATTCAAGCTGGGCAGCCAAATCATTGATGTTCACCGCATAGCGGCGATTGTGCAAAATA
>JAAYIE010000153.1 GCA_012744275.1 Desulfobulbaceae bacterium
GGATATGAGGCCATTTTCAATGTAGCTTTCGACAAAACTGGCATAGGTTGACTTGAGTATCTCGAAATGTACCGGTTTGATACCGAGTCGCAGCATACTGATCTAAGCCTTCACGGATTCAGGAATAATAAAAAATGGTTAATGGAACCGCAATAAACACTATCAGGATTAGCAATTTTACCTTTTTATCCAGGCCCTGATATTGATCATCAATAAAAGCATCAAGCTTATTTTTTTTAATTTCCCTAGCCATGGTGGTCCTTATTGCACAGCGGCCGGGGTTAGATGCTGTTCCTCTGGAACGACAATAGAGCTGGTAATCGTGAAAGCCTTCAAGTCACGATCTGCATATCTTTTCATATCAGACTTTACCAGCACCAGGTTTTGCAAAAACGGCGAGCCTTCTAAATCAACCATGTATTTTGCAACAGTCTGGTTATCAAGGGATATCCCACCAATTTGAACCTGGTTTCCGGTTTGAGCGAGACCAGTCAGCCAGATCCTGTCGGGTGGAGTACGTCTAGCGACGTCATCCAGAATGCGGACGGTCACCGCCGATGATTGCTTCAACTGCTCGATAACAGCAATCCTGTTCAGGAGCAGTTCGTTTTCCTTTTCCAGGCTTTCGATTTCTTTCAGATATGCATTATGCTGCTTTTTATTTGCCTGCAAGTCAGCAAGCTCAGAGCGTAAGTTTTTGACTGTTGCTGTTTTCCAGATACCAGCCATTGCAAGCAGAATCAAAATAAAAACAACAACCCTAGCGGCTGCGAAAAGCTCTTTTTTGACTTTATTTCTGCGTTTAATATCCCTGACGGGTAATAAATTGATTCGTATCATGCATGACTCACAGTGTGACTGGGCGAATCGCAAGGCCTGTTGCAATTGCCATCTCTGGGCCTATAGCTGACAAAAACTGTCGATCAAATTTTTTTTCATCAATTTGCATGCGCTCAAATGGGTCGAACAAAGATACAGGCAACTGCGTCTCTTGGGCAATAAAATCTGCTAGTCCGTACACCTTTGCCCCTCCGCCACTCAAAACAATGCCCTGCAGCGGTTGGTGCGGGTTATTGGATCGATACAAATCTGTTGCTTTTTTTATCTCCATCACCCATTGCGTACAAACTTTGGTAAAAATACCTCGTATCTTCTCTTCATGCTCAGGGACGCTCACGACTCCAACCTTAATCTCTTCTGCTCGATCAAATTCAACATCCAGCGCCACAGCAATCTGGTTGGTTAATTGCTCACTGCCAACTACAACGTCCCTAGCCAGTACGGACATGCCGCCAGCAACGATATTGATATTCATTTTGGAAGCCCCGATATCAACCAAGGCTGAATTCGCCTCATTGCCGAAATTGGCAGCCCAGATATTACTTAAGGCAAAGCCATCCACATCAACCAGTACAGGGTTTAGCTTCAAGGCCACAAGCATATTGAGATACCCGTTGACCACGTCTTTTCTTGCGGCTACAAGCATGATATCATCCTGGCCTGATCCGATGTTCTTCGAGGGTAATCGTTGAAAATCCAGATACACCTCATTCACGTCAAAGGGAATGTACTGTTCTGCCTCAGTGGTTATATATTGGCTCAGTTCTTCATCGTCCATGGATTCCAGATTGATCTTTTTAACAATAACTGAATAACCGGAGATGGAGATGCCCACCTTTTTGCTCTTTATTTTTAGATTCTTAAGCAGGGCGGCAACTACCTTGCCAACAACCTCTGGTTCATTCAAAACTCCGTCCTCGACTGCCTCTGCAGGTAGAGCGGCGCTACCCGCTGCGAGCAGGCGAAAACCTCTCCCAGTTTTCTGGAGCTGACAAATTTTAACCGCATGGGCACCAACATCGATTCCAACAACCAGTTCTTCTTTCTTCGCCATGGTTTCTTCTTACATGTAATGGACTGCCTATGACATCACAACCTGTTGACCTATTTTTATAGCCCATAATAACGGCAACTTGTCAAGGAAACGGCATCAATTTTTTTAATTTAAAAAAACAACAAGCAACTATCTGTTTACATTCCCCTGTACGTTTTATTTAATCGCACAACACCCCGAATTATATTATTTTTTTAACTAGTCCCTGCAGATTAAGTGCTTGCTCTGGACGGGCGTATCGGGTAGGTATATGTGTCCTCGTTACGTCTTCCCTTCGCCTTGATTGACATGCCAAACACTCGTACTCCAGCGACCCGCCAAAAGGGTTCTGCCCTCTGGGAAAACATCCAGGCAATCTGCATAGCCCTGCTGCTTGCCGTTTTCATTCGCACCTTTATCGTGCAGGCCTTCAAAATTCCAAGCGGTTCCATGCTCCCGACTTTGCAAATCGGCGATCATATTCTGGTTAACAAATTCATTTACGGAGTAAAGTTGCCGTTCACCGGCACAACCCTTATTCCTGTCTCCCAACCTGAAGTTAATGATATTGTTGTCTTCGAATATCCGGTTGATCCGAAACTCGACTATATCAAACGAGTGATCGCGGTCGGCGGTGATGAAGTTGAAATTCGCGACAAAAAAGTCTTTGTCAACAAAAAGCCTTTCACCGATACCTATGCCGTCTTTACTGATCCGCTCATCCATCCGGCATCACTAGACAGCAGAGATAATTTCGGCCCGATGAAGGTTCCTGCAGACTCGCTCTTTGTCATGGGAGATAACCGTGACAACTCCTTCGATGGTCGGTTCTGGGGCTTTGTCAAACTGGATGCTGTGCGTGGCGAAGCCTGGCGGATATACTGGTCCTGGGACCTACGCCTGCCACTCTTTTCCACAGACCGCCTGCAATCCATCCGCTGGAGTCGCATCGGCAACGCAGTCGACTAAACGCCGCCGCCATGAAAAAACAATACATCTTCCCCCATCGTCATATACTTGGGATGGAACAATTTTCACGGGAAGATATCGCCCACATCCTGACCACAGCAGAATCCTTCAAGGAAATTTCCTCGCGCTCCATCAAGAAAGTGCCTGTCCTTCGTGGTCGCACCATCGTGAATCTCTTTTTCGAACCATCAACCCGCACCCGCCTCTCCTTTGAGGTGGCAGCAAAACGGATGAGTGCCGACACGTTTAATATTAACGCTTCCACCAGCAGTACAACCAAAGGTGAGACCCTGATCGATACGGCCCGCAATATCTCGGCCATGCATCCGGATGTTATCGTCCTGCGACACTCCTCCTCCGGCGCATCACAATTACTGAGCCAGCATGTGCATGCAGCGGTTATCAACGCTGGGGACGGGGCCCATCAGCATCCGTCACAATCCCTGCTCGATCTCATGACCGTGCAGGAATGCAAAGATCGACTCGATGGGTTAAAAATAGCTATAATCGGCGACATCACCCACAGCAGAGTCGCCCGGTCAAACATCCAGGGTTTCAAGACCATGGGCTCCAACGTGTATGTCTTCGGCCCATCCACCCTGATACCCATGCACATTGAAGAGTTGGGTGCCGTACGAGCACGCACTTTTCAGGAGGCGCTTGAGGGAGCTGATGTAGTGATGGCTTTGCGCATCCAGCGGGAAAGGTTGCATGACCCACTCCTGCCTTCCCTGCGCGAATATGCGCAACGCTTTGGTCTCTCGTCTGACCCCTTGGGCTGGGCCAAGGAAGACGCCATCATCATGCATCCCGGCCCTGTTAACCGGGGGGTTGAGATGAGTCCGGAAATTGCTGACTCATCCCGTTCCGTCATCCTGAATCAGGTCAGTAACGGTGTGGCCGTGCGCATGGCGCTGTTGTATCTGGTGGGGAACGCCTGAAATGTCGAAATCGTGGATAATTGAAAACGGTCGCATCATCGACCCGGCAAGTGGCAGGGACGAAATCGCTTCGCTGGTCGTTACCCAGGGCTATATCGCCCCTGCAGAAGAACCAGCTCCCGCCGATGCCGAGCGGATTAATGCCCGTGGTTGCTGGATTGCGCCCGGACTGATCGATATGCACACCCACCTGCGCGAGCCCGGTGAAGAATACAAGGAAGACATCCTGTCCGGAGCACGTGCGGCTGCAGCCGGCGGTTTTACCGGCATTGCCTGCATGCCGAACACCACGCCGGTGAACGATTGTGCCGCTATCACCAATTTCATTCTGGATCAGGCAAGGCAGGCGGCAGTGCGCGTATATCCTATCGGTGCAATCAGCAGGAACAGCCAGGGTGAGTTGCTGGCTGATCTGGGAGAACTTAAAAATGCGGGAGTAGTAGCTGTCAGTGATGACGGCAGGCCGGTTGCGAACAGTCAGCTCATGCGCCGAGCATTGGAATATGCCAGTGACTTTAATCTTCCTGTTATCTCGCACTGTGAAGATGTTTTTCTTGGCAAGGGAGTAATGCACGAAGGTCCTGTCGCCACTCGACTGGGCTTGAGAGGGATTCCCGCTGCAGCAGAAGCTGTCATGGTCTACAGAGACATTGCCCTGGCTGAGTGGACTGAAAAACCCGTGCATATCGCCCATGTGAGCACTGCCCAATCCCTGGATTTGATTCGTGCAGCCAAGGCGCGGGGCGTACGTGTAACAGCAGAGACCGCTCCGCACTATTTTATCCTAACCGACGAGGATGTGGCTGATTACGACACCAATGCAAAGATGAACCCACCTCTTCGCAGCAAAGCGGACCGGGAGGCAGTACGGCAGGCCCTGATTGACGGCACCCTTGATGCGATCGCCACCGACCATGCCCCTCATTCAACCCTAGAAAAGGACTGCGAATTTGATCTGGCTGCAAACGGCATCATTGGCCTGGAGAGCGCCCTGCCCCTCTCACTGAGCCTGGTTGCTGATGGTATCATTTCTCCCATGCGGCTGGTTGAGCTGCTGGCGCTGAATCCTGCAAAAATTCTTGGTTTATCTGCCGGAACGCTTCAGCACGGGGCTCTGGCCGATCTCACTATTATAAAAGCTGATCAGCCTTTTATTTTTTCCGAAACTGATATTTATTCGAAAAGTCGAAATACCCCGTTCCTTGGCCGCCAGCTTCCAGGCCGCACCGTACTCACCATGGTGGGTGGCGAAGTGCGCTTCGAAAAAGGGCTGCTCTAACCACCTGGGTAGCGTATTCCCAATTCCTGGCCATGTCATCTAGCGTACGCTGCTGGATCATCCAGGCCGGCTGCACGGAATCCCTGTAAACGTAGCAGGCAGGCATCACAGTGGCCGCAGGCCAGTTCACCTACAGGGTCGTAGCAACTGTGGGTCATGCCGTAATCCACTCCCAACTCCACACCCCGCAGAATAATTTCCTTCTTACTTAAATGTTGCAGGGGCGCATGGAAGTGCAACTCCTTGCCCGAGACGCCTGCTTTGGTGCCAAGCCTTGCCATGTGGGCAAATGCATCGAGAAACTCCGGCCGACAATCTGGGTAGCCACTGTAATCAACAGCATTGATGCCTAAAAAAATATCATTTGCTTCCAGCACTTCTGCCCAAGAAAGGGCATGGGCGAGGAAGATGATGTTACGTCCTGGCACATAGGTTACAGGAATATCGGCTTCCTCTTCTTGTGGCACCCGATCCTTAGGCACTGCAACTGCTGCGGTAAGTGCAGAACCACCGATGGCATCAAGCTCCACCCGCAAAATCAAATGCTGCTTGACCTGAAAATGGCTGGCAATTTTCTGTGCTCGCTCCAATTCCACCCTCTGACGCTGCCCATATTGGAAGCTAAGGCAGAAGCAAGAAAACCCCTGCGCCTTGGCTATAGCCAATACGGTCGTGGAATCAAGGCCACCGCTCAGGAGCACCACGGCTCTGGCTTCATTATCATCCATAAACAAGTTACCTGCAAATATAGTTACGTGATATCAAGCTGAAAAGGGATCTGGCGGGTCATACGCAAGGACTGCGGCAGCACCTCGGTTTGCCAGGCTAGAAAATGTACCCCGCGTGCAACGGCATCCCGTACAGCAAGAGCATAGGCCGGATCAATATGGCCCGCCGGTAAACATACCCCAGCATCGGCCCGTTGCACGCAGTACAAAACAGCGGTCTGCGTTCCCGCATCAGCCAGCCGAGCCAGTTCCCGCATATGCCGGGCACCCCTGGTCGTCACTGCGTCCGGGAAATACCCTATTCCATCCTGTGCCAGAGAACAGTGCTTCACCTCCAGATACACCTGGCCAATAGCGGTGTCCAAAAGAAAGTCCAGCCTGCTACCGCTTGATAAGCTCACCTCCCGGCGAATGCTATTCACCTTTCCAAAGGCATTGATAATTCCCTGTTCCAGCCCCTCCTGCACCAGCTGGTTTGTGCGACCGGTGTGCACTCCAATCCAGAAATCCTGACAGCGAACCATCTCCAGCGACCAGGGATATTTTCTGGTCGGGTTATCCGACCAGGATATCACCACCCTGCTGCCTGGCTCCGAACACCCCTTCATGGAGCCGGAATTGGGACAATGCACGGTGATCTCGCTACCATCTGCCAGACGGATATCTGCCAGAAAACGTTTATAGCGACGCAGCAAAACACCTTCTTGCCGCTTCTCAGGCAATAACACAGCCCTGCTCCTTATAAAAGTACGTACCATCCCTCTTCGGTACAGTGGTTTTTTTCATCAACATCAGGTACAGTGAAGTCAAATAAATGCCCAATAACAATGGCACGGGAAACGGCAAGCGTATGTCACCGAAGTATTATTCCGGCAGACCCGGCAAATGGCCAGCCCAACATGATCCCTTAACATAGCCAGGCGCTAAGGAGAATTCCAGCATGAAACTCGGATTGAATGGTCTAGGAAGAATCGGTAAGCTTTCGCTGTGGAATCATGTCGCCAAGAAATATTTTTCTGAGCTGGTCGTCAATCTTGGACGGGACGTTGGCAACGGGTTGGAAGATATCGCCGCTGCGATTGAAAAGGACTCCTCATATGGCCGCCTGAGTACCTACATTAACGGCTATAAAGGCGGACGGGTTATTGAAAATCTCAACGAAGCTGCCGGCACGATGACCATCAACGGCGTCCCAGTCACCTTTCTCCGCACCGCACGCAATCCCAAAGACATCGACTGGCAGGGCAACCAAGTTCGCCTGGTGGTGGACACCACCGGTGTATTCAAGGACCCGACCGCAGATGCCGACGAGGGCAGAGGCTCGGTGCGCGGCCACCTGCAGGCCGGCGCGGAAAAGGTTATTGTATCCGCGCCGTTCAAGATCAAGGCCAAGGGCCTGGATATGCCTGAAGATGCCATCACCACGGTCATGGGCATCAATGATGACGATTTTGATCCTTCGCGTCACAGCATCATCTCGGCAGCATCCTGCACCACCACCTGCCTCTCCTACATGATCAAACCCTTGATCGACTATTTTGGAGCAGACAGGCTGCTTTCCGCCTCCATGGTGACAGTGCATGCCGCCACCGGCTCGCAGGAAGTTCTGGATCGCCTGCCAGCAGCCGGCGCGACCGATCTGCGCAAAAACAGATCGATCCTTAACAACATCATCCTCACCACTACAGGTGCGGCCAAGGCTCTGGCACTGGTTATTCCCGAGATGCAGTCCATCGGCTTCATCGCGGAATCTGTGCGCATCCCTACTTCGACCGGTTCCTTGATCGTACTGGTGCTCAATCTGCAGGATGAACTGGACAATCCTATCAAGCGCAACCTCTTAAACGATATTTACGAGGAATACTCCAAGACCAGTCCATACCTCCTCTACTCGACCGAACAGAATGTTTCCTCCGATATTGTGGGTATGCCCAAGGCAGCGGTAGTTATCGAATCCACTGAAATCCACACCCGCACCGCCACCATCCGGGTCAACCTCAATCAACTGAAAAACATAAAGGTCGAGGGATCCGGCTCTTCGATGCTGGAGGTACCCTTTACCCAGGCAGCTATCTATGGCTGGTACGATAACGAGTTCGGCAGCTACAGCAACATGCTGGGCGAACTGACCAAAACCATTGCTGACCGAATGGTGTGATCCTGCGCAAGCTGCATCCAGGCGATGCCTCTTCTGTGCTGGCCATAGAAGAGGCAGGCATGCCTACGCCTTGGAGTGCTGCGCAGATTGAGAGTGAATTACAGTATCCAGCAGGCCTTGGTTTTGCCGCAGAAATTGAGGCACAACTTGTGGCATTTGCCCTGCTCAGAACCTGCCCTCCCGAATGTGAACTGCTGCGACTGGTGGTGCATCCGCTCAAGCGGCGTAAGAAAATCGCATTATCACTGTTAGGTTTTGCTTGCAACCACTGCGCCCAACTCGGCTGTCAGGTTTGTTTTCTTGAAGTCCGCGCTTCCAATGCGGCGGCTATCCAGCTTTACACCAGCCTTGGCTTTCTCCAAGAGGGGCGACGCAAACGCTACTACACTAATCCCGAGGAAGATGCACTGCTCTTGCACCGGGATTTGCATCGAATAAAGGGAGGAATTTATGAAAAATCTGCGTGATCTGCGCGTTCAGGGAAAACGGGTGCTTGTCCGGGTTGACTTCAACGTCCCCATGGATGACAAGGGCGAAGTAACCGACGATCTGCGTATACGCATGGTCTTGCCAACCCTAGAGTACCTCATCAGCCAAGGTGCCAAAATTATCCTCTGCACCCACATGGGCCGTCCAAAAGGGCAGCGGGTGGAAAAATATTCCCTTGCACCGATTGCGGCCTATTTAGCCAAAATGTTGAACAAACCAGTCCCGCTTGCACCGGATTGCATTGGCCCAGAGGCAGAAAAAATGGCCAAGGCAGTGCAAGACGGTGAACTGCTCATGCTGGAAAATCTGCGTTTCCATCCTGAAGAGGAAAAAAATGATGCGGAATTTTCCAAACAGCTGGCTGCCCTGGCCGAAGTTTATGTAAACGATGCCTTTGCCGTATCGCACCGGGCGCACGCCTCGGTAGTGGGTGTTACCGCCCATGTGGCGGATAAGGCTCCGGGGTTCCTGCTGCAAAAGGAAATTGATTATTTTCATCGCGCCTTTGATGAGCCGCAGCGCCCGCTCGTTGCCCTGGTGGGTGGAGCCAAGGTATCAGGCAAGCTCGAGGCCCTGGAAAACATGCTCGACAAGGTGGACCGGCTCATCCTTGGCGGTGCCATGGCTAACACCTTCTTGAAGAGTCAGGGCTATGATGTGGGAGTTTCCAAGGTGGAAGATGAACTGCTCGACACCGCCCGCGAGTTACTCCTCAAGGCCAAGGAAAAAAAGGTGAAGGTCTATCTGCCGGTTGATGTTATCGCTGCCGACAGCTTCGCCCCGGACGCCATCAGTAAGGCGGTAACCATTCAGGATATCCCCGCAGGATGGATGGCCCTGGACATTGGTCCTGCCTCGGTACTCTGCTTCAAGGAAGTGTTGGCCGAAGCAAAAACCATTGTCTGGAACGGCCCCATGGGCGCTTTTGAGATGGATGCCTTTGCCCGCGGCACTATGGCCATGGCGCATGAGGTAGCGGCTGCACACGCCCTCAGCGTGACCGGTGGCGGCGACTCCAATGCAGCCATTGAGCAATCAGGCGAAGCGAATAACATATCTTACATGTCCACCGGTGGCGGTGCCTTTCTTATGCTGATGGAGGGAAAGGAATTGCCCGGCATCAAGGCGCTGCAATAAACCACCTTTTCCAAGCCTAACAAACGAGGAAAATTATGAACAGACGCCGCCCCCTTCTCGCCGGCAACTGGAAAATGCACCTGAACATTCCCCAGGCGGTTGAACTGGCCCATGCCGTAACCGCAGCCTGCGCCGATTGCACAGATCGCGATGTCATGCTTGCACCGCCCTTTACTGCGCTGGCCAGTGTTGCCCTGGCTCTGCAGGGCAGCAGTGTTTTGCTTGGCTCCCAGAATGTGGCCTGGGAGGCTCAAGGCGCATTCACCGGTGAAATTTCACCGCCCATGCTTACCGATATAGGCGTGCACATGGCCATTATCGGCCATTCCGAGCGACGGCAGATCTTTTTTGAAGACGATGCCATGATTAACCGCCGTCTGCGCGCCACACTTGAATTTGGCTTAATACCGGTGCTCTGTATCGGCGAAACTCTGCAGGATCGGGAAAGCGGAGCCACCTTTACCGTACTGGAAAAACAACTGCGCGGCGCCTTGCAAGATGTGGTGCCCGAACAGGCAGAACAGATAGTTCTCGCCTACGAGCCGGTCTGGGCCATTGGCACAGGCAAAACAGCCTCCGCCGAGCAGGCTCAGGAAGCACATCACTTCCTGAGGAGCTTGCTGGCAGGCATGTACAACAAAAAGGTTGCCGAATCAATCCGTGTGCTGTATGGTGGATCGGTTAAGCCTGACAATATAGATATATTGATGACTCAGGCCGATATTGATGGTGCCCTAGTTGGTGGGGCAGCCCTAAGCATAGATTCATTCAAGCGGATTATTCGCTTTCAATGACCACAATACTCATAGTCCTGCACGTACTTGTCAGCCTCTTCCTGATCGGCATCGTTCTGCTGCAACATGGTAAAGGTGCGGATATTGGTGCTACTTTTGGCGGATCTAATCAATCTTTATTTGGCACAGAAGGCCCCTTGCCACTGTTGAATAAAATAACAACGTTGGCGGCCATTATTTTTATGGGCACCTCGGTCAGCTTGGCCTATCTCTCCGCAAACAAAAGCACAGGATCGGTTATGAGCAACCTGCCGGCGCAGGAACAGCAGGCGCCTGCAGCGCCTCAAGCCCCCCAGCC
>JAAYIE010000154.1 GCA_012744275.1 Desulfobulbaceae bacterium
ATGGCGTCCTCCTTAGGGAAAATGCCATTATGGCATACTTGCAAACTTTTTCAACGGGCTGTTAAGCCTGCCGACTAACTTGCTCAAATTTGGAGTGACATCTCCACCAGATTCAACTATGGCCTTCAAACGTTCCCAGCCAGCCTGAAGTCCTACCGGGCACGTAAAAGCATCAGAAATCTCAACGCTTCTTATTCTCTGATCAGGCCTGCGTTTTTCAGCGTTAAAGTACACATAAGGCAACTCCTCTTCCGAGACGCCAGAAATATCGTATCCCCAATGGTTCTGTAGAATATCTTTAAGGATATTCAACCAGTCACCAAAAAAATCTGAATTTAGCTGCATCAGTACTCCTTGTAGGCATAACGCCTGAATTAAGCCGCGCCGCGAAGCGGCGTCGGCTTGAATGAATTGTTAGGTGCCAAGCGTCTTAGCAAGGGCGCCTAAATCTAGCGGAGAAAAGCTCCAGTCATACGAAAGACGAGACGGATGACGAGGCTGACCCGCGCCCGTAAGTGAACCAAAGTGACACCATGAAACATTGTGCTTTTCCAGCCGGACAATTAGCTGTTTAGCTGACTCGACAAAGTAGGTGCGCGCAAATATGGAGTCTCCCCACGCAGCCCAAATGACTGAGTTTTTGCCTGATGCGATCAGTGACTCGATCTGATCGAGATTTTCGTTATATGCGGCAACGTCAATGGCGACAGGCAATGCGTTGTAATTTGTCGACCTGACAGGATAAAGGTTGAGCATTACAAAGCCATCAAAGCCATTGCGAGATGCTGCTCCTTCAACCTTTGCGACAGTTGTGTCCGACTTTTCCTTTGTAGCCGTACTGGGATTGAGGCCGATAGTCAAAAGCGTTCGGGAGCCGCTCTTCCCGAGGGTATAGCGCCACGAGTCGTCTTTGTTGTTTGAGTAGATGTCATACATGGACTGGCACCTAACAGTATGATTCGGCCAAAGTTTTCTTGTAAATATACCGAATAATTTTTTATTGAGCATACCGTTGCGTTCACCTCGTTGTCAATTGGAAAAATACGTGGTTAATTTATTTAATTAGCTAATTTATCATTGTTTATTTAGATGGTCTTTTTGCCAAACAGGCATGTGTTCTTACTTGAAGCAAGTGGGACATCATGATATTTTTTGTGTTATGACAAAGGATAAAGACAAAAACAAAGCTGTATCCGGCAAGCCGGTTTCCTTCCCGTGTTGGCGGGAGGTGTTGCGTGGTGATGCATGCCTCAGTGCTCCCGAGATACTTTCCCATGAGGGTGAAATTTTTGCTTTTTTAAAGTTTTTAAAAGCCTCTCGCCGTCAGGCCTCAGTGGCAAGTGTTCTTGACTATCTTCACTCCCTGGCAGAGCAGGGCAAAGACGCGGCACCGGCTCGCGCAGCCTTGCGCTGGTTTTTTCGCAGTTCTGCGCAGCAGATGCACTCGAGCAATACGCATATCAGTCTGCCATCCAGCGCGGCAACAATTATGCCCATGCAAACAGTTCGGCCGGAAAATGATGGGAGAGGCGAT
The DNA here is from genome assembly GCA_012744275.1 of Desulfobulbaceae bacterium. GTDB lineage: Bacteria > Desulfobacterota > Desulfobulbia > Desulfobulbales > Desulfobulbaceae > Desulfobulbus. The sequence goes on from JAAYIE010000154.1 coordinate 1,535, forward strand.
GCTCCTTGGGAACGGCGCATGGTGACAGTCATGCGAACCCGGCATCTGCAATGGCGCACCGAGGAAACATATCGTGGTTGGGCCAGGCGTTTTGACCGCTGGCTTGGAGAAAAACCAATTGAACAAGCCAGTGGCAATGATATACGCCTTTACTTGGAATATCTGGCAGTGGAAAGAAGGGTTGCAGCCAGTACCCAGCGGCAGGCCATGAATGCCCTGGTTTTCCTTTTCCGGGAGGCCCTGCAGCAGGAGCTGGGCGATTTTTCAGGATACCAGCCGGCCCGTAAAGGAAAAAGGATTCCTGTGGTCTTGAGCAGGCAGGAATGCCAGGCTTTGTTTCGCGAGCTTTCCGGAGAGTATCTGCTCATGGCTCAGTTGATGTATGGCGCGGGCCTGCGGCTGATGGAACTGTTGCGCCTCAGAGTGCAGGATCTGGATTTTGAACAGGGAAGCGTTATCATCCGCCATGGCAAGGGTGGAAAAGATCGGGTGAGCGTACTGCCCGACAGCCTTCGCAATCCGCTTTTGGAGCACCGGCAGCGGCTGCAGCTGCTTTACGAGAACGACCAGACGGCGGGTTTACCTGGCGTATGGCTGCCGCCAACGGTGGAACATAAAAACCCTCATGCAGGTACGGAGTGGGTTTGGCAATGGTTCTTTCCTTCGCGCCAATTGGCCCTGGATCCGCGCAGCGGCTTGGTACGCAGACACCACCTGCAGGACGCAACCTTTCAGCATACCATTCGCCGGGCAGCGCGGGCGGCTAATCTCAACAAACGGGTAACGCCCCACACCCTGCGCCATTCTTTTGCCACCCATCTGCTCGCCAACGGGGCGGATATCCGCACGGTGCAGGAACTCCTTGGTCATAACGATGTGAGCACCACCATGATTTACACCCATGTGCTGAACCGGGCAGGGCTGGCGGTGCGCAGTCCGCTGGATTCTTTCTGACCAGATTTTGCCACAGCGTGCAGCCCGCCTGCGCATAGCACGCGCCCCACGCGCTCTCTTGCCCTTTCTTTGTTGATTCTTGTGCTTGCGCCACTGCTGAATTTTGCACGGATGTGGTGTATAGGACATGGCTGACTGTGCTTGGACTGCGGTACTTGTGCGCTGCAGGCTTCTTCGTTTTTTTCTGCATGGACTCTTACGATATGCTGACTTGTTGTGTGCATCCGGATGGCTGTTTCAGGGTGGGCGTGCATCAACCAGGCATCACAGGGTATACGGTGCGCAATTTGCGGGCGCGGAACTATCCCGAGATCTTGGGGCAGCTCCCTGATGGTCGCGAGGTGGCAAATAACGCCAATTTTCCTGAAGGTGATATTGCGGTTTCAGGCGGGCATCCGGTTTATGAAATAGCCAATGCCATGCCGTTTCGCGGCTGCACTTATATTGATGCGGGCTGGGCCGGGCCACGGGCGCTTAATCCGGCATCCATTGCCATTAAAAGGCCAGCGGCCTTGTCACTACGCAAGCACCTGAGCGATCAAGGTATTCAGGGGCTTGATGAAGTGGCAGTGCGCAATTGCATTGCCAGTTTGCCGCTGCAACTGCGTTATGCTCTGGCTGCCACTTCAAGCGATGCGGAAGAACTGATCTGGCTGGCCGAAACCTGTTGCAGTTTTATTTATGCAGAGGGTGGCAAACATGGCCAACATCGCTATCCCAGTGGCCCCAAAGGCCTGCTCTACGAAGAACACCAGGGCCGAGCGCGGCCGCTTATCAGCGATGGCGAGCTCTTTGAAACCATTGCCAATAACCCGCATTTGCCGGACAGCTATAAGGAAGTGATGGTGCTGCGGCCCGGAGCCCAGGGTACCAGCCCGATTACTGCCGATGCCTATCACGATGGCCCTGATGCAGGGCAGGGCGGCGCTATCTTTGAATATCTGCGCGCTAATTCCTATATTCCTGGCGGCCATTATGCGGCCAATTTTGCCCATACCTCGCGGCGTTACAGTATTGCCGAACTGAGCCTGGCCGATATGCGCGGCCTGCGGCATTTGTACTATCAGCGCATCTATACCGTGCTAGGGGCGCAATTTGGCTTGGAGCCGCCAGAGCAAGGACGCGCCCTTGATGAAGATAAATTGGAGACCTTACGTCTGGCGGTGCTGGAAAAGGCCCTGGCTTGTGACGGCTCATACCCGCACCCTGCCACACACCCAGCAACTTTATGGGGCTGGAATTTTGGCTATGATTTTTCGCCCACCGGCTACCGACTGCACGCCTCGCACCAGATGATTCATCAGCAGTATGCCCTGGTGCCTGAAAGCGTGAACAGCAGCACAGGCCTTACCATGCCTGCCTTTACCTGCGGCGATCTGGTGGCGGATTGGGCCACGCGCTACCAGAAACATTATCACAGTGATTTTTTCAGCGATTATCTGCGCTGCCTGGAGCAGAACACCCGCACCGATGGTCAGGAAGGGGAGGCATCTTTAATGGTCTGGCGCGATGCCAATGTCGTCCTCTTTGCGCCCAAGGCCCAGGTGTCGCAGTGGGAACTCAATCTTATGGTAACAGCCAACACGGCCCAGGGGCCGGTCGGCAATATTGTGGAAGCCAATGCCAGCCTGCGTGCCTCCATTGATCAGGCCATGCTTATTGCCCAGCAGGTTTTGGCCAAACTGGGCGCAACCATGGTGACCTCCATTGAGTACAGCAAGCGGCTGGGCCTGCATAATGGCCAGCGGCTGCTCTATGCTTTTCTGCCCAAACTTCCCTGGGCCATGGGCGGTTTTACCGAGGCCCAGGGCCGTTATGTGTGCGGGCATTATCCCGAAGATTTTGCGGCAGCCTGCCGTTTACAACTTGAGGAGACAGGTGCATGAGGACAGGGTATTACGGCCAGTGGGGCGGCGCATTCATCCCCGAGGTATTGCAGGCAACCTTTGCCGAGTTAAATAAAGCCTATGCGGCGGCCCGCAGCGATGCCGGTTTCTGGCAGGAATATGTGGATCTTATGGCTAATTATTCCTGCCGCCCCACGCCACTTACCTATGCAGAAAATTTGAGCCGGCATTTTGGCGGCGCGCAAATCTACATCAAACGGGAAGATCTCAACCACACCGGCGCGCACAAGGCCAATAACGTCATGGGGCAGGGCTTGCTGGTACGGCGCATGGGCAAGACCAGGGTGATCGCTGAAACCGGGGCTGGCCAGCACGGCATGGCTACGGCCACCATGGCCGCCCGTTTCGGCTTTGAATGCACCATCTACATGGGTGCGGAAG
>JAAYIE010000014.1 GCA_012744275.1 Desulfobulbaceae bacterium
CCTTCCTTCCTCAACGAGCCTGCCCAGGTTGGCCCGCTGGCGCATGTGCTGGCCATGTATGCGGCCAAATATTCGCCTGCGCTTGAAGCCATTGAACGCATGCTTGGCACCATTTCAGCCATTAGCAAGGAACCCCAGACCGTTGACATCCTGCCATCCACCATGGGTCGCCATATTGCCCGCGCTATTCGGGTTGACATCATGAAGGATACCATGGCTGAGCACTGGAACGCCTTGGTCAACAACATCAATTCCGGGGACTTCACTACCTGCAATACGCCGAGTTTTCCGGAGGGAGAACTGCGTGGAGTCGGCTTCCACGAAGCACCACGGGGTATGCTCTCCCACTGGGTGGTGATTGAAAACGGCAAAATCCGCAACTATCAGTGCGTGGTGCCCAGCACCTGGCTGGCCTGCCCCAAGGGCACCAATGATGAACCCGGCTATTACGAGCGCTGCCTGGTTGGCAACCCCATTGCTGATCCGGAAAAACCGCTGGAGGTCTTGCGCACCATCCACTCCTTTGACCCTTGCATGGCCTGTGCTGTGCATCTGATGGATGGCCAGCAAACCCCGCTTAGCAAAGTGCGGGTTCTGTAGTGTCCATGCAAACCCTTGTTCTTGGTATCGGCAACTTGCTCCTCAGCGATGAAGCAGTGGGTTGCCGCTGTATTGAGGAACTGGAACGCCGCTACACGCTGCCACCCGAGGTGCAGTGCGTGGATGGCGGCACTGCCGGTTATGAACTGTTGCCCCTGATTGAAGATGCAGAGGCGCTTATCATCATTGATGCGCTGACAGATGGACGGCCTCCCGGCACCGTGGTGCTGGTGGAAGACAACGAGGTGCCACGCCTCATGCAGACCCGTACCTCGCCGCACCAGATCGGTATCAGTGAAGTCCTGGCAACTGCCCAGTTGACTAATAAAGTGCCGCAACGTCTGCTCTTGTTCGGGATTGAACCCAAAAGCCTGGAAGTAAGCATCGGCTTGTCACCTGAAGTGGCACAAGGCATGGAAAGAGCCTTAAATGCCGTGGTAACAGAACTGCGTGCAATGGGCCATCCTGTGCGGACGCGCTAATGGTAAGGCGCATGGGCGCTTTGCCCACGCGCCTTACACTGCCTTTACTTTTTTGCTTGAGGTAAAATAGCAGCCTTTAGTTTTTCAGTTTCCAGCTTTCACCCCGCCAAACCCAATAAGATCCTTTATTTCCACAGGGTAAGGCCAGTTTCATATTGATGAAACACGCTCTCATCACAAGCTTTTTTCGCTGTATCGTAAAGCCCGCCTGAATGGCATTGCCCCTGGCCCCTGTTTAGACCCTTTGTCTGCTCCGAAATTCATTATAAGAACCGCCAATCAAGCTAGTCCCAATAGACTACCTGAGGCTTTCTCTACCAGGTTTTTAAGCGCATATCACATGCGGCAGCCCACTGATCCCTTTTGATAAAACGGCGGATTTCTCGCCAGAGCAGCCCTTCCAGCCCATCTTGACCACGGCTGTCGTACCGTATTTTGCGGACGTCAAGCAATTATTTGGCAAATATACTGACATGACAAAATGAATCTTCATAACCCATAGAAAATACGTTATTTTCCCAAAAAATTTTTCCTTGCTATTGCTGGTTGAATGCATTATGACAAGACATGCCACCTTATTAACATATATGTAACATTTACTACGCAAGAGGAGGTTTGCAACCACACAGTTCCACCCACATAATACGCATTACGACCTGCTCCTAAAGTCATCACAGTAGCTTCATTGACCGAAATGGCCATCTATTTTTCAACACATGGCCTGCTGTTTGATTGAGTTCCAGACCGCGTTTGCACTATTGCCGCCCACTTGACTGGCAGCAATGCTTGACACCGAGAGAACATCAACAGGGAGGTAGCTAATGGAATACAAGGGCCCGTATCCCCAGGATACTTTGTTCAGCAGCATTAACCGCAGAGATTTCATGAAATTCTGCACGGCTGTGGCAGCGACCTTGGGACTACCCATGGGGGCAGGAGTAAAAATAGCGGAGGCCGTGAGTTCACCCGAGCGGCCGCCGGTCATCTGGCTTTCTGGCCAGCAGTGTACCGGTTGTGTGGAAATGCTTTTGCGTACAGACCACCCCTCCATTGACAGCCTCATCTTTAATCTCATCTCCCTCGAATATTCGGAAACCCTGAATGCTGGTTCCGGCCACCAGGCAGAGGCTGCTCTGCAGCAGTCACTCGAACGCTATAAAGGTAAATACATCCTGGTAGTGGATGGTTCCATTCCTGTGAAAGATGATGGTATCTACTGTCAGATAGCAGGTAAACCGGTTCTTACCATTCTGAACGAAATGGCGCCAAATGCCGCTGCGGTGATTGCCATTGGTTCCTGTGCTTCCTGGGGTGGAGTCGCAGCCGCCGAGCCCAACCCAACTGGGGCAACTCCGGTGCATGAAGTTCTCAAACCCAAGGGCATCAGCGTGGTCAACATTCCTGGATGTCCGCCCAATCCCTACAACTTCCTCTCCACAGTCATCCACCTCCTCACCTTTGGCAAGTTGCCTGAATTAGACGACAAGGGTCGCCCCACTTTTGCCTACAGCCGTCTCATCCATGAAAACTGTGAACGCCGCCCCCATTTTGATGCAGGCCGTTTTGCCGAGGAATTTGGCGATGAAGGCCACCGTAAAGGTTACTGCCTCTATAAACTTGGCTGTAAGGGGCCGGAAACATTCAACAACTGTTCCATTGTCCACTATAACGACACTGTCGGCTGCTGGCCCGTTGGCACGGGGTCACCCTGCTTTGGCTGCTCCGAGGAACAGGTCGGCTTCCATGTACCGCTCTTTTCCAAATCCCGAGTAGCCTACCCGACTCCGCCCAACCAGTTCACCGAGGCTGTGCCCGAAAAGGGCAAGGGAGCAGTCAAGTTTGCCTATGGTGTTGCCGGAGCAGCAGTGGGTGCTGCTGTCGTGGCCCTGGCTAAGCGTGACGGAAACGAAGAAGACAAGAAAGCCTGATCAACAACCCTACAGGAGAACGCTCTTATGGCAATCAACAGACGTGATTTCCTGAAATTTTCCGCAGGAGCGGGGCTTCTGGCTGGGGCCGGGGTTGAAACCGCCTCGGCGGCGGCTGAAGCGCCCCCTCAAATGCCCAAGGATGCGCTCGGTATTCTCTACGACGCCACCCTGTGCATTGGTTGCATGTCCTGCATGGTCAACTGCAAAAAAGCCAATGCCGAGCCAGGCGGCGCCCTGTTCCACCGTGAAACAGAAGGCCAGATCCCGTACGAGTATCCCAAGGATGGCGATGCCATCTACGATGCGCCCATCCGGCTATCTGACAAGACCCTGTGTATTATCAAGGCATACCGGGCCGGCGATAAAGCGGTGGAACCTGATACTCCTGCATCGTCCTTTGTCAAACAACACTGTCTGCACTGCATCGATCCAGCCTGCGTTTCCGTATGCCCGGTGAAAGCGCTGCAGAAACAGCCTGATACCGGCATTATCACCTACAACAAAAATCGCTGTTTTGGCTGCCGGTACTGTCAAATTGCCTGTCCTTTTGGCATTCCCCAGTATGAATGGAGCAAGGCTTCTCCCTCGGTGATAAAGTGCCAGCTCTGCAACCATCGCCTGGCCCAGGGAAAATATTCCGCCTGCTGTGAATATTGCCCCACCGGTGCTTCCATCTTTGGCCGGGTGGAAGACCTACGTGAAGAAGCCAAACGCCGCCTGGCGCTCAAAACCGGTGACAGCTACAACTACCCGGTACAACACGTAGATGGACGCCAGCGCACCGAAAAGGTGGTGGAGCATTATGTGGACCATATTTACGGCATGAACGAGGCCGGTGGCACCCAGTACCTGTTTTTGGCGGGCGTTGAGTTCAACAAGCTGGGCTTTAACCCGCGCATCAGCGATATGGTCTACCCGCGCCTGACCTGGAGCTATGTCTCTCACGTACCCGCATTGATCGGCGCCTTGCTGGTGGCCGGCACCGTTACCCGTCTGGTGACCCAGCGCATGGAAAGGAACAAGAACAAAGACCAGACACCCACGGACGAGGCAGATGCCTCGTAACTTGCCCGGTGAAAAAATCAAGCCTTCTGACGCAAGCCACCTTGCGAGAGCACATTCAAGGAGAATGAAACATGGCCAGAAAGATAACCATTGATCCGGTTACCAGAATAGAAGGACACCTGCGCATCGACTGCGAAGTGGAAAACGGCAAAATCACCAATGCCTGGTCTTCCGGGCAGATGTGGCGGGGTATCGAACTCATTTTACAGGGCCGTGACCCGCGCGATGCCTGGGCCTATACCCAGCGCATCTGCGGTGTTTGCACCACGGTGCATGCCATTGCCTCGGTGCGGGCGGTTGAAGATGCCCTGGGCATGGAAATTCCGCTGAATGCCCAGTACATCCGCAACCTTATTATAACCGCTCATAACATCTTCGACCACATGGCGCATTTCTATCAGCTCAGCGCGCTGGACTGGGTAGATATCGTTTCCGCCACCACTGCCAACGTCAGTGCCGCCGCCGCTTTAGGGCAACAGCTCTCCGACTGGCGCGGCAACAGCCCGCAGCAACTGCAGGCCGTGCAGGATCGCCTGAAAAAATTCCTGACCAGCGGCCAATTAGGTATTTTTGCCAGTGGCTACTGGGGTCATCCTGCCATGAAGCTATCGCCCGAGGTGAATCTGCTGGCAGCTACCCACTACCTGCAGGCCCTAGAATACGAACGTAAAATTAACCAGGTGGTGGCCATTCTCGGCAGCAAAACGCCGCATATCCAGAACCTGGCCGTGGGCGGGGTTTCCAACCCGATTGACCCCAACAGCCCGGCCAACCTGACGGTGGAAAAACTCTTCCATATTAAAACCCTGATTGATGAGGTGGGAGAGTTCATCAACCAGGCAATGCTCACCGATGTGGCCGCCATCGGCGCTGCCTATGCGGATTGGACCACCTATGGCGCGGGAGTAATGAATTATCTCTGCGTGCCCGAATTGCCCATGGATACCAAGGGCACGCAGTTTGAGCTTTCCGGTGGTTATATCCCAGAAGGCGATCTCGGCAAAGCCACGGCCATCAGCACCCAAAAAGAAAAGCTGCTCACCGAGAACATCAGGGAGTCCATCAAGCATGCCTGGTATATGGGCGATTGGGATCGCTCCCCCTATGAGGGAGAAACCGTGCCCAACTACACCGGCTTCAGCTACGAAGACCGCTATTCCTGGATTAAATCACCCACCTTCATGGGTAAACCTGCCCAGGTTGGTCCACTGGCCCACATGATTACCCTGTACCTTGCCGGGCATGAACCAACCAAGCGCTATGTGGATACCGCCCTGCAAACAGTATCCAAACTGGCGGGCACTACGGTGGGCATTGATGCCCTCCACTCTACCATCGGCCGTATCGCCTCCCGTGTTATTCGCGCCGCAGTGCTCCACGACGCCATGGATAAACAGTGGCAGGCCCTGGTGGACAATATCGGCAAGGGCGACTACGACACCTTCAACTCACCGGTGTTCCCCTCGGGGGAACTGCGTGGAGTCGGTTTCCACGAAGCATCCCGTGGCGCCCTCTCCCATTGGGTGGTGATTGATAACGGCAAAATCAAAAATTACCAAACGGTGGTACCCTCCACCTGGAATGCCGCCCCCAGAGACCACAATGATGCACTCGGCCCCTACGAAGCATCCCTGGTGGGTAATCCGATTGCGGATGAAGAACTTCCTTTGGAAGTACTGCGCACCGTGCACTCATTTGACCCCTGCATCGCCTGCGCCATCCACCTGGTTGACAGTAAGAAGACGCCACTTTCCAAGGTAAAGGTTCTATAGGGTGCGGCTGTGAGCGCCTTGGTTTTGGGCATAGGCAACCTGCTCATCGGGGATGAAGCCGTTGGTTGCAGAGCAGTTGAGGAACTGACCCGCCGCTACAGCATGCCGCCCGGGGTGGAATGTGTAGACGGTGGCACTGCCGGTTTTGAACTGCTTCCTCTGCTGGGTGGCCGCAAGCTGGTCATTCTCATCGATGCTTTAAAGGATGACCGCGCTCCCGGCACGGTGATCAGGGTGGAAGACGAGCATGTGTCCCGCGCCTTTCTCGCCCGTACCACCCCGCATCAGTTAGGTATCTGTGATGTGCTGGCTGCAGCCGAGTTTACCGAAACCATGCCGGACAGGCTAATTCTGTTTGGCATTGAACCCAAGAGCCTGGATATCGGCCTTGAGCTGTCCCCCGAGGTGCAGGCAGCCATGGAAAAAGTCGTGCACGCAGTTGTCGATCAACTCCGTCAATTTGGCTATGAGGTGAAACACCATGGAATCTAATCCAAATATAAAAACGTGGACTCCAACCACCTTTGTCCTGCTGTTTTTTATTGTTACCGGTGGTGCGACCATGCTCTACAGGATCATCTTCGGGCTAGGAGCGACCACCAACTTGAGCGATGCCTATCCCTGGGGTTTCTGGCTGGGACTGGATGTACTCGGTGGCGTGGCAATGGCTGCAGGCGGCTTCATCATTGCCTGCGTAGTGTACATTTTTAACTGGAAGAAATACCGGCCCATTGTGCGGCCTGCCATCCTCACCGCCTTTCTCGGCTACCTGATGGCGGTGGTGGCTATCTGCCTGGATATCGGCCACCCCTTCCGTATTTGGCATCCTATGTTCATGTGGCAGTACCATTCGGTCATGTGGGTTGTGGCCATGCACGTTATCTTCTACACCACCACCTTGGCGCTGGAATTCAGCCCCATGCTTTTTGAGCGGCTCGGCTGGGAAAAAGCTCGCCAGATGGTGGGTAAGGTCATGGTAGGAGCGGTTATCTTCGGCGTCATGCTCTCCACCCTGCATCAGTCCTCCCTGGGTGCAGTGTATCTCATTGCTGAGAGCAAGATGTCGCCTTTGTGGTGGGATACCAAACTGCCCTTCCATTTCCTGGTTTCAGCTGTGGCTATGGGTATGGCCATGGTCAGTTTGGAAACCATGCTCAGTAAAAAGTTTCTCCACCACGAAGTGGATTCGGAAATCTTTTACGGCCTCGCCCGGGGTACACTTATTGTTTTATCGTTCTACCTGCTGCTCAAGCTCTATCAGCTCATCATGGTTGCCGGTGTGGGCCTAGCCTTTAACGGCTCACTGGAAAGCAACATGTATCTGGTGGAAATGCTGATCGGAGTTGTTATTCCAGTGGTGCTTCTGGCCATGAAAAACTTCAGGCGGAATATCAACTGGATTTTTTCCGTCAACCTTTTGGTCATCACCGGGGTATTGCTTAATCGGCTTAATGTCGGTCTCTTCAGCATGGAGAGTTATTTTGCCTCCCACGGTCTGTCTTATTCGCCAACATGGATGGAGTTTTTAGTATCCCTGGGCATTATCTCCCTGGGTATTTTTCTCTACAAGATGTCGGCAAAACACCTGCCCCTGTTTTCCCACTGATTGCGAGGTTGAACAGGTAATAAAAACCATTACTACACCTCCCTGGGGAGGAAGCTGAGGATCAAAAATATGAGTAAACAAATCGGAACATTTGTGCTGGCAGTATCTGTTGCACTTGTTCTGCTGTTTGCAGGCCCGGTGATCAGCTCAGAACAACAGGAAAGTTGTCCTCAACTCATTGAAAACAAATGTGCAGGCTGTCATTTCGTTGACTACATCTGCCCTGGGATTCGGAAAAACAAGGGCTCCATGGGCTGGGGCAGAGTTGTCAACGATATGATCAAGGAAGGGGCAAAAATCAACAAGAAAGAAAAAGGCGAACTCACCGCCTGCCTCAGTAAACCTAATGCCGAGACAAAGGAATTATGCGCAAATTCTCGTAAATAACAATGACTGCCAGAACATGGCTCCTGTCCGGTGCAGTTCGCTGCACCGGATTTTCTCTGCCTGCTCGTTTTACTGCACAAAAACCTTTTAAACCAAATTCGCGACACTCTCCTGCCTGTCCGGCCAGAGTTGGGTGATGAGAATAGCGGCAAGCATCAAACCGCAGCCCAAAAGTGCCCGCATCGTTAGCGTTTCTTGTAGAATAAGCCACCCACCCAGAGCAGCAAAAGGTGCTTCCATGCTTAAGAGAATGGCCGCATGGGACGGCCTTGCCTTTTGCTGAGCCACCACCTGCAGGGTATAACCGGCACCAACAGAAAGGATGCTACTGTACAGGAGGGCTTGATAGGCTGCACCGATACTTTGCAGGCTAATAGGCTCAAACAGGGCGGCAATCACCAGGCTGCACAAACCGCACACATAAAACTGCACCATGGCAAGCCGCACCGGAGAAGTACGGGGTGAGAAGTACGCCAAGGCCACCACATGCAGTGCCCAAAATAAGGCTCCGGCCAGTTCAAGGGCATCGCCCACATTGAGCCGAAAGGCTCCCTGTATACTGAGCAGGTACAGACCCGATATCGCTAGAACCACCCCCAGCCAGGTGCCTGGGGTGGAGTTTTTACCCAACAGCAGGCCTATCAGCGGCACAAAGACCACGTAGATTCCGGTGATAAATCCAGCCTTGCCCGCAGAGGTATAGACCAGCCCCACCTGCTGCAAGGAGGCTGCAATAAAAAGCAAAATACCGGCACAGATGCCAGCAGTGGCAGGACTGACAACCCGGTGTGCAGGCATCTGCTGAGTACGCCGGCTGCGCATAGCCAGCGGCAGCAAACATAACCCGCCCAGAATAAACCGGATACCATTGAAGGTGAAGGGCCCGAGATGGTCCATACCCAACCGCTGGGCGACAAAACCAAAGCCCCAGATTACGGCCACAAACAAAAGAATGGCATTGGTTTGCAACATTTCTGTTTTATTACTCGACACATCAGCCTCTATGGGAAATAAGCGGCAAACCTGCAGCGATTCCGCTTGCAGGTCGCGCGGATCATGAAATGAAAAGACTGTCAGTACAAATGGCCACAAGCGCTATGGAGAATTCTCTCTATGGAATTGGGATCAACTCCACTGGCATCGAAAATTTCTACACATTACAATTTGGCTGCCCCGGCAGGGCCAAACCTCTCTGCTGCCGCTTCTCTTCCTCAATTTTACGATTCTTTCAAGTATTTTAAGCAGGACTCCAAAAGCGATTTTTCCGATTCCAGGTCAAAAATGTAGTCGACGAGTTGAAACAAATGCGACGCAGGCGTCTTGCAGTGGCAAAGTACAGCAAGCACACGCTGGAGCTGACACAAAGAACGCTTTGAGGTGAAATTGGGAGGCGCTGACCATCCTGGCTGGCATTCGGGGCCACCAGGTTTTCGGTAGAGTACTTTCCTCCTGATTTCAATCTGTTTCTACAAAAAATTATGCGCATCCATGTCTGCGATTCGCGCAAAAGAGATAAACAATGAGGAGCCAGAATATGCCTGCCGCTAAACGTAAATTTACCAACAAGACACCTTTTAGAAAAAAGTAGGTAAACTTAAAAAATAGTGTATATAATTGTCCAAGATTCCTAATAACAACGATACAATACAGTCATCCCCTTTTCAAAATTGCCTGTCATGGAGTCCACATGTCCGTTGAACAGCACGAAGTTCAGGATATCCTCACCCAGTACGATCAAGACCGCGACAACCTCATTCCCCTGCTGCAAGATGTGCAGGAACGCCTGCATTACCTTTCTCCGCAAGCACTAAGTGCCGTGGCAGAACATCTGCAGTTGTCTGAAAATGATGTTTTTGGGGTGGCCACCTTTTACGCACAGTTCCGCTTTACCCCGCCAGGCCTGCACCACATCAAGGTGTGCGAGGGTACGGCCTGCCATGTACGTGGCAGCAGCCGCATACTGGATACCATTACCAGAACAACCGGCATAGAACCGGGCCAAACCAGCGAAGACGGCCTTTTCAGCCTGGAGCGAGTAGCCTGTTTCGGTTCCTGTGCCCTGGCGCCGGTGGTGGTGGTGGATGACAAGGTGTACGGGCGCATGACCTCGGCCAAGACGCAACGCCTTATTGAGGAGAAAAAATGAGCTTCGCAGCACGACAACAAGAGGCCCTAGCCGTATGGCGCGTCTTTGATCAACCGGAGCTGCGGCGCATTCTTGTGGGCTCGGCCACCTGCGGCCGAGCTGCTGGCAGCCTGGAAGTTTTGCAGGCCTTTCGGGACGAATTGGCGCAGGCGGACCTTGAAAAGAGCACCGCGCTCTACGAAGTGGGTTGCCTAGGCATGTGCTATGCAGAGGTTTTAGTGGAGATACGCGCACAGGATGGCAGACGCGTGCTCTACCAGGGCGTGGAACCCCGCCATGTTGCCCAGTTGGTTGAGCAACACCTGGTGCGCGGTGAAATATACTGGCCCCTGGCCCTGGCTCAGATGGGTGAGGGTACGGAAGAGTTACCAGCCTTTCATGATTTGCCGATGATCAAACCGCAAGAGCGGATTGTACTGCGCAACTGCGGCTTTATTGATCCAAACAATATAGATCACTACCTGGCACGGGGCGGCTACAGTGGCACGGCCCGGGCACTGACCATGGGGCCGGATGCCGTTATTGACGAAATGAAGGCCTCCGGGTTGCGCGGTCGCGGTGGTGCCGGTTTCCCCACCGGGGTGAAATGGGGCTTTGCCCGCGCCACTCCGGCTGCACAAAAATATGTAATTTGCAATGCCGACGAAGGCGATCCCGGTGCATTCATGGACCGTTCGGTACTTGAGGGCGACCCCCACGCAGTGCTGGAAGGGCTGCTCCTTGCCGGATACGCCATTGGCGCTTCCATCGGTTACGTGTACTGCCGGGCCGAATATCCCCTGGCTATCGAACGCTTGCAAACAGCCATTGAGCAGATGCACAACCTAGGATTTCTCGGCGACAATATCCTCGGCTCAGGCTTCAACTTCAGCATCAAAGTAAAAAAAGGAGCAGGGGCCTTTGTCTGCGGCGAAGAAACCTCGCTTATGCAGTCCATCGAAGGCAAGCGGGGTATGCCACAATCCAAACCGCCTTTCCCGGCAGTCTCGGGCCTATTCGGCAAACCCACCAACATCAACAATGTGGAAACCCTGGCCTCGGTTTCAGCCATCATGGAGAAGGGGGCCTCCTGGTACGCAGGTTTTGGTACGGAAAAGAGTCGCGGCACCAAAACTTTTGCCCTGGCCGGGAAAATTAATCGTACCGGCCTGGTGGAGGTACCCATGGGCATCAACCTGCGCACCATCATCGAGGAAGTCGGTGGTGGTGTATCAGGTGGCAAGGCATTCAAGGCGGTGCAAACCGGCGGCCCTTCCGGCGGCTGCATTCCAGCCCGTTTGATTGACCTGAACGTGGATTACGAATCTCTGGCCGAGGTAGGGTCCATCATGGGATCTGGCGGCATGATCGTCATTGACGAGGAATCCTGTATGGTCGATATGGCCCGCTACTTCCTCACCTTCACTGAAAACGAGAGCTGTGGCAAATGTGTGCCCTGCCGCATGGGCACCCAGCATTTACTCCGCATCCTCACCACCATTACCGCAGGCCGGGGCACCCTGGCCGATTTGGACAGCCTGCGCAAGATTGGCGACACCATGAAAAACGCCTCTCTTTGCGGTCTTGGCCAAACAGCGGCCAATCCGGTCCTCACTACGCTCCAGTATTTTGAAGACGAGTACCGGGCCCATATTGAAGACCATGCCTGTCCGGCCGGGGCCTGTGCTGCGCTGATTCACTTTACTATTGATCCTGCCAAATGCACCGGCTGCGGTCTTTGTGCCCGCGCCTGTCCGGTTGAGGCAATCAGCGGTGAGAAAAAAGAGCCGCATTTGATCGATCAGGGCGCTTGTATCTGCTGCGGCTCCTGCCGCCAGGCATGTAAATTTGACGCAGTGCTGGTTTCCTGAAACCTGTCTGAAACCCGCTGATTTTGTTGAAGGAGAACCTATGGGCAGCTTCAGTCTGATTATTGACGGCCAAACAGTCGAGGTCGAAGAAGGAGCAACCGTGCTCCAGGCCGCACGCCGGGCAGGCATCAGCATTCCAACCATCTGCGATCACAAAGATCTGAACCCTTATGGGGCCTGCCGCATGTGCGTGGTGGAAATTGAAGGAGTACGGGGATATCCCACCTCCTGCACCACTCCAGCAGCAGCCGGTATGCGGGTGACGACCCAGTCGGAAAGGCTCAGTACCCTGCGCAACCGCACCCTGGAGTTGATGTTTTCCGGCCACCCCAACAGTTGCCTGGTTTGTGTCCACCGCGAGGCCTGCGAACAGCACCGGCCCACGGCCACCAAGGCAGCGCGCTCAACACGCTGCGGCTTCTGCGCCAACCGCGAGGAATGTGATTTGCGCGCCATGGCCCTGAGCGCAGGGCAGCCGGAACTTTCACTCCCCACCATGTACGCAGCTTACAACCTGGAACGCGATGATCCCTTCATGGATCGGGACTACAATCTCTGCGTGCTCTGCGGCCGCTGCTGGCGCATCTGTGAAAAAATCCACGGCAAACCGGCCATTTCCATCATTAACCGGGGAAAATGGGCGCGGATTGGTACAGCCTTTAACAAAAGTCATGTTTTTTCAGGCTGCACCTTCTGCGGCGCCTGCATCGACATCTGCCCCACCGGTACTCTGACTGACCGCTTTGCCCGCTGGCAGGGCAAGCCTGAGGCAGAAACCGGTTCAGCCTGTATTTTATGCCCACAGGGCTGTGCGGTGGTGGCGCAGAGCAAAAACCAGCGCCTGCTTGCCTACACCATGCCCGCCTTTAACCGCGACGCTAGCCTTTGCGCCCTGGGTCGTTTCGGCGCAGCCCAAATGGTCAACTCCAACCAGCGCACAACCCGGCCCCAAGTACGCGAAGGCGAAGACCTGATTCCCTACGACTGGGATGCAGCCCTCAAGGCTGCCGCAACCGGGCTCAAAGAGCACGCGGGCAAAATAGCCTTTGTCATCAGCGCCACTTCCTCCCGTGAGGAACGTTATTTATATGCACAGCTTGCCACCGCCCTTAAGGGGCAAATGCATCTTGTACCTGCGCATGCGCTACCGGGCGACCCTACACTGACAACGATACAGGAAGCAATACATGGACAAGGGGCGCTGGCCCTGCTCATGAACGGCCCTTTGCTGGGCGGAGTTGAACAGTCTAGAATGGCATTTTCATTAGTTATTGATGCCCTGCACTCAGACAGCTCTGAACAGGCTTCAGTTGTTTTACCGGCCGCCATGCTCAGCGAAAACAGCGGCACTTTCCGCAGCAGTACCGGCGAGATCAGGCAATTGAGTGCATGCAGCCAGGCACCCGGTGATGCCAGAGCTGAATGGCGCATCCTTCGCGACCTTGGCCAAACTCTGGGCCTGGACGGTTTTTCCTATACGAAGGTGGAAGATATTACCCGCGCCATGGACAATGCCGTAGGAGAAGATGCTGCACCGCCAGCCATGACCGGGGATCCGCGCCACAATGTACGCGAACTGATCACCACCTATCGTGGTCACCAGGTGGCCGACATCGTGCCGGCGCTGGCCGCCTTTGGCCTGCCGCAGCGCAGCATGATCCAGGAAGAAAGTACTGCGGGCAGTGACAACGGCTTTCCCATCCTCGAGAAAAAGGAAATTGTGCCCAACATGCACTTTTTCAAAATTCAGGCGCCACAGGTGGCCAAATTTGCACTGCCAGGGCAGTTTGTCATTCTCATGGCCAGGGAAACCTCTGAACGCTCCCCCTTCACCCTGGTAGACTGGGACGCGGATACGGGCACTATTTCGCTCGTTATTGAGGAGGTAGGTCGTTCCAGCCGGGAGCTGGCCTCACTCAGGGCAGGCGATATGCTGGCACATGTCAGCGGGCCACTGGGCCAGGCTATGCCGGTTGAAAAGCGCGGCACGGTGCTTCTGGGCGGCGGCTGCTACGGGGTCGGCGCTATCTATCCCCTGGCCCGCGCCCTCAAGCAGGCGGGAAACCGGGTTATCTGCGGCATTGAGGCCTCATCCAGCTATCTGCTCTACATGCAGGATGAATTGACCCAGGTTTCAGACCAGCTCATCCTGGCCACCAAGGACGGCAGCGAAGGCGTGCGGGGCGGTGTTCAGGAGATACTGGTGCAGACGGCCGAGCGTGAGCAGGTGGATCAATTCATTGCCATTGGCTGCACCTTCATGATGCGCATGACCACTGAACTGTCCCGCGGGCTCAATATTCCCACACTGGTGGCCCTCAACCCGATTATGGTAGATGGTACAGGCATGTGTGGCGCCTGCCGGGTTTCCATAGGCGGGGACACCCTCTTTGCCTGTATAGACGGGCCGCTTTTCGACGGCCATGCCGTGGATTGGGATGAGCTTGCCTCCCGGCGCAGCGCCTATGCGCCCCAGGAAATTCAGGCTTTGTCTCAGGGAGTAGATCTTTCTGCACTCATGCACCAGGCCCATGGGCCCACTGACACGCACCAGTGCGGTTGTGGCAGATAAACAGGATACCCATAGTGTTTCAGGAGTATATATGAGCACCACTGAACCAGGCCCCGAGACCACAGCTGCAGCACCGAAAAAAGGCAGAATCAAAATTCCGCGCCAGCCCATGCCTGAGCAAGACCCGCGTCGCCGCCGCTACAACTTTGAGGAAGTACCCCGCGGCTACAGCGAAGAAACCGCCAAACTTGAAGCTGCCCGCTGTCTGCAGTGCAAAAAACCGGGTTGTGTTGCCGGCTGTCCGGTCAATATCCAGATTCCCGCATTTATTGACCAGATTGCCAAAGGCAATTTTGTGGAAGCCCTGCTCAAACTGAAGGAACAAACCGCCCTGCCTGCGGTTTGTGGCCGGGTCTGTCCGCAGGAAACCCAATGCGAGGAGCGCTGTATCCTGGCCAAAAAAGGAGAGTCGGTGGCCATTGGTCGTCTGGAGCGTTTTGCCGCTGATTACGCCCGCAAGCATAGTGGTGTGCCCGAGCCAGCCAGGGCTCCTGCCACCGGCAAGCGAGTGGCAATTGTCGGCACCGGCCCGGCCGGAATCACGGTTGCAGGTGAACTGGCCCGCTGGGGTCACGAGGTGGAAATGTTCGAGGCCCTGCACCTGGCAGGGGGGGTACTGATGTATGGCATTCCCCAGTTCCGTCTCCCCAAGGAGATTGTTCAGTTTGAGGTAAACAGCCTCAAGCGCCTGGGGGTGAAAATCCATACAGATTACGTTATTGGCAAAAGCGAAACCGTGGATCAACTGATGGAATTGGGTTTTAACGCCGTGTTCATAGCCACCGGCGCGGGGCTGCCCATGTTCCTCGGTATCCCCAACGAAAATGCCATCGGCGTCTTTTCCGCCAACGAGTTTCTCACCCGCGCAAACCTGATGCGGGCCATTGATTTCCCACGCTTTGCCACCTCGCCCATCCGACCACGGCGGGCAGTCACCGTTGGTGGCGGTAATGTGGCCATGGATTCCGCCCGCACCGCCCTGCGCCTGGGTGCGGAGTCAACTATTGTCTACCGCCGCAGCAAGGCGGAAATGCCTGCCAGGGCTGAAGAAGTGCACCACGCTGAAGAAGAGGGCGTAATTTTTCACCTGCTGACCAACCCGGTGCGCATTGTCACTGATGCCGCCAACCGGGTACGCGGAGTGGAATGCCTGCGTATGGAACTGGGAGAACCTGACAGCTCGGGCCGGAGGAGACCGGTACCGGTTGAAGGAAGTGAATTTGTGGTGGAAGCGGATACAGTAATTATTGCCATCGGCAACCGGCCCAACCCCCTGGTACCGCAAAGCTCGCCGGAGATAGAAACCAGCAAACGGGGAACCATTATTGCCGACCCTGCCTCCATGATGACCTCCAAACCAGGCGTATTTGCCGGCGGCGACATCGTTTCAGGTGCAGCAACGGTTATTTCTGCCATGGGCCAAGGAAAAATAGCTGCCCGTGCCATGCACCACTATCTTATGGGTACAGATCCTGAAGCTTGAAGTCGCATTCTGGTATTTCCATACCGGCATGCAGCAGCATTTTACTTCACAATAGGGTTAGCCCCTTTTTACACCTTTCACCAATGGATTTGTTGAAAAGTAAAACGGCAGAGTCGAAATGGCCCTGCCGTTTTTTGCCAATATAATGCACATACGCCAACACCCTGAGCCTGATAACCCAACTCCATATTCAGGCGCCTCTAAATACCTGGCTTCAGAGACTGCTCCCCACAATAGCTGTATATACCCCTCTGCATCGCATTTTCCATGCCTCCCTGGTCAGCCATTTTTAATCTGGAATTGAAATTATCCCGTAGGCCCAAGGGCAATCTTATCCTTCAAATAAATTTGGAGCAGAAGTGCCTGGTTGTGCTTTTCATCCTTTGCCCCGTACAAAAGCGTGACCACGGCCTGTTCCTGATACCTGGCCAGAAAATCGGCAACAGCGGGATTCGAATCCAGTTCCTTGAAATAGCGCTTTTGGAATTCCTCCCATTTGGCAGGCTCATGCCCAAACCATTTGCGCAGGGCCGAGCTGGGTGCAAGCTCCTTCCACCAAGCATCAACCTTGGCCTTTTCCTTGGTCATCCCCCTTGGCCAAAGACGGTCAACCAGCACCCTCAGGCCATCAGACTTGGCCGGCTCCTCATAGACACGTTTTACCAAGATCCGCACTAGGCTCACCTTTATTGTACTTTTTTCTCTTCACAGGCCTTCAGACGGGCCCGCAATTCCCGCTCTTCCTGCCATTTTGCCGTTTCATCGCGAACCACAGCAACTATGGCCTGCACGTCCTTGTCACCGTCTGGGCCGGACACTATACCCACAGTAAAGGATATGGACAATGTACGGCCACTCTTGTGCAGCGCTGGTACGCGCAGCACGCTTTCGCCATAGCGAGTTTGACCACTCTCCACACTTTTACGAAAACCATCGTTGTGGCGCGCCTGCAGGTGCTCAGGAATGATGATATCCAAGGGCTGGCCCAAGGCCTCTTCCGCACTGAAGCCAAAGATGCGTTCAGCCGCCGGGTTCCATAAAACAATGTCCCCCTGGCGGTCCACTACCAGGATAGCATCACCAAGTGCGGCAAAAAGCCGATCAAGATCAGTGAAAGGAGTCGTTGCAGAGTTCATGCAAACCTCGCTGAAAAGCACCTGTTACACGGCTATACGGTGCTTAAACATTTTTCAGATATTTTTCCTCAAATGTATCGAGCATGCCGTGGAGCTTGTCATGGATGCCCGGGCCCATTACATTATGCTCAAAGGCTTCAAACTGCTCCAGCAGGTGCTGGTGCTCAGCACTGGAAATAGCCTTGTCACCCATTGGGAAGAGAACGGTGTTTTCCTTATTGATATGTGAACGCAGCAGGCTGGCATAATTTTCAGCTGCAGCGGTGAAGGCTTTGGCATCGATATCTTTACCTGCCAATGCCGCCACCATTTCCTGGATGTATTTTCTGCCCTCTTCGTGCTCAATAAGCATCTGGCCGATCGGCCCATTTTCCTTGGGAATGCCACCTCGTTCCAGAGCAGGAAAGTAGAGCCCTTCTTCCTTGCCATGGTGGCACTTGTCCGCAAAAAGACGCAGAAATTCGACTATTTCCTTATAGTCATCCTTATTAATATGCTTACCCTGCCGCAGTAATGCCACCATTGCATCCAGAATTTTCAAACCAAACAGAATACCATCATGTTCGTGTTTCAAATCTTCGCTTGCATAGTTCATGGCCATACCTCCTGAAAAGATCAATAATAAATACGCCGCCCATTATGCCCCATTATCTGCCGTAATCCCTTTTCAGATACGAAAACAAGGTAAAGAGCAGCATCGGAAACACGCCGAAGACCAGAAAGACAACATCGCCAGCAATTCGAGCCCATTCCATGCTGTGGAACAGACCACTCATCAAAAATTCCTCGGAGCGCGCATGCCAGTAGCCATTCTGCAGCACATCCCACAGTTGCAGTACGCCTGCCGGAAATAAGTCAAGGATGACCATCAGGGCCAGCCCGATATTAAGCCCCCAGTATCCAACCCGAACATACTTTTCAGTATGGGCCCATGCCTGGTCGCTTTGCATGGCGCGCATGCTGAAAACCAGTATCCCCAAGGCCAGCATGCCGAAAACTCCAAACATGGCACCATGGGCATGGTTGGCGGTCAGCGTTGTGCCCATTTCAAAGTAGGAGACAATCGGCGTATTGATAAGAAAGCCGAATACACCCGCGCCCACAAAGTTCCACACGCCCACAGCAATAAGGAAGTAAATGGCCCATTTCTGCCTGCTGGCCATGTCGGAGCCATCGGCAAGTTTGTTGCGGCGTCGCAGATGGATGAAGCCCGAGGCTTCCACAGTCAGCAAGGTGAGCGGCACCACTTCAAGCGCCGAAAAGCTGGCGGACAGGGCCATATTGAGCACGCCCTGACCGGTGAAATACCAGTGGTGACCAGTGCCAATGATGCCGCCGGTAAGGAAAAGGATAGCATCCAGATAGACGATGCGGGTAGCTGCCCTGGTACTGACAATGCCCATGGAGCAGAACATGATGGCCACCATAGTGGTGGCAAAAAGCTCAAAAAAACCCTCCACCCAAAGATGAATTATCCAGAAGCGCCAGTTATCAATCACGGCGAAATTGCTCTGCGGGCCGTAGAACAGGGCTGGCAGATAGAACAAAGGGATTGCCACCGCCGCATAGAGAAAAAGCGCACTCAGACCAGAGCGACCGCCCTCGGCAATAGCCGGGCGCAGCGCCCTGAACATGAGTACGATCCAGTAGACCAGGGCTGCAGCCAAAAGCAGCTGCCAAAAACGTCCCAGATCGAGGTATTCCGAACCTTGATTGCCAAGCCAGAACCAAAGTCCGCCCAACCAGTCATTCATGCCGAGAAATTCACCGATCAAACTACCCGCGACCACCAGGAGCAGAGCATAAAACAGCCGATCAATCCCCTTTTTCTGCCCGGCCGGTTCGTGCCCGCCCACCCATGGCGCAAGAAATAGGCCACCTGCAACCCAGGCTGTGGCAATCCAAAAAATCACCATCTGCAGGTGATAGGTGCGCAACAGGTTATAGGGAAAAATATTGGTAATGAATTCTATGCCATAAAATCCGTAGGGTTCCACGCGGTAGTGTGCAAGCCCGCCGCCAATGAGTGCCTGCAATAAAAACAGCAAGGACACAATAAGAAAATACTTGCCCGTAGCCCATTGGCTTGGGGTAAGTGTCCAGCTGCTTGGTGGTGGAGGTAGGGCCTGCTGGTCATGTTTATCTCCCTCCCAACCCAGAAAATTAAATTTGCCGAAAACAACCAATACCAAGCCCAGTCCGCCCAGCAGCATAACCAAGCTCAACGCGCTCCAGAGATAGGCATGGCTGGAAGGAAGGTTGCCGGCCATGGGATCATAAGGCCAGTTGTTGGTATAGGTGTACTCCTTGCCGGGTCGATTCGTTACTGTAGCCCAAGTGGCCCAGGCAAAGTAGCTGGCAAGGTTTCGCAACTCATCGGAATTTTTGATATAATTCGCCGGCAATCCTGGTGCAGTGTGCGCTTTGGTGAAGTAGTCCTGCCAGTAGGGTACGAGCGCCAAATATGCAGCCTCTTCCACCCGAGAGAAATTGAGCGCGCCGGTTTCAGCCTCATATTGATTGAGCTTTAACTGCCTGATCAACTCCTGCGACACAACATGCTGTTCTTCAGGCTTGATGTCGGCAAAGGCGCGATCAAAGTAGTGACGGGCAAGGAAGTCCTGCCCGGTCAGCACCATCCTGTGCAGGGAGTCAGCGGTGTAATCTGGTCCGAGGTAGGCGCCATGCCCCCAAAGGGTGCCATGCTCCATCAGGGCATATTTCAGGAAGACTTCTTGCCCGGCGTTGATTTCATCCTTAGTGAACAACACCTCTCCCTGCTCATTGACGACGGTATCGGGAACAGGGGGCGCGTTGGTGTAGGTGAACACCGTGAGGATTCCGAGGGTCATAAAGCCGATAACCATCACAATGATGACCCCATGCTTCCACCAGGGTGAGAGTGGCTTTTCAAGTGGGCTGAACATAATGCTCCTCATCGCTAACTTGAGACTTACAATCGCATTCAGCACACCTGCAGCAGAAGGGTAGTACGCTACAGTGCCGCCTGAATGCCCCTGCGGTAAATTGCGAAAACACGGGGCGCATTACGGCGCATGATATCCATATTTTCGGCAAATAAAGCCTGTACCAGAAGCCCCTGCACAATGCCGAGAAAGAGTGTTACCGCCACATCCTCTTCCAGATCGCTCTTCAGTTCTCCGGCCTCTTTTCCGAGCACAATATGGTGGTAGATGCGCGTACGGTAAGAACGCATGATATCACGGGTAATCTCCTTGGCCCTGGTGGTTTCACCTCGCTGGAGTTCACCAAATATCATCCGCGGTACACCAGGATGCGCTGCCACAAATTCAACATGACTGAGAAAGATAGCCTCCAAGGCTGCCAAAGGAGAACGGATACCGTAGGCAGCATGGTCGATCTTATACAAAAGATTTTCCTCAACCCATTCCATCACGGCCTGCCAAATAGCATCCTTGCTCGAAAAATGTCGAAAAATCGCGCCCTGGGTAAGACCCATGTGCTGGGCAATGGCCGCTGTAGTAATATCTGCGGGATTCTGCCGGGCAGCAAGCTCAATGACTGCTATAACGGTTGCAGCCCGCCTTTCTTCTGCAGGTAGGTTTTTAGGTTGAATGCTCATATCTTTATAAAAGCAAGTAATTGATTACTATCAAACAAACCATGTGTACTCAACACAAAAAAATTATCTGCCTGTTTCATGATTTTTACACATTATTCACGTGAGCAAGTTGTTATGTGTAGTAGTTAGGACTTGACCTGACAGTTACCAGTTTTTTCTGGTGTCTGTCAGGTCAGATTTGGTTCAGGTTTTTATC
>JAAYIE010000015.1 GCA_012744275.1 Desulfobulbaceae bacterium
CGCTCAGGTTGCGGTTGTTGATGCCAATCAACCTGGCTTCACTACTGAGTGCTTGCTCCAGTTCAGCCTCGTTGTGCACCTCCACCAGCGCATCCATGCCCAACGCCTCGGCCTGCAGCCGAAAATCACGCAATTGGGTTGGGCTTAAAATAGCCACGATGAGCAGAATGGCGTCTGCCCCGGCTCTGTGCGCTTCCTCAATCTGCAGCGGATCGATAATGAAATCCTTGCGCAGCACTGGCAAGCTGACATGTTTACGGATGCGCACGAGAAAATCCAGCTCGCCCTGAAAAAAATGGCGGTCAGTCAGCACAGAGATGGCGGCAGCGCCATTGCGCTCGTAATTTTCTGCCACCCGCACCGGATCAAAATTCGGCTCGATCAGGCCTTTAGAGGGCGAAGCCTTTTTCGCCTCGGCAATAATGGCCACCCCTGGTTTTGCAATCAGCGCCCGCATAAAACCACGGGGCGCATCCACCTCTGTTTGGGCGGGCAGCCCCTGCCTGCGGAGCTGTGCCACTTCCTCAAACTTTTTGGCAACTATGGTGTCGAGAATGGTGCTGGGCTTGGTGTTCATGCGCAATCCTGAGAAAATTGAATCAGGGCATCCAGTTTGGCCATGGCCGCGCCAGAGTTGATTAACTCACGGGCAAGTGCAATGCCACCCTTGATGTCTGTTGCCTTGTCCGCCGCCATGAGCGCCGTACCGGCATTGAGCAGCACCATGTCCAGCTTGGCGCCGGGCTCGCCACGCAACACGGCCCGCACCTGCTCGGCAGACTCAGCCGCGCTCGCACCTCCCCTGATATCGGCCATGGTGGCGCGCTTCAAACCCACATCTTCGGGCTGCAGTATCATTTCCTCCACCTTGCCATCGTGGCCATCGGCAATATGGGTGGCTCCGGTAACGGTCATTTCATCAAGACCGCCTTCACCCCAGACAATTATGGCCCGGCGCATGCCAAGGCGCACCAGAACCTCGGCCAGCACCCTGGTAAGGGAAGGATGAAAAACCCCGCTCAACTGCACGTTGGCTCCGGCCGGATTAGTCATGGGGCCCAGGATATTGAAAATGGTGCGGATACCGATATCACGGCGCGGGCCAATAGAATACTTCATGGCGCCATGCATCAGCGGGGCAAAAAGAAAGCCGATGCCCACCTCGGCCACACTGGTTGCCACCTTTTCCGGCGGCAGATTCAAGTTGACACCCAGGGCCTCAATGACATCGGCACTGCCACAGTGCGAGGAAACCGCCCGGTTGCCATGTTTGGCTACAGGCACATCGCCCGCGGCAATAACAAAGCTTGAGGTGGTGGAGACGTTGAAACTGCCGGAACTGTCGCCCCCGGTGCCAACAATATCGAGCAGCACCTCGCCTTTATGGGTTTGCACGCCAGTATCAACAAAAACAGCCTTGTCGCGCATGGCCCGGGTTGCGCCCACAATTTCATCAATGGTCTCGCCCTTCATGCGCATGGCAGTGATGAAAGCGCCAATTTGAGAAGGCGTGGCTGTGCCGCTCATAATTTCACTCATCACCCTGTTCATTTCGCGCTCTGAAAGATCCTGCTTATCAACAACCTTGGCTATGGCTTCCTTAATCATGGTTCTGTCCTTGCTCGTGTATCAATACAATCCTATTTATAGTAAGTTACGGTAATCCGGGCGGAGAAAGGTGTGCAACAGTTGCAGGCCGTCCGTGGTCATGATGGATTCAGGATGAAACTGGATACCTTCCACCGGCAGGCTGGCATGTCGCAGTCCCATAATTTCGCCATCATCGCTGTGCGCGCTGATATTCAGCTGTGATGGCAGGGAAGCCTCTTCCACAACCAGCGAATGATAGCGCATGGCAGTGAAAGGCGAAGGTAAACCGGTGAAAACGCCTCTTCCGTCGTGGGTGACCGGGCTGGTTTTGCCGTGCATAGGGCGCGCTGCCCGCACCACCACAGCACCAAAGGCCGCGCCTATGGATTGATGCCCCAAACACACGCCCAAAACCGGAATGTGGCGGCTGCAGGCTATAATGGCCTCCACTGAGATGCCAGCCTCTCCGGGTGTGCAGGGGCCGGGCGAGATCAGCAGGCGTTCTGGTTTCAGGGCAAGCAGATCTGCAACAGTGATAGCGTCGTTGCGGATAACCCGCACCTCTGGCTGCTGCCAGCCTGCCGCGGCGTTCGGCGGCGCAGTCCCCAGCATCTGCACGATATTGTAGGTAAAGGAGTCGTAGTTATCGATGAGCGCAAGCATTAGAACAACCCCTGTTCCGCCAGTTCCACCGCCTTGCGCAGGGCCTTGGCCTTGTTAATGGTTTCCTCGTATTCCTTCTGCGGGTCGGAATCGGCCACAATGCCTGCCCCGGCCTGCACCCACAGATTTTGGCCGGTATGGATACAGGTGCGCAGAGTGATGCAAAAATCCATATTGCCCGAAAAACCAAAATAACCAACCGCACCTGCATAGGGGCCACGGCGGGCCTCCTCAAGCTCATCGATGATCTCCATGGCCCGGATCTTGGGCGCGCCGCTGACCGTACCGGCTGGGAAACAGGCACTGAACACATCAAACTGATCTTTACCTGGGGCAAGCCTGCCACTCACCCCGGAAACCAGATGCATCACATGGCTGTAGCGCTCTACGACCAAAAGATCGTGCACTGTCACCGTACCCAGGGCAGCCACCCGGCCCACATCGTTGCGGCCCAGATCAACCAGCATCAAATGCTCGGCCCGCTCCTTGGGATCGGCCAGTAGTTCCTCTTCCAGGGCCAGGTCTTCCTGTGGGTTTTTACCGCGCACCCGGGTGCCGGCAATGGGCCGCAGTTCTATCTGCCTTTCTTCCAGGCGCACCAAAATTTCAGGGGAAGAGCCGATCAGGGTAGCACCATGCTGGCGCAGACAGAAGAGATAAGGGCTGGGATTCACCTGGCGCAGGGCGCGGTAGAGGCTGAAGGGGCGAACATGGGCTTTGGCCTCAAAACGTTGCGACAGCACCACCTGGATAACATCACCAGCCAAAATGTATTCCTTGGCACGCTCCACCATATTTTTGAAGGCCTGCTCCTCGGTATTGGAGCAGAACTGATGCGCTTCGGCATGTTGCTTTTGGGTGAAGCTGAAGGGTACCGGCCCGCGCAACTGGGTACTTACCGCTGCAATGCGGGCGCAGGCCTCTGCATACAGGGCGTCTGGCGCGGCCTGATTCTGGTTCCACACCGTGCAGACAATATTGAGCTGCTGCTTGAGCTGATCGTGTACCAGAAGGATACGAGGAATGAACAGGGCGCTGTCTGGCATCTCCTGTCTGGGATGGCGATCGGGCAGCTTTTCTACGAAGCGCACCATATCGTAGCCAAGGTAACCCACCGCACCACCGTAAAAGCGGGGCAGGCCCTCTGGCTCCGCCACTGAAAAGGATTGCATCAGCTCCCGCAAAAGAGTCAGCGGATTGCCTGTTTTCGTTTCCACCCTGGCACCGGGCAGACCCGGATACCTGATGCGACAGGTTTCACCAATGCTTTCAAAGGTAATGAGCGGATCAAAACCAATAAAGGAATAGCGGCCCCATTTTTCGCCGCCCTCCATGGACTCAAACAAAAAGACATGCTCGCTGTTTTCACAAACCTTGGCAAAAAGAGCGAGCGGCGTGTCCAGATCGGCAATAATGGTGCGATGCACCGGAACCAGATTGTGGGACTGCAAGGCGCTGACAAAGGCGGCCTTATCGGGCTGGGCAGAAAATGACGGGGTATGCATGTACTTGTGATATTGTTTAAAAATGAATCCTGCCCGCGCACCTTTGCCGAGCCCGAGGCACTATACCGTTTTCAGGCACAATTTGGGTACGTTTTGTTTGCAGAACAGAAAAATCACAGGGCAAAGTGTAACAAGCCTGCAACCTGAACGGCTGCAGAATCAAAGCAAGCCCGCCTCACGGTAGTATTTTTCTGCACCCGGATGCAGGGGAGCGCTCAGGCCTTCGAGCATGTTTTCCCTGGTCAATTTTGCCAGGGCTGGATGGAGGGCGCGAAAACTGTCCAGATTTTCAAATACCGCCCTGGTAATAGCGTAGACCACGCTGTCTGGTACGTCTGCACTGGCGCACAGGGTCGCCTTGACGCCGTAGGAGGGAACATCGGCCTTGTTCTCCACCTCTGGATATACAGCTGCCGGGATGGAGGCAGCGCTGTAGTAGGGGAACTGCCGTATCAGCTCCACCACAATATCTTCGGGCACAGCAACAAAATTGGCCTTGAGGGGGCCTTCGGTTGCCACAGTCACCGAAACATTCGGATGCCCGGCGGTGTAAAAAAAGGCGTCGATACGCTTGCCCTGCAAAAGAGCAGAAGATTCATCCGGATTAAAGGCCTCGGCTTCTAAATCCTTGTCTGAGTCTATATTGGCCACGGTAAACAGATCAAGCGCATTGCTGCGTTGGCCGGACCCAGGCTGACCAAGATTCACCCTTTTGCCTTTCAGATCATGCAAGGTTTTGATATGTGCATCTGCTGCAGCAACAATGGTAATGGTCTCCTGGTGCAGGGCAAACACTGCGCGCAGTTTTTGCTGCGGCTCTCCGGCCCAGTCATTAAAACCCTTGTAGGCCTGGTGCTGCAGATCAGACTGCACCAAAGCCAGATCAAGATCGCCCTTGGTGAGCGCATTGACATTATAGGCCGAACCATCAGTGGCCTCCACCGTGGTGCGGATACGGTGTTTTTTTTGCTGCTGATTGACGATGGTGTTGATCGCTTCTCCCACCGGATAGTACACACCAGTAACTGCGCCGGTACCAATGGTAATACGCCTGGAAGCAGCCTGGACGCCGCAGCTGCTGGTCAGAAAAAACAGGGTGGCCATTGCTATATACAGGTACTTCATTGAATCTCCATTGGGTATGAAATGGAATCTGGCAAACGTCGTCCTGGGTTAAAGGAGACAGAGTGCAGTGGAAGTAAAGATGGGGCGTAAAAAATATTCACCACAATCGGGTTGAATAAGCGTGATGCAGGAGAAATGATGGTGCTGGCTGCCAGTTTACACAGATCAATCCAGGCCTGGAACATGTTCAGGTCAAGCTGTGGGCCAGGGGTGCAAAGGATGTGGTTTGCGCATTAAAACCACGGCTCTTCACCGAGAACCTTGTACC
>JAAYIE010000016.1 GCA_012744275.1 Desulfobulbaceae bacterium
CGGACGCCTATGGAAACGCTTGAGGATGGGAAAAAACTTTGGCAGGATAAAAACCTGAACCAAATCTGACCTGACAGACACCAGAAAAAACTGGTAACTGTCAGGTCAAGTCCTAACTACTACAAATCATGAAGGGATAGCCACTGAAAAAATCATTAACCACTGTTATTGGCGTTAACCAGTTAACCAAACCGCGTTAACCAAGCCGCATTAACCAAACCGCGTTAACCAGTTCACCTGCTGTATAGGAAGATGAAGTACCGGAGCCAGGCGTGGCCTGCGAGGGAGTACCCCTCCTCGTTGCGATAGTGTGCTCCGGCATTTCTATTTCTACCAACATCAAGCATCTTTTCCTGGGCAAGTTTAACGCCCTTCTCTTTTTCAGGATTGAAAGCGGCAGGGCTATCCCCAAAGGGCTTTTGACAGTAAAGACAGTGGTGAGGTGTGCTGTATTTCTGAAATTGATACCCCTTTTGGCAGTAAAGACAGTAGCAAGGCATCCAGCTTCCACACGCGCCGCCGCTGTGGATGAGCTGCTGAGTGGCGAGATAGTGGAGCTGTGATGGATACCTCTGGCGCGCTTTATTACCTGCCATGGCCACCAAGCACCAATCGTATCTGGCGCAGCCCTAACCGTGGGCCATTGAAGGGCAGGCACCTGCTGAGTAAGGAGGCCAGGGCCTACAAGGCAGAGGTGGCGGCCATCATTGCGGTGCAGATGTACGAGGCAGCCGTCGCCCCCATGCCCGGCCGGGTGGGGGTACGCCTGGTGGCTTATCCGCCCGACAGACGCAAGCGCGATCTGGACAACATCATCAAGATTGTGCTAGACAGCTGCAAGGGCCAGTGCTTTGAGGATGACGCCAACATCGACCGCCTGGAGGTGCTGCGCGGTGAGGTGCTGCCACCCGGCAGCATCGAGGTCAGCGTGTGGATGATTGGAGATGAGGATGGTGAAAGGGCCGGGATGTCCCAAACTTGAACGCTTAGGCGCTATCTTTTACCATATTCCTATGGAAGAGATTTACGAGAAGCATAAGCTCCTCATCTGGGTGGTCTTTATTACCCTGATGTTCTTGCCCTGGACGGGGTACGCTATGATGGCGCTTGTCTTTGGCGGCATCATTACCATGATGGTAACCATGGTGGCCGGAGCCATATTCGGTAATGCGGGCGCGGTCATCGTCTTCACTGTCCTTTCGCTCTTTACTCTTGCCGTGGCAATCAAGGCCCGCGTTTCCGGCCTGACCGGTACGCCTCTATAAAAATGCGCAGTGCCCTGCCCCGAATTGTGTTCATTCCTCCTGAAAAATAAAAACCGCTCATCCAGCAGCCTTAGGAATAATGATTATCAAGCCGGCATTATTAACACCATTACAAAACATTTGTGACCAAAACGGGTTTGGTTGTGGTGCTGAAAACCCTGTTGGCCTCAAAATGCAATTTCTAACAGATAATCAACGCATCTATTCTCAAGTGACAGTCCCACTTGCAATGGCAGGGTGGGATCAAACCATTCATGGCGGGATCATCTCAACGATCATGGATGAAATCATGGGCCGAGCGGTCATCTATCTCCTTAAAAAAATCGCGGTGACAAAATCGATTACCGTGGACTTCATAAAGCCCCTCTATGTCGGGAGAGAACTAAACGCGGTTGGATTCATTCCGGAAATACAACCCGAGAAAGATGTACAGGTGACAGGTGAGATTTATTCTGAACAAGACATCCTATGCGCCAAAGCTTACGGCACATTCGTCCCCATGACGCCCGAATCCGCTGTGCGGTCAGGAATGATGAGTTCCGAATACATGGAGCGATTTATGTCTATCCGAAGCCAAAATGACTAGGATTCGACAACAGAATTAGTGGGTGTCTCTTTGATAAATAACCCCGGAATGTGAGTTCCGCCGAGTTGATCGGGCGGCTCATGCAGACTGCCGGGCGCATCCTGCGGCCCCGGAAGGGGAAACACCCTGTGGTAATTGACTTCCGCGATGCCGGGTAAGCCTGCTTGATTACCAGTGGAAGAGCAGGCAAAAGGTTTTCGGGGGCATGGGGGCCAGCTTCATCTGACCCTGGCCACAGGGTGCACCTGTGAAGGTGATCTAGATCACCTTGGCGCCACTACCAGCTTGCAACCAAGGGCGCGGGTAACTTTAGCAATGGTATCAAAGCGGGGCTTGGCCCCAGGCCGAAGCGCCTTGTATAGGGCCTCGCGGCTGATACCGGCAGCCATGGCCACTTCGCTCATGCCCCTGGCCCTGGAACAAACACCCAAGGCGTGGGCCAGCTCGCCGGGGTCGCCATCTTCAAGCACCATGTTCAGGTAGGCAGCAAGGTCTTCTTCTGTTTCCAGATATTCGGCAAGGTCGAACTGTTTTAACTCGCCAATGGGTACACCCTCAATGCGTGCATTCATTTATTCCTCCTGCCAGGTTGCGGCTATTGCCTGAGCCTTTGCTATGTCTTCCTGCTGGCTGGATTTGTCGCCGCCACAGAGCAGCACAAGCACCAGCTCACCCTTGATAATGTAGTAGATGCGCCAGCCAGGGCCAAAAAACTCCCGCATTTCATAGACCCCATTCCCAACCGGCTTCACATCGCCAAGGTTGCCGCGACTAGCCCGGTCGATCCTGCGGCCCAAACGCAACCTGATTGCCCGGTCTTTCAACCGGGAAAACCATTTCTCAAATGTGGGCGTCAGGATAACCGTATACACGCCTACAATGTAATCGTTCGGATACACACAGTCAAGAAAGCACGCTTGAGCCACCGCCTGAGATGGTGGTTTTTCGGTTTAGTGCAGGGCAAGTACGGGCCTAGGTGCAGGCTAAGCGCATCCTAACAGCTGAAAGTTCGTAAGTGCGGGCTTGTGCAGGCTATTTCGTCACTTTGCGCTTAGCGTGAAAGAACATATACCCCATGAAAGGATAGTCACAGGGGGCACCTCCTATAGGGAGAAGGGGTATACCCAAAGGGCTTTTGACAGTAAAGGCAGTAGTGAGGTATGCTGTATTTCCGAAACTCAGAGTATGCTGCCCCCTGTGGATGGATCGGATACCATTGGAGCAGGAAAGTTGCATGTCCGGCGATATTGAGGGTAGCATCTGGAGACTGGCAACGGGCAGACGGAAAGTACCCCAGCGAAGACAATGTGGGGGCATATTTGGGGGCACATTGTTTTTCAATAAAAAAATACACGTGCAATATCTGATAGTTATAATGCCTATTGGATAGAGCTTAGCCCGAAGAAGTCCAGAAACCCGCTTCCAACTTAGGAAAGCGGGTTTTTTGTTTCCGCACTTACTCGTCGCTGGTCGTTGCAAATTGAAGCTGCTTATCATGTTTTCATGGAAATTACGGCCAAAATTGCGACCTATAACAAAACGAGGAAGACAATGGCAACGATGACGACGCGCAAACGAGTTAAAGGCATAATGTACCAGGCGGAGGAATATGCAGCAGGCAGGCGATTGAGCACCACCTTCGCCACAAAATCATAGGCGCACGCATGGGCCGAGCAGCCCGAGCACCCGTTGCATACTGGCCAGCTGTGCATAGGAAACACCCGCCATGTCCAAGCACCGGATCGTGTTGACCATACCGGTTTAAATCACGTGGCTGCTGCAGGCCTGCAGACAATCCAGCTCGCTCAGCCTGTACCCATACGTGCTGCTGCTACTGCATACGGCCATCCGAGGCAGCCAGACTGCGGAGGGAGCAGGTGTTGTGGCAGGAGATCGCACCCTGGACTGACAATCACTAAAACCCCGCGCAGGGCGCCGCTGACCAGCACATCCCTAACCATGCTGCAGGGATGTATGATGTCCGCCAGGACGCCTGACGGTATTTTTACGATTGCCGGTGAGCCATTGCCTGATGCGACGGGCATCATACCAACCAAGTTTACAGGACAGGGCTGTTTGCCATTGATTGCCAAAGAGCGCCTGTCCGGCAGCGAGCAGTTCCGGTACTCCGAGTTTTTGGACATTCATCAGCGTATTAATGTGTGCTTGGGTTCTTGAAAAATGGCTGGAGCCTCCTGGTTTGCCCCCGAAAATTCATTGTTTTGCCTTAAAAAATAACCACTTCTAAGAACGCGTCTTCCTGGCGTTTGTTTTCGCCGAAGTAAAAAATCTTAGTTTTCCTCTTTTTGTCCGCTTTTCCGGGATAGTAACATATAATGTGGTATCTCCCTGCCACGGTGACCAGTAGTTTGAGCACGGTAATCGTATTGTAAGCCGTTGCGGCGCAGTCCCCGGGGAATGGTTGCCCTTGCCGTCCCAGTAAATGCAAATTGCAAGGAGAGGAATAGGGATCAATTTCTTTGCAAAAGCGCCTGTATGGCAGCAGGAAAACTTCGGATTGGCAGGCAAACAAAAACGTTACAAAAGGCTTTCTCAGTCCTTGAACGGGCCAGACCTGACCATTAAAACCGACTGAACTTGATAATAATAAACTTTCCTGGCATGATATTCTTCGTATAAACAGGTAAAGACTTTAACCGCTAGATAAGCACGAGACACATTCCCTGGCTGCGTGCCGGTACCTATTCAGCATCCGATCTCAATGCGGATTAACCGGCAGTAATAAAAGGAATAAGCCCCGGGTTGCGACACGTAGCCGCGGGGTTCATTTTTTGTTTTCTCTTGTTGGAGCAAAGACTAAAGAACTATGAACTTCCTCCTTTTTGGATTGTTTTCCATACTGCTCAGTGGCCTTGCCCCGTTGCTTCTGGTGCGCAGGACGCACCTGGCCAAAGGGGTACACAGCGCCCTGCTTGCCGTGGGCTGTGCCTTGGGCTTATGTGGTTTATACGCAGCCAGCCAGGCTGGAGCCAATACTTCCCTGTCTTTTGCCTGGCTGACCTTTAGCCTGAGCCTGTCAGTGGATTCGCTTGCAACCCTGTTCCTGATGCCGCTTTTTATTGTCTCACCGCTTCTCGTCCTGTACAGCTATCAGTATCTTGGCACAAGCCAACATACAGTGCGGACAGTGGCCAGTTACCTCTTTTTCAGCCTGCTGCTTGCAGCCATGGTCCTGGTGAGTATGGCTGCAGACATGATCACCTTTGTTGTGGCCTGGGAAATCATGTCTTTGGCCTCATTCCTTCTGGTGCTCTACGATTGGGAACACCTGCAGACACGCAAGGCTGCCCACCTGTATCTCCTTTTTACCCAGTCCGGAGCCTTTTGTATCTTCATCGCTTTTGCCCTGCTCTTTGCCGCCACCGGTTCTTTCAGCTTCAGCACTGAGGCCATCAGTGCCCTGCCCCACAGCCTCAAACTGACCATCTTTCTTGTGGCCCTGCTTGGCTTCGGGTCCAAGGCCGGGGCGATGCCGCTGCATATCTGGCTGCCCCATGCCCATCCAGCTGCCCCCAGCCATGTTTCTGCCCTGATGTCTGGCGTGATGATCAAGCTGGGCGTATATGGCATGCTGCGCATCTATTTCCTGCTTGATGATCCGGCCTTTATATTTGCCTGGATCATCCTGCCGCTGGGCATGTTGTCTGGCGTGCTTGGTGTGGTCTATGCCCTGGCCAAGCATGATATCAAACGACTTTTAGCCTATCACAGCATTGAAAATATCGGCATTATTCTTATGGGTTGCGGCCTGGGCATGCTGGGCCTTGCCGCAGGAGACCGGGTCATGGCGGCCTTTGGCTTTGCAGGCGGCCTCTTGCATGTGCTGAACCATGCCCTGTTCAAGTCCCTGCTTTTCCTGGGCGCTGGCGCAATCCAGCACAGTACCGGCATTCGTAAGCTGGATACCCTGGGGGGCCTGATGCGGCGCATGCCCGTCACTGGCCGCAGCTTCCTGACCGGTTCAGTGGCCATCTCAGGTCTACCGCCGCTTAACGGCTTTATCAGTGAATTTTTAATCTATTATGCTGGTTTTTTGGGCCTGCGTTTAACCGGATTCAACCTGGTACTTGTCATTGCCACCATTATTTCTCTAGCTATGATCGGTGGGCTGGCTTCGGCCTGCTTCACTAAAATGGTGGGGATCGTCTTTCTTGGTGAACCCCGCAGCAAGGAAGCGGCCCTGGCTACCGAAGCAAAACCAGCCATGCGGGTGGCCATGATCCTGCTGGCATGCATCTGTCTCTTGATCGGCCTTTTTCCGGCGCCGTTCATTGGCGCTGCCTTTGCTGGTTTACGCGATCTTGCCCCCCTGTCCAGCCTGATGCTTTCTGATATTGTTTCTACCATCAGCCGCAACCTGACCATGGCTGCATGGCTTTTCCTGGCGCTTTTGCTAGGCCTGACCGGTCTGCGGCGCTGGTTGTACCAGGGCAAGCCGATTCAGCGGGGCTCTACCTGGGGCTGCGGTTTTACCCAAGCCAACAGCCGCATTCAATATACGGCCAGTTCCTATGCCATGGATATTGTCGATTTTTTTCGTCCACTCGTGCGGGTGCGGACAGTATACAAAGGACTGGCTGGGAATCCTCTGCCCTCACCTGCGGAGTACAGCAGCAAAACTGATGATCTGGCTGAGATTGGCCTGCAGCACCTGCTGAGCCAACCGGTCCTGTGGTGCGCGGCCAAACTGCGCTGGATACAGCACGGTCGTATTCAGTCGTATATCGCCTATATCGTGCTGGCTATTATCGTTGTTCTTTTAGCTGCCTGACCAGGCCCTGTTGAGGTCGCTATGCAATCTGTTCTCTCTCTTATTCTGGCATTCCTTCTGATTCCACTCTTGCCAGGGATTATTCTGAAGACCAAGGCCCTGTTTACCGGCAAGAAAGGCCCGCCCCTTCTGATTAAGTACTACACCCTGATAAAACTTTTGCGCAAAGGATCAGTCTACAGTACCAGCACCACCTTTGTCTTTGCCCTGGGGCCGCTCATTTCCTGCACCACCGCAGCCATGGCCCTGCTATTCTTCCCCATTGCTTGGGTGAAGCCGGTCCTGTCTTTTCAGGGCGATATCATTGTGCTCCTGTATCTCTTTGGCCTGGGCCGCTTTTTCACCATTGCCGCTGCCCTGGATACGGCCTCGCCCTTCGAGGGTATGGGCGCAGCGCGCGAGGCTTTTTTTTCCACCTTATCTGAAATAACTCTTTTTGGCGTACTGATCCTCTTTTTCCGGATGAACGGCTCCTTGAGCCTTGGCGGGTATTTTGCAGGCCCAGCTCCCCTGTCCTTTGCCGGCACAGAGGCGGCCCTGCTGGTTCTGGTGGTTGTGGGCCTCTTCATGGTCTTGCTTGCCGAAAACTCACGCGTACCAGTGGATGATCCTACCACCCATCTTGAACTGACCATGATCCACGAGGCCATGATTCTGGACCACAGTGGTCCTGATCTGGCCCTCATCGAGTTAGGTGCCTACTGCAAGCTCTTCTTTTACGCTGCCTTTGTCGCCTGTCTACTCAAACCGCCGCATTTGAACCTGGGCTTTGTGAGCGCCACCTTGCTGTTCTATGGTCTGATCTTCCTGGTGTACGCCGCCATTGGCATCACCGAATCCGTCACGGCCCGTTTGAAGATGCCCAAGGTAGCGAAATACCTGCTCACTTCCTTTGCCCTGGTCTTTTTTGCCATTATTCTCACCTCGATGGAGTTGATCCAATGAGTGCCGGCATTGAAATTTCCCTGGCCATCATCCTCTTGTCTGTCCTGTTTTCACTTAGTTCCAGCCGCTTGATGACCCTGATCAAACTGATGGCCCTGCAGGGCGCACTGGTTTCCTTGCTGCCAGTGCTACTCAACTCGGCTAATAAATTGCCCCCAGGCGGCATTGCCCTCTTCCTGATCATGCTGCTGATCAAAGCGATACTCATCCCGGCCCTGCTCTATTTCGCCCTCACCCGTATGGCCATCAGACGGGAGGTAGAACCGCTGATCGGCTATCACGCTTCAGTAGTGGTCGGGCTTGGCCTCATACTCCTGGCCACCTACCTTTCCCGCTATCTGCAATACTCTGCGCCAGGAGTCCTAGCTCTGATGCCGATCACCGCCATCACCGCCTTGGGTGGCGGCCTTTTTCTGATGATGAGCCGCACCAAGGCCCTGACCCAGGTCATAGGCTACCTGATGCTGGATAACGGTATTTACCTGATGGGCACCGCCCTGATCAAACGGACCCACAGCCACTATCTGGTGGAATTAGGAGTCCTGCTCGACTTGCTGGTGGCTGTCATGATCATGGGAATCATTCTCAACAACATCAACCGGGCCTTTGATGATGTGGATACCCTGGACCTCGAACAACTAAAGGACTGATCCATGCTGGAAAGTACCATCCTGCTGCCGCTTATGATCGGCTTACTTGCCCTTTTCCTGCCACCTCGCTTTGGCCGGGTGCTCCTGGTGGCTACAGCAGGCGCACACCTGCTCCTTACCTTCATGATCTGGCTAGGCACACCCCAGCCTCTTTTTCCGGATTTTTTTAACAAAGCAAATCCTGGCATGCTGGTGGTGCTTGTCACCTCCTTCATCTTTGCCTGCGCCGCGCCCTATGCTGTTTTCTACATGAAGGAACAGAAGATTCGCAAAGAACGCATCTTTCTCGGTTGCATGCTCCTTTTTCTAGGCACCATGAGCATGGCTGCCCTGGCGGAAAATCTCGTTGTCTTCTGGATAGCTATTGAAGCAACCACCCTGGCCAGTGCGCCCCTGATCTTTGTCCACCGCTCCAAGCAAGCACTTGAAGCCACCTGGAAATATGTGCTGATTTGTTCTGTTGGCATCGCCCTGGCCCTGCTTGGCTTCTTTTTCATTACCTTTTCCATGGAACAGGCCGGATTAAACCAATCGTTGACCTTTTCCACGCTCAACCGTATTGCCCCCCAGCTGGATAAGCTCTGGCTTAAAACTGGTTTCATCTTTGTCTGCATCGGCTTTGGCACCAAGATGGGGCTCGCACCCATGCACACCTGGTTGCCCGATGCCCACAGCGAAGCACCCAGCCCAGCCTCAGGCCTCCTTTCAGGCGCCCTGCTCAACTGCGCTTTTCTTGGTATTTATAAAGTTCATACCATCATGGCACTGGCCGGATTGGGTATGTTTTCCAGTAATCTTCTTATCAGCTTTGGGCTTTTTTCCATTTTGGTGGCAGGTATCTTTATTCTCAATCAGCCGGATTACAAACGAATGCTGGCCTACTCCAGCATTGAAAATATGGGCATTATCGCCCTTGGGGTCGGCATTGGCGGTATGGGCCTGTTTGGAGCCATGCTGCACCTTATCCATCATTCCCTGCTCAAGACCTCGCTCTTTCTCTCGGCCGGTAATATCATGCTTGCCTTTGGTAGCAAGCTCATCAGCCAATGCAGTCATATGCCGCGCCTGCTGCCTAAAACCTTCGGATGCTTTTTCGTTGGATGTCTGGGCATCGCAGGGCTGCCGCCCTTTGGTCTTTTTTTGAGTGAGGTACTCATTCTTTTTGGCGCATTTCAACAGGGTCGTCCGGTGATCGCCATCCTGTTTGTCCTCCTGCTCATTCTGGTCATAGCAGGATTCTCCCGCGGCGCCTTGGCCATGTCCTTTGGCCAGGCCAACGACCAGGCAACCATTTTGATCCGGGAACAAACATCTCGGGTGTTGCCACCCCTGGCCCTGCTCCTGGCTTCAATTATGCTGTGCTTCTGGTTGCCCGAACCACTGCGGCAGACGATCAGCGACAGTATCATTATTTTGGGAGGGAGCATCCATGGATAAGCTGCTCCAGATCAATAATGGTGAATGTATCGAGCGCAGTCACATACCCCGGGTATCACCCGAGCTGTTTTACCGCCAGCTCAATCAGTTTGTCCGCAACGGCGGCTTTGTGGTGCAGTTTTTCGCTTATCCGGAAAACAAGCAGATGATCCAGCTTGCGGTACTGCGCAGCAGTAATCTCTATATTCTGGAAACCGCAGTCACACGCGAATATCCCTCACTCACCCGGAGTGCAGGCGCGAAATTCAACCTGTTTGAACGGGAAATGGCGGAACAGTACGGTTTGCGGCCAGCAGGGCATCCATGGTTAAAAATGCTGCGCTACCACGCCAATACAAGTGACCGGCCTGATGTGTTCAACAACACCTACAGCGAGGATATTCCCGGCAATTACCCATACTTTCAGATCCAAGGCGAATCGATTCACGAGGTGGCGGTGGGGCCGGTGCATGCCGGTATTATTGAGCCTGGCCATTTCAGATTCCAATGCGCTGGCGAAGAGGTGCTGCATTTGGAAATTCAGCTGGGCTACCAGCATCGTGGTGTGGAGAGAATGCTGCGAACTGTGCCACATAAACGGCTCATCAGCCTGTGTGAAAACATTGCCGGAGATACCACCATCGGCCACGGTCTCTGCTGCTGCCAGGCTATCGAGGCTTTGACAGGGCTTATCGTAGCGCGCGGGGCCAGCACAGTGCGCACCATCGCTTTCGAACTGGAGCGGCTCGCCAATCACATTGGAGATCTCGGCGCATTGAGTGGTGACGTGGCCTTCAATCCGCCAGCTGCGTATTTTGGCCGCATCAGGGGAGAATTCCTCAACCTGCTCCTGCAGCTTAGTGGTAACCGCTTTGGTAAAGGCCTGCTGCGGCCGGGTGGGGTTGGTTATGTGATGGCCGCTGAGCAAAGACAGACCATCGCAAACAAGCTCAAAGAATTAAGACCGGAAATTCAGCATGTCTGCGACCTGCTGTTCACCGCGCACACTGTGTTGGCCCGTTTTGAAGATACAGGCACGGTCAGCCGGGAAATTGCCCATGATTTGGGTCTAGTGGGCGTATGCGGCCGGGCCTCAGGCCTGGAATATGATGTTCGTGAATTTTTCCCTACTGAGCGCTACCAGGATTTGCCTGGTCTCAGTAATCAGGTAAGCCATGGCGATGTGTATAGCCGGGCCATGGCGCGCTATGAGGACATTGTCCATTCACTTGATCTGATCGAGCTCTTGCTTGCCGAAGAAGAACAGGGTTATCCGGCCGCAGCGTTGAACGAACACGAGTATCAGCTTGCGCCGTCAAGTTGCGTGGTCACGCTGAATGAAGGCTGGCGCGGAGAGCTATCGCACTGCGTTTTAACCGATGAACAGGGCCAGATTGCACGCTACAAGGTCAAGGACCCGTCCTTCCATAACTGGCCTGGCCTGGCCATGGCCTTACGCAATCAGGGCATCTCTGATTTTCCGCTTTGCAACAAGAGTTTCAATCTCAGCTATTGTGGTTTTGACCTGTAAAGAGGCAGATTGTACGCGGGTTTTCGGCAATCCATAAACAGCACGAAAAGCATATGTATAAAATTATTCGCAACCGGCTGGAGCAGGGGTACCGAACCAGTTCCTACCCCAAAAAACCAATTCATTTACCTGCCATCTATCGAGGCTTGCCGGTCATTCAGGAACAAAGCGATCTGGCCCTGGCGCAGCGCTGTGCAGCCTTGTGCCCGCAGGACGCTATCCGGGCAGAAGAGAAAAAGATTGACCTGGGCCGCTGCACCTTCTGCGGCCGCTGTGCAGAGGTGAATGATGGTGCTTTTGTCAAATTCAGTCAAAATTTTGAGTTGGGTGCAGCTAAGCGGGAAGATTTAATCACCAGTGGCACCCTGCCTGAACTGGCAAGACACAGTAAGACCCACTTTAAACAAATTTTTGGCCGTTCCCTACAATTGCGCCAGGTTTCTGCTGGCGGCTGCAATGCCTGCGAAGCAGACATCAACGTACTGGGAACCCCTTTTTTTGACCTGGCACGCTTTGGCATAGACTTCGTGGCCTCACCCCGCCATGCCGACGGTATCATGGTCACCGGGCCCATCAGCAACAATATGCGCACCGCTCTGCTGGAAACCTATGCAGCCGTGCCAGAGCCCAAGGTGGTCATTGCCTCTGGCTGCTGTGCTATATCCGGCGGTCCATTTCATGGCTCTAGCGAAATTGTTGCTGATCTGAGCATCCTCTTGCCGGTGGATCTGTATATCCCTGGCTGCCCACCACACCCGCTCACAACTCTGCATGCCCTTTTGTCCTTCTTCAAGAAGTTGTAATCCGGAATACTGATTGCAAGGGACAAACCAAAATCAGTTGGAGTTGGGGCACGGGAAAAAAGAAAAGGATGTGAGTAATCCAGTCTAGGAATATTGCAATGAGTACCGATGGGCTGCGATGATTCCTACAACGCTCCAGCCAGTACGGGGTAGTCCAGGCCCGCTGTCCGTGTTTGCCATTTACCACAATTCGTAGCCAATTTGGCGCACGCCATCCATAGATAAAGTGCAAGGCATCATTCCTGACTCAAAACAAATACTGTTGACTTACTGCATCCGACCACAATTGCACAATCAGCCGGGCTGCGCTTCACAATCACCTGATCATTTTGAATATCTACATGGAACAACTCGGGCCCCTGGCTGTTGTAAAAGTACCCTGCCTTAAGAGCAGCTGACAAAATCTCTGGAGATCACTTCACAGCCTTGACCTCTATCCGGCCATGGTCAAAATCTGGTTGTTTGAAATGCGTGCCGTCACAGGTGTAGGTTAGCAGGTGGCAGCCGTGGCTGCATACTTCTACGGCATGCGCATACGGGGCAACACTTTACCCTTCAACCAAAGATAGCTGATACCAGGCAGGATGGGCAATGCCCACAAATGCTCCGGCGATGCCGTGCAGACCACAGACAAAGTATATCGGTTGACTTATCTGCTACCTATGGTATATTTCTGTGGATATATTCTGTTTGTTTTCTAATCCCTTAACCAAAGGAAGTGATGACATTATGATCGAAGTGGAAGTGAGAGGCGACCTTGAATACGCTATCCGTCAACTGAAAAAGAAACTGCAGATTGACGGCATCAAGCGTGAGTTGAAACGGCGTGAGTATTATGAAAAGCCCAGCATAAAAAAACGCCGCAAAGCTGCTGAGGCGCTACGGAAACTTCGCAAGTTCAACCGTATCAGAAGCAGAGGCTGAACGAACAGCCCGGCGGTCGGCCCGCCGGGTTTTTTTATTTATCCTTGGTGATCGTTCTGGTCAATCAGGACCCCTGCAGTCAACTGCCACTTTTTTTAGATTATCTCACCGTTGTTCGGCGGTTAGCACACAATACCGTGGCCGCCTACCGCTCGGACCTGCAGGATTTCTTTGCATGCAGTTGCAAACATTCCCCTAGAATTACGCAACATTGCTGCAAGGAGACCGTCCATCACTATCTGCAGCACTGTCGGGACCGTGGCCTGAGCCCGCGCTCACTGGCCCGCAGAATGGCAGCCCTGCGCGCCTATTGCGATTTTCTTTTCCTCAAGGGAGAACTGCAGGCCAATCCGCTCACCCTGATAGATTCACCAAAGCCAGGCCTGCATCTGCCCAAGGTTTTATCCCCTGCTGAAGTAGATTCTTTAATTAATAACCTCAGGCAAGATACACCACTGGGCCTGCGCAACTATGCCATGCTGCACCTGCTTTATGCCTCGGGCCTGCGGGTCACGGAACTCGTGGGTCTGCCACTGAGCGCCTGCAATCTGGCAAGCGGGCACCTGCGTGTTCAGGGCAAGGGCGGCAAGGAACGAATTGTACCCTTTGCCGCCCTGGCCGGAACGGTGCTAACTACTTACCTGGAGCGTAGCCGCCCCGTCCTGCTCAAGGGTAGGCAAAGCCCGGCTCTTTTTGTTTCCAACCGCGGCAAAGCCATGACTCGTGTTCGCTTCTGGCAGATTATCCAGCAGGCAGCCCTAGCTGCAGGTATCAGCAAAAAAATAAGTCCCCACACCCTGCGCCACTCCTTTGCCACCCACCTGCTCGGTGGCGGAGCAGATCTGCGCTCAGTCCAGATGATGCTGGGGCACAGCGACATTGCCACTACCCAGATTTACACCCACGTTGATACCAGCCGCCTCAAGTCGTCCCATAAAAAATACCATCCGCGTGGCTGATTGGTTACAGCACGGATAAATCCAGCACCGGGCCAACGCAGTCTTGGCGGGCAAGCACTATGTCAAGCCCGGACAACTCATTGTTACGACGCTCAATCTCTTGAATCAGCAGTTCCGGATGATTGTTCACTTCGCTCAGATGTGCCAGCACCAGGCGGCGCAGCTGCCCCTGTGCCAATTCCGCTGCCAGCTTCAGGGCATCAACGTTGGCCAGATGCCCTTGACTGGACAGCACCCGCTGCTGCAGTGCCAAGGGATAAGGGCCTGAGCGCAACAGAGCTATATCATGATTGGCTTCCAGTACCAAGGCCTGGCACCTGCTCAGGGAATGGCGGATCAAACGGGTTATTGCACCGGTATCAGTGCAATAACCAAGGGTGCGCAAACCATCTGTCAAGGTAAAGCCAACCGGGTCGGCGGTGTCGTGGGTTATGGCAAAGGCATGAATTTGCAGATCGTTCAGACAAAATACCTCGCCGGTGTTGAACTCCAGTCGTGATGCAATCCGACCCAACCGGTTCTCCGCGGCACGGTGGGTGGATACATTGGCATAAACCGGAATGTTGAGACGGCGCGCAAGCACGCCCACCCCGCCAATATGGTCATTATGTTCGTGGGTAAGCAGCACGGCGTCCAGACTTGCGGGATCAATCCCCACCAGGCGCAGGCGAGCCATCAACTCCTTGCCGGAAAAGCCGTTGTCGATCAGTATGCGGGTGCTGCCAGCCTCTACTAAGGTGGCATTACCCTTGCTCCCGCTGCCCAGTACAATACAGCGCAAATTACCTCCTCGATCAATCTATAACACTCAACTTGTAAAACGTGCAGAATCCTGCCTTTCCTTCCTTACCTTCTTCTTGCACAACTGGTTCTCTACCGGCAGGAGAAAGCATGCATATCCCAGTAGATGAAATTGTGCAAGCGCTCCCAAAAATTGCAGTGCAGGGTTGAGGGCAGCTACCGCAGCGCTATCTTGCTGGCTGGAGCGAGTTGACAAAACCAGAACCTTGACAAATCAAGGAGATTCTTGTTTTCTGCCGTAATCATCGTGCCTTTTCGTTCAACTCAAAAAGGAGTGTCCATGAAAAATTTCATCACCGCCCTGTCAATTATTGCCCTGAGCTGTTTTTTTGCATCTACCGCATTGGCCAAAAAAATTACCGTCGCTTGTGACACCAACTTTCCACCCTTTGAATTCAAAGATCCTAAAACCGGCAAACACACCGGCTTTGATGTGGAACTCTGGGACGCCGTTGCCAAGGAACTTGGTCTTGAATATGAACTACAGCCCATGGATTTCAATGGTATTATTCCTGGTCTGCAATCTGGACAGCTGGATGTTGGTATTGCCGGTATGACCATCAAGCCGGAACGGGCCCAGGTCATCGATTTTTCCGACGGCTATTACACCGCTGGGCTCCTGCTCCTGGTGCGGGAGAGCAGCACCGATATCAACGGCATAGAAGATCTAAAAAACAAAGTTGTCGCCACCAAACTCGGTACGACTTCAGTGGATTTTCTCAAAGGCAACACCACCACCAAGGAAACCAAGCTCTTCCCCAACAATGACGCCATGTTCCTAGAATTGATAAGCGGCGGGGCTGATGCCGTGCTCTTCGATTCACCTGTAGTCAGTGATTTCATGATGAAAACCGGGAAAGACCGAGTAAAAGTGGTTGGCCCCCTCTATCAGGGACAGGATTACGGTATCGGCTTCCCCAAGGGTAGTGCCCTGGTTGGTCAGGTCAACTCTGCACTCAAAGCCCTGCGCGAGAACGGTACATATAACGCACTCTA
The DNA here is from genome assembly GCA_012744275.1 of Desulfobulbaceae bacterium. Taxonomy (GTDB): domain Bacteria; phylum Desulfobacterota; class Desulfobulbia; order Desulfobulbales; family Desulfobulbaceae; genus Desulfobulbus. The sequence goes on from JAAYIE010000016.1 coordinate 15,669, forward strand.
TATGAAATGGTTCGGTACCGAGCCGAAATAAAGGTGCTTTTGCTACGACAGCTGGGTCGCGGCAGGTTCTCCCGCTCAATTACCGGCCAGCACCCTGCTGTGCAACACGATACAGCTGGCTGCTTCATACTGTATCCTTTCATTTTGTCTCCTTTCACTCTATAACGCAACAAACGCCCATGGCTTTCCAATTCGAACCTTCCATTGTCCTTGAAACCATTCCCATGCTCATGCGTGGCCTCAAGCTGACTGTGGAAATAGCTGTGGGCGGTCTCTTTTTCGGCTTTCTCCTTGGCACTGCGGCAGGCTTGATAAAAATTTCCCGCAACACCCTACTACGCCTGCTTGCCAGCGCCTATATCGAATCCATCCGCGGCACTCCGATGCTGGTGCAGGCTATGTTCCTTTATTATGGCGTGCCACTCGCCATCGGCGTGCGCATTGCACCGGTCACTGCAGGCATCATCATCATTGCAATCAATTCCGGCGCCTATATCGCAGAAATCGTCCGGGGTGCAGTGCAATCCATCAATCCTGGCCAGATGGAGGCCGGCCGCTCCATCGGTCTCACCCACGCCCAGACCATGCTCTATATTATCTGGCCACAGGCCCTCAAGCGGATGATCCCCCCTTTGGGCAACCAGTTCATCATCAGCTTGAAGGACACTTCGCTGCTCATGGTGATTGGGGTGGGCGAACTGATGCGCACAGGACAGGAAATCACCGCGGTCAACTTTCGAGCCTTTGAGGTCTACATGGCGGTGGGCCTAGTTTATCTGGCTATGACCATGACCATTGCCAAACTCATGACCATGGTGGAAAAACGGCTGCAGGTCGGCCGGAGGTAGAACTCATGATTCAAATTCATGGCTTGCACAAACGTTTCGGTGAACTTGAGGTGCTCAAAGGGGTTGATTTACACGTGTGCGCGGGCCAGGTTGTCTGCATTATCGGCCCTTCGGGATCGGGAAAATCTACAATGCTGCGCTGCATCAACATGATCTTGCCCGTTGTTGAAGGACATCTTGTTAAGCGAGTACATTCCTTAACGGAGGTGTTCGATGACAATGAAAACAAAATCAAGCAAGACCAGACAACGGTATTCTC
>JAAYIE010000017.1 GCA_012744275.1 Desulfobulbaceae bacterium
TCACTTCTCCGGTACGAGGAACCCATGCCTGCCATATCTGCAGCACTATCCCATCCAGAGCATTCAGCTCGATCTCTCTTCTTTCCTCTCTGGGCGGTCCGCGCCGCTATCTCTGTACCATTTTTTTTCCGAGCGTATTGTCCCCTGATTGTTCGGGTTGCATCTGTCACAAGGCATGGGGGGCCGTATGCACTGGCTGCATGATCTGGTGGATTACGGTGTGCTCGGGCTTCTCCTTCTCATGAGTCTGATTGCGCTGGCTGTTGCCGCTGAGCGTTTTCTGGTTTACCGCGCGCTGCGGTTGGAAGCCTTCAACACCCGCAAAGAATTGGAACTACACCTGAGCAACAAGCTCCATCTGATTGCCACTATAGGGGCCAATGCTCCCTATATTGGGTTGTTAGGTACGGTTTTGGGCATCATGCTCACCTTTTATGATATCGGCACGGTTGGTTTTGACACCGCCAAGATCATGCAAGGGCTGGCACTGGCGCTCAAGGCCACGGCTGTAGGGCTGTTAGTGGCCATTCCATCGGTGGCCCTCTACAATCTGCTCCTCAGGCAGAGCAGGGTACTCTTGCTGCAATGGGATATTGCCCATGAACGAACAAGAGTTTGATTACCTCAATGTTATTCCCCTGGTGGATGTCATGCTGGTGCTGTTGACCATCGTGCTCACCACCTCGACCTTTATTGCCACCGGCAGCATTCAGGTGAATTTGCCCAAGGCCGATAATAGCGGAGCCGCCCTGCAGGCGCATCCACGTACTATTGTGGTGGATAAGGACGGGCAGGTTTGGCTGGATGAACAAAAACTCAGCCTGGAAGAACTGGCTGTAGCCCTGGAAAATGCTCCGCGCGACACCCCTCTCTTGCTCCGGGCCGATAAAAGTCTGGCCCTGCAGGTGTTTGTGGATGTGTACGAGCGTATCAGGCAAATGGATTTTACCAGTCTCAGCCTGCAGACCGAGCAGCGATGAATGCTCAGCTGAAAGGAAACAGCTTCTCCCTGATGCTGCATGCTCTGCTGTTGATCGGCGTGTGGTCGGTTAATGCGCAGATGCAGGTGTCGACTCCGCCGCTCTTGCTTGATTTGAATATTCTGCCGGGAATGGAGGCTCTGGCCGAGACGGTGACAGCGGAAGTGCCGACCCCTGGTCCACCGGCTGAGCTTGTTCAGCCTGCCCAGCCACAAACGCAAGAGACCGCCGAGGCGCAGGCGATCAAGCCGTCCCCTTTGGTCGAACCGATGGCACGCAAAAAGGTGGTCAGAAAAAAAATAGCCCCGCCGGAACAGGTGGAAAAGCGAGTTGAGCCCTTACCGGTTCAGGAAAGGGCTGTTGTGCAACCTGGAGCAGCCCCGGCCAGCACTCCAGCCGCCAATCCATCAGAACAAGGCAGCGCAAAAAGCGTCGCCAGCGGTCCATCCCGGTCGAGCCAGCAGCGCAGCATATACAGCTCCGGAGAAATTGACGGTGCCTTAACAGCCTTAAAAAGAGGGCAGCCAGCCTATCCACCCTCGGCTCGTCGCCGCAATATCGAGGGCTGGGTACAGGTGCAGTTTATTGTCAATGAACATGGTCAGCCCGAGCAGATAAGGATCTTGGCTGCTGAGCCGGAAGGCGTATTTGACGCAAGCGTTGTCAACTCGATCAGCCGCTGGCGTTTCCGCCCGGGTATGGTTAAGGGCGCGGCAGTACGGGTGCTGGTGGAACAAACCATTCGTTTTCAACTGCGTTAAGGCTTGCCGGAGCCAGACAGGAGCAACCATGATTATCCCTTCTCTATCCTTATACTGGGCAGCTTTGGCCTATATTGGCGCACTGGTGGCCCTGGCTGCACCCGGTGCCCCTTCGCGCTGCCTGCTGCTGGCCTTCCTCGGTGCAGGTTTTGTCATCAACAGCCTGGTGGTGGCAGAGCGCTATCTCCAGGCTTGGCCCATGCTGCCCATGCATCTGGCCCCGGTGTTGACGCCCTGTATCCTGGCCTTTCTGCTGATGCTGCGTTGCTGCCTGCGACCGCTGCCGGAAAAAATTGAGCGCCGGGTATGGCAGTTGGGACTTACCGCCATGGCCGTTTGTCTTCTCGCAGCGCA
>JAAYIE010000018.1 GCA_012744275.1 Desulfobulbaceae bacterium
CTGTAACACCTGAACGGATAGCTGGGCGCAAAGAGAGATTATAGCATTTTGACCACAAGACCGGGATCGACAACCCATGAATTCAATACAAGTACAGCCGACCCCTGCTGAGCAATCACGCCTTGCCAAGGCATTGGGCTCCTTGGGCTACCTGACCATTGATACTCTGACCGATTTGGGCAGAATGGGTTTTTTTCTGTTTTTTGCGCTTATCGGACTTTTTAAGCGGCCTTTCCGGTTTCAAGAAGTTCTGAAACAGTTGCGCTTTATTGGTGCTGGATCCATAACGGTTATTTTTTTTACAGCCCTGGCAACAGGTATGGTTCTGGGATTGCAGGGATACAGCGCCTTAAACCGCTTCGGGGCAGACGGCATGCTGGGCACGGTTGTTGCCCTGAGCCTTATCATGGAAATGGGACCAATTTTAACAGCCATTATGGTGGCAGGGCGCGCGGGGTCGGCCATGTGCGCAGAACTTGGCATCATGCGTATTAGCGAGCAGATTGACGCTTTGGATTGTATGGCTATTGACCCATTTCGCTACCTTATATCCCCGAAATTTTTGGCAATGATTATTTCTGTGCCGCTTTTGACCGCTGTCTTTGATGTGGTCGGCATTTTCGGCGGATATGTGGTGGGTGTAGAACTGATGGGCGCCAACAGCGGCTCTTTCATGGCCGGCATGGCTCACAGTGTGACCAATGCAGATATACGGATGGGTTTTATCAAATCCTTGTTTTTTGGTCTGCTGGTGGCATGGATCTGCACAGGTCGTGGATTTTTTGTGCACATGAACCGAGGTATGGGTTTCGGTGCTGAGAGCGTGAGCCGGGCAACCACCCAGGCCGTGGTTTTTTCTTCGATCTCTGTCCTTATTTCCGATTATTTTCTTACTTCGGTGCTTCTGTGAATACAGTTCGTCAGGCAGAAACGGAGGAATCCGGAACAGCGGTCCGTTTCGTTGAGGTGTCCAAGTCCTTTGGCCGTGGACTCAAACGTAACAAGGTACTGCAGGCAGCGACCTTTTCCATTCCTGCCGGCAAAACCACAGTTATTGCCGGTGGGAGCGGGCAGGGTAAAAGTGTTACCCTGAAGCTTATTCTGGGGCTGCTCAAACCGGATTCAGGCCAGATCCAGGTTTTTGGCCAGGACGTCACCCGACTTGGCTTTAATGCCTTAAGGGAACTGCGTATGCAGTTTGGTGTGCTCTTTCAGGGAAGTGCCCTGTTCGACTCCTTGAACGTATTTGAAAATATTGCCCTGCCTTTGCGTGAACGCACCAAATTGACCGAGGAAGAAATTCGACATAAGGTTGAGACCACACTTGAACAACTTGGCCTGCTTGGTCATGAGGAGAAATTCCCTGCGCAGTTGAGCGGCGGAATGAAAAAAAGGGTTGGCTTGGCCCGTGCCTTGCAACTGGAGCCCAAACTGGTGCTGTTCGATGAGCCCACCACCGGTCTTGATCCGGTCATGACCAAGGAAATCTACGAACTGTTCAGCAGCACGCAGAAGCGCTTGGGGTACACGGCTATGATCGTCAGCCATGATGTACCGCAAATTTTTTCCCTGGCAGATCAGATTATTCTGCTCAACAAAGGGGAACTGGACACTTTCACGGATGCCGCGCAGATTGTACATTCACAAAAAGGACCTATTCGTGAGTTCGCCCAAACTGTCATGGGGTTTACAGGATAAAGGAGAATGAGATGGGAAATTCTCGCATTGAAATCATGGTCGGCATATTTCTGGTTATTGGTTTTCTTGCTTTTGGCTGGCTGGCCCTGCGTCTGGGCGAAGTCTCGCTGTTGACCCAGGGCAGAACCTATACCCTGGATGCAGCCTTCAATAATGTGTCAGGGTTGAAGAAGGGGTCTGAAATTCAGCTTTCTGGTGTCACCATTGGTACGGTGCGAACAATCCGTCTGGATGAGGACAACATGGCGCTGGTGAGTATGCAACTGGATCAGGACGTGCATCTGCCGGTTGATTCCATGGCCTCCATCAAAACCCAAGGTATCATTGGGGATAAATATATCCAGCTCACCCTGGGCGGCGATACGGAAATGTACAAACCAGGTGAAATCCTCGTTGATACGGAATCAACCGTGGATATCGAATCGCTTATTTCTAAATTCGCCTTTGGTCAGGTTGGTGCAAACCAGCCGCAGGAGAACTGATCTATGCTGAAAAAAAATTGTGCGCATAAGGTTCTCATGCGCCTGATTGTGCTGGCTGTGCTGGTTGCTGCTCCGGCGCATCTGTATGCAGCGGGGGCGGTGGATTTCCTCGATGATGCCAGTTACGAGGGGGCAGAGCACTTCGAATCCATCTATGACCCGCTTGAACCATTCAACCGGGTCATGTTTACTTTTAATGACCGCCTCTATCTGTGGGTGATCGACCCGGTAGCAACCGGCTACAGTAAGGTGGTGCCGACCGACTTCCGTACCATCATCAGTAATTTTTTCTACAATCTGGGCGAACCGGTACGGTCGGTCAACTGTCTTCTGCAAGGGCGGCTGGCAGATTCGGGTCTGGTGCTCTCACGTTTTCTCATTAACTCTACGGCCGGTGTTTTTGGCCTGGCTGACCCGGCTGGAAATGAATTCAAGATAAAACGCGTTTACGCTTCGTTGGGTCAAACTTTTAGTGTCTGGGGTATTGGTGATGGCGTGTATCTGGTTGTGCCGATACTGGGTCCCTCAACCCTGCGCGATTTGACCGGCTCTGTCGGTGATGGCTTTGCCCGGGGGCTGTACACGCCCTGGAGTGATGATTTTTCCACAACCAGCGCTATTTACGGTTCGCAAACCATTAACGAGGTTTCCTTGCGTCTCGGCCAATATCAGGACATGAAAGCCATCAGCCTGGATCCGTACGTGGCCTTTCGTAACGGCTATTTTCAGTTGAGGCAGAAGAGCCCGCGAACCGGTCACGTGGGTGAATTTCCGGCACTAACCCCTCCGGATATTAACTATCAACAGTAAACTGACAGGTGTTGTTATGCGTATTTGCAAATACTTGCACGTTTTATGTGCAGCCTCTTTGTTTGCACTCCTGCTCGGTTCGGCTGCAGTAGCTGCGCCCGATCCAACCGAGCAGATTAAACCGGTGATCGACAAAATCACCACCATGCTGACAGAGGACTACTACAAGAAACTTTCCCGTGAGCAGCAGTTTGATAAATTTCTTGAGCTGGCCGCGGAACGTTTTGACTTTGACGAGATGTCCAAGCGTGTCTTGGGGCCACAGTGGAATTCCTTGCCTGAAGAGCAGAAAGAGCTTTTCATCAATCGTTTCACCCGTCTGCTCGGTTACACCTATATGGACAAGATCGATACCTATGCTGGTGAGCCGATTATCTATGAGGAGTCACGTATTCGCGGCAACCGGGCAGAAGTACGCACCTCCATTCAGTTTAAAAACGGGCCCGTTCCCATCTCCTACATCACGCAGTTGAAAGGTTCTGAATGGATGACCTACGATCTGGTGGTGGAAAACA
>JAAYIE010000019.1 GCA_012744275.1 Desulfobulbaceae bacterium
GGGCAGATGTGGGCATTGCCATTGGCGCGGGCACAGACGTGGCCATTGAGTCTGCCGATGTGGTGCTGATGAAAAGCGATGTCCTTGATGTGGCCAATGCCATTCAGCTTAGCCAAGCAGTGATGCGCACTATCCGTCAGAACCTGTTCTGGGCCTTTTTTTACAATGCCGTGGGTATTCCAGTGGCTGCGGGTGTATTTTATGGTATCTGGCACCTCACCTTAAGCCCCATGTTTGCGGCCGCAGCCATGAGCTTAAGTTCAGTCAGCGTGGTGAGCAATGCCCTCAGACTCAGGTTTTTTCAGCCCAAGCGCTTGGCAGTAGTACCAGCGCGGGCGTATCCGGAAAAAACAAGCAAAGGGGAACACGTGCATCAGCCGCGAGTTTCTTTACATAATCAATCAGAACAGACAAGGAGTATGACCATGACAAAACGAATCCTTATCGATGGCATGAGCTGCGGCCACTGCAGCGCCTCAGTAGAAAAGGCCCTGCGTGCGATTGCAGGTGTGCAGGATGTAAACGTGGATCTGGCTGCTAAATCCGCCACAGTGCAGGCGAGTGATGCCGTGACTAACGAAAGCCTCAGCAAGGCAGTGACGGATGCCGGCTATACTGTGAGAAGTATTGATTGAATTCCAACGCTACGATCTATCCTGCAAACCAGATAAACGCCACTTGGAGAGTCAGACCAGCAGGGGGGCAAGGAGCTGCGCAGGCGGCTGGACTATTTTATTCCCGCACCAAAAAATTCGCCAGGTCATAGCCCCGCTTGCGACAACGAACCCTAAAACCCTTGCACTACCTGCTTGGCAGATTGAGCCAGCCCGGTTTGAAAATAGACCAAAACAGGCAAAAGGGTTGAAGACCAAGGTATTGCTGAACGGCGGATATCCGGTCTTGGCATAAAACCGGCGATATCAGTTGATGTGGATGCAGCAGGGACGAACGGGTCTGCTGCTTCAGATGCCTTAGAACGAATCAAGCTTGCTCCCTACTGTTTGCGCAGCCATGAGCCGCAGGAACCGGCAATCTTTGATTACGGTGCTAAGACAGTTGCGTGCTGCTGTGTTGCGCGATTCTGTTGAGGGCGAAAGCGTATCATAAATAGCCCATGGCAATCTCCTCCCCAACGTTAGCTCAATCAACCGCCAAGAATAACTTACTGATTATCTGCCTCTTTTTTCTTAACATCATTGTCTGTCTGTTCGCCATCCATCGGAATCTGGTTTGCTTTAGTTTGTACAGCCTCGCCAGCCGGGGTTTTAGCCTTGTTTTTGAGACTCGCCACAGTCAGTGGTTTCTCCTTCAGACGATATTCCCAGTGCCAGGGTTCCCAGGCCACACCAAAGCTGTTACCCTTGGCATAAGTCTCGTAAAATCCATAGTTGCGGGCATGCTGCTGCAGCCACTGGTAGGCGCGGGTTTGTTGAAAGCCGCTCTTGCTGGGATGAAAGTCAACCACCGTACCCAAGGCATGGCCTGAATAGCCCGGCGGCGCAGTAAACCGGGCAACGCGCTCAAAACTTTGGCCATCCGTCATTCTGCGCACATAAATTTCATGCTGATAGGTGGCACTGCGGTAGCCTGAATCCACCTGCAAGCGGATGCCGTCTTTCCTGGCAGCCGCAGCCATACGTTCCAATTGTACCAGCGCCTCTTTTCGCAGAGCAATCTCCATGCCGTTCAGGGTTAGTTCGGTGGGAATGAGAACAAGATTTTCAGCTGTATCATAGGGCACCCGCACCCGGTTGCCTGCCCAGGGCTCGGGCACGACATAATTCACCTCCTGGATGCGCACTGTTTCCGCCTCTGTGTCTTGGGTTGCAGGTGTGGAAGAAGTGCTTGCTTTCGTCTCCTTACGCGCCTCAAGAGCAACAATCTGTTTTGTTTGTTCTGTGGTGGCCGATTCAGGAGGATCGTGCTTGACTACAAAAGGGGTTTGGGCAGGTCCTGCCGGCTCTGCAATCTCAGTGGATTTCGGTAACTGATCATTCGACCCCCTTGACCCCGTTGATTCTATGCTTGCGCTGCCTGCCTGATCGCTGCCAGCCGGAGCAAGATCTTCAGTTGTGCTTCCTACAGATCTTTCTGGCACCCTAACTGCAGGCATGCCAGTTGATGTGGCTGATGGCGTGCTACCAACCGCGGGAGCAGTGTTCGTGGCAGGCGTTTCCTCTGTACTGTCTGCTCTGAAAAATACAAACAGACCCAGCAATATGCAGAGGCCACAAAATATGGGGAATATTTTTTTCATAGAACCAGTGCTGAATTTGTTCAGCGCAAATAAATGAAATAGGTGAGTACCAGGGTGACCACCAGACTAATAGCCAGAAGAGGTAGCCCCACCTTAAGATAATCGAGAAAGCTGTAGCCGCCCGGTTCACGCACAATCATATTCACCGGAGAGCCAAAGGGGGAAAGGAATGCAGACGAGCATGCCAGAGCCACGGTCATGGCGCAGGCCTGTGGCGAAATACCCAGGGAAAAACTGAGTTGGAGCGCCATCGGTGTTACCAGAATGGCCACCGGCGTGTTCGACATGAACAGGCCAAGGCCAGCAGTGGCAATAAACAGGGTAGCCAGCACCAGAAGCGGCGGCTGTCCTGTAAAATAGCCGAACATGAGTTTGCTGGTCGCATCTACCAGACCGCTTTTCTGCATCGCCAGGGCAAGGGGCATGATGCCTGCAATGAGCATCACGGTTTTCCACTCTATGGCCTTATAGATGTTACCCATCTTGACGCAGCCCGTCAGCACCAGGGCCACTGCAGCGCAGAGTACGGACATCACATTTGAGGTTAGGCCAAGTGCCATGCTCAGCACCATGCCCGTCAGGATGAAAAGGGCCACGGGTGCACGCCCCTTGGCAGGGACAATCTCGCGGTAGTCATCCGGCAGAGTCAGCAAGAGATAGTCGCTGCGTTGTTCGCGCAGCTTAAGGATATTGTGCCAGGCACCGACAACCAAGAGAACATCGCCGAATTTGAGCGGCATGTCGGTAATTTTGGTGGTCGTGGTGGTTCCCTGTCTGCGGATGCCGATCACCATACAGTGGTACAGGCTCTGAAAGCGAATCTCCCGTACCGACTTGCCTACCAGGTTCGATTCCGGGGTGAGCATAACTTCAGCAGCGCCGATAACCTCGAAAAATTGCTTGCGAGCAGTTTCATCTTTAAGCACCGGTTGTTCAATCAGGTTGTACATCTCGCTGAACTGCTCCACCCATTCATTGCTGCCGATAAGCACAAGCAAATCATTAGCTTGGAAAATCGTATTGGCGTCCACTGCCAGAAATTCGGAAGGCCCTCCCGTAGGGCGACGCAGGGCCACTACCTTGACGTGAAGTTCCTCCCGCAGGCGCAGCTGTGATACTGCCTGACCGATCAAGGTGGACTGCATCGGCACCCTGAGGATGCGCCAGCGCTCATCAATGCCGTAAAAGTGCATCAGCTCACTGATGGTGCGTTCTTCTTGGCGAGCGGGCACGTTTTTCTTCCTGGTCAGGAGGTCTTGGCCAAAAAAGGCCATGAACAGGGTGGCTAGAAACAGCACGATCAGGCCGTAGGGGGTGAAGCTAAAAAAGGACAAGGTTTCCAGATTGTTATCCCGCAGGATATCGTTGATGACGATGTTGGGTGTGGTGGCGACCAAAGTCATCATACCGCTGATAAGCGAAGAGACAGCCAGCGGCATCAGCAGTCGCCGGTGGTTCAGTTCTGCTTTGGCCGCCATGGCCATGGTGATGGGGATGAAAATAGCCACGGTGGCGGCGGAGCTCATGAATGCCCCCAGTGAGCCTGAGGCCACCATCAAAAGGACAACCAGTTTCTTTTCGTTGGCCCCGCTTTTCTGGGTGATGATAGTGCCGATGCGTTGGCCGATCCCGGTATAGATAATGGCCTCACTCACCAGAAACATGGCTGCAATAATGATGACCGCCGGGTTGGAAAAACCAGAAAGCGCTTCGCTTAAGGTCACCACACCGGTTAAATGCAAAATAAGCAGAACCAGCATGCCCACCACATCACTGCGCACCAGATTGGTAATGAGGAGCAGGGCGGCAATATTCAGGGTGGAGAGGGTGATGAGCATTTCAGCGGTCATGGTACAATCTGTAGCTGGAAACGATCCTGAAAAATTAGTCGGAGGGGTTTGATAAACAGAGTATTATGTGCATGTTGTGGGATAAACACAAGGTACAAGATTCAATTGCCGTGGCAGGGCAACACGGTTTCGATTCCTGCCACCGCTTGTAATACAGAAGGAACAGAAGGAGAACACACATGATAGCCAGCCGGGATAGTTCCATCTCTATTTTGACGGATACGGCCTATATTGGCGGTGCCTGGCGCGAGGGCAAGAGCCGTTTTGCCGTGCACAACCCGGCCACCGGCGAAACTATTGCCCAGGTATGTGATTGCGATGGGGCATTGGCCCATGAGGCCATAGAAGCCGCAGCAAAGGCACTACCCACCTGGAGTGCCTGTACCGCAACAGAACGTAGCCGTCTTTTGCGCGCCTGGTTTACGCTCATCATGGAGCGTCAGGAGGAATTGGCCCGAATCATGACGCTTGAGCAGGGTAAACCTTTGGCTGAAGCCCGGGGAGAGATCGCCTACGGTGCTTCCTTTGTGGAATGGTTTGCAGAGGAGGCCAAGCGTATCTACGGTGAAACTATTCCTGCACCAAGCCCAGACAAACGCATTGTGGTAATTAAACAGCCGGTTGGTGTAGTGGCTGCGATTACCCCCTGGAATTTCCCCAACTCGATGATTACCCGCAAGGCTGCGCCTGCATTGGCTGCTGGCTGCACTTTTGTGGTGCGGCCTTCCTCGGCTACCCCGCTTTCTGCCCTGGCCCTGGCAAAGCTGGCTGACATGGCCGGATTCCCACCCGGTGTGTTCAACGTGGTTACAAGTACAGAGAGCCGCGGTATAGGCGAGGTGTTTACCCAAC
>JAAYIE010000020.1 GCA_012744275.1 Desulfobulbaceae bacterium
GCCTTCTTCGTCCCTTTGCACATAAACCATGTCTTATCTCCTTTTTTTCGTAACCGGGATTTTTTTGCGTACAAATATACCTGCAGCTGCCTTACAGTATTTGTATAAATAGTTCAATTTTGAAGCCTATAGAGACATCTTATGAGCCCAGATATTTCAGCCGCACAGGACAAAGCAGGCAAGCCTGTACAGGCCCAAAGCATTGTCGACGACCCTTTGGCAGACTGCCTGGTACATCTGGGTAAAATCTACAACATCCAGCTTTCTCATACTGCCCTGAAGGCTGGTTTACCGGTTGTTGCCGACCATCTCACGGTTGAGCTCTTCCCGCGGGCCGCCGACAGGGCCGGATTCAGCAGCAGGCTTTTAAAACGGCCTTTGGTAAAAATGTCGGACTATGAACTGCCGGCAATATTGATCCTCAACGATAACCGGGCCTGTATCCTGGCAAACATCAACAAAGGAAACAATACAGTCAAAATCATTCTGCCGGAAAGCGGTTTTGGTGAAAGCATTATCCCTTTGCAGGAGCTGGAAGCCAATTATACAGGCTACACCTTTTTCGTTCGTCCAAAATACCGCGAAGACAAGCAGATAGAGCAACTCAAAGTACAATCGGGTAAGCACTGGTTCTGGAGTCCGCTTTTTTCTTCCTGGAGAATATTGCGCGACGTCCTGGTGGCCTCTTTTTTCATCAACCTGTTTGGTCTTTCCGGTCCGTTCTTCACCATGAATGTCTACGACCGGGTCATACCTAACCTGGCCTTTGACACCCTTTGGGTGCTGGCCATTGGTATTGGTATTATATATGGCTTTAATCTGTTGATGAAGGGGCTGCGTGGATATTTTATCGATGAGGTAGGAAAAAAATTCAACCTGCGCATTTCCTCAATTTTGCTTGAAAAGGTTTTGGGGCTCAGAATGGAGGTTCGCCCTAAATCTGTTGGCGCCTTCACCCGCAATCTGCAGGAATTTGATGCCATCCGCGAGTTCATCACCTCGTTTTCCATTACTGCGCTTATAGATTTGCCCTTTATGGTTTTAGGGCTCCTGGCCATCTGGTACCTGGGCGGCCCCATTGTGCTTGTGCATCTTGCTGCCCTTTTTCTCATGGGCTTTTATGCCTTTCTCATCCAGGCCCCCTTAAAAGCTGCTGTTGAAAAGAGCTTTCAGGCAGGCGCACAAAAAAACGCCATCCTGGTGGAAGGCCTGTCAGGTATCGAAACCATCAAAATGATGGGCGCAGAAAGTCAGTTTCAACGCGCCTGGGAAGAGGCTGTCAGCTATATAGCCATCTGGGGAAACCGTTCCCGCTTATATTCCTCATCGGTTGGCTATTTCACCGATTTTATTATGAACCTCTCCACAGTCGCAGTCCTGATTGCCGGTGTTTACCGCCTTTCTGGCGGCAATCTTTCCCAAGGCGGCATTATCGCCCTGGTTATCCTGTCACGCCAGGCCATTGCCCCCATGTCGCAGGTAGTTAACCTGGCCGCACGCTATCATCGCGCCAAAGCTGCGCTGGGTGCGTTAAACAGCATTATGGAACTGCCGGTTGAACGGCCTGCAGAGCAAACCTTTCTCCACCGCAGCCAATGTTTGGGCGGCATCTCCCTGGTTAATGTTGATTTCCAGTATCCGCAGCAAACCGGCCTGGCCCTTCAGGGTATTAATATTGAAATCGCCCCTGGAGAAAAGGTGGCGCTCATCGGCCCAATCGGCTCGGGCAAAACCACCCTGGGCAAGCTGCTGCTGGGCCTGTACCAGCCCACCAAGGGCATGGTATGCCTCGACAATACCGATATCCGGCAGATAGACCCTGCAGAACTGCGTCGCTTTATCGGTTATGTGCCGCAGGATGTTACCCTGTTTCGCGGCACCATCCGCGACAATATTATCTTTGGTTCGCCCGAGGTTGATGCAGATCGCATTTTATGGGCCGCAGAACTCGCTGGAGTCATGTCTTTTGTTGGCAAGCACGCCAAGGGCTTTGACCTGGAAATTGGTGAACAGGGACGGGGCCTGTCTGGTGGACAGCGGCAGAGTGTCGCCATTGCCAGGGCGCTGTTGCATGACCCGCCCATCCTGGTCTTTGACGAACCCAGCAGTTCTATGGATAACCGTACTGAAACCCAGCTCAAGGCCAAACTTGCCGAGTATCTTGTCAATAAAACCCTTGTTCTCGTCACCCATCGTGGTTCCTTGCTCAGCCTGGTTGACCGCATTATACTCATTGATAGTGGCGCTGTGGTTGCAGATGGCCCGCGCGATCAGGTCATGACTGCCATGAAATCAGGCCAGATCAATATTTGAGGTGCCCCAAATGGCAACAAAAGATCACAACACATCGCCGCCGGCTCCTGCTCCGGGTCCTAAGACGAATGCGCCGGCTCCCGATACAGGCGGCCTGTTGAAACGCAGGTCAGATTTTGATCCAGACCTGACCACCGATATCCGCAATGTGCTGCTCATGCAGAGCCCCCGCGGCGGCCAGCTCATCATGTGGCTCATTGCCCTTTTTATGATTGTTTTTCTGGTTTGGTCTGCCAATGCAGAAATCGACGAGGTCACCAGGGGCACCGGCAAGGTCATTCCCTCGCAGCAGACCCAGGTGGTGCAAAACCTGGAAGGCGGCATCCTGGGTAAACTGCATGTGCGGGTGGGTGATGTGGTTGATAAAGACCAGCTGCTCATTGATATCGACAAAACACGCTTTTCTGCACCCTACATGGAAAGCAAGGTGCAAGGCCTTTCCC
>JAAYIE010000021.1 GCA_012744275.1 Desulfobulbaceae bacterium
GCCTTCTTCGTCCCTTTGCACATAAACCATGTCTTATCTCCTTTTTTTCGTAACCGGGATTTTTTTGCGTACAAATATACCTGCAGCTGCCTTACAGTATTTGTATAAATAGTTCAATTTTGAAGCCAATAGAGACACCCTATGAACCCGGATATTTCAACCGCACAGGACAAAGCAGGCAAGCCTGTACAGGCCCAAAGCATTGTTGACGATCCTTTGGCAGATTGCCTGGTACACCTGGGTAAAATCTACAATATCCAGCTTTCCCATACTGCCTTAAAGGCCGGTCTGCCGGTTGTTGCCGATTGCCTCACGGTTGAGCTGTTCCCACGGGCGGCCGACCGGGCTGGTTTTAGCAGCAGGCTGTTAAAACGGCCTTTGGCAAAAATGTCGGGTTATGAGCTGCCGGCAATTTTGCTCCTCAATGATAACCGGGCCTGTATCCTGGCCAATATTGACAAAGGCAACCAGACAGCCAAAATCATCCTGCCGGAAAGCGGTTTTGGTGAAAGCATCATCCCCTGGCAGGAACTTGAAGCCACTTATACAGGCTACACCTTTTTTGTCCGCCCTAAATATCGTGAAGACAAGCAGATAGATCAACTCAAAGTACAATCGGGCAAGCACTGGTTCTGGAGCCCGCTTTTTTCTTCCTGGCGCATACTGCGCGATGTCCTGGTTGCCTCCTTTTTCATCAACCTGTTTGGCCTTGCCGGTCCGTTCTTCACCATGAATGTTTACGACCGGGTTATACCCAACCTGGCCTTTGACACCCTTTGGGTTTTGGCCATTGGTATAGGTATTATATACGGCTTTAATCTGTTGATGAAGGGTTTGCGTGGTTATTTTATTGATGAGGTCGGAAAAAAATTCAACCTGCGCATTTCCTCAATTTTGCTTGAAAAGGTCTTGGGACTCAGAATGGAGGTACGGCCTAAATCTGTGGGCGCCTTCACCCGCAACCTGCAGGAATTTGATGCTATCCGCGAGTTCATCACCTCATTTTCCATTACTGCGCTTATAGATTTGCCCTTCATGGTTTTAGGGCTCCTGGCCATCTGGTATTTGGGCGGCCCCATCGTGCTGGTGCATCTTACCGCCCTTTTCCTCATGGCCTTTTATGCCTTTCTCATCCAGGCGCCCTTAAAAACAGCTGTTGAAAAGAGCTTTCAGGCAGGCGCACAAAAAAACGCCATCCTGGTGGAGGGCCTGTCTGGCATCGAAACCATCAAAATGATGGGCGCAGAAAGCCAGTTTCAGCGCGCCTGGGAAGAGGCTGTCAGCTACATAGCCATCTGGGGCAATCGTTCCCGCTTATATTCCTCTTCGGTTGGCTATTTTACCGATTTTATCATGAACCTCTCCACAGTTGCCGTGCTGATAGCCGGTGTCTACCGTCTTGCTGGCGGCAACCTCTCCCAGGGTGGCATTATCGCCCTGGTTATCCTGTCACGCCAGGCCATTGCCCCCATGTCGCAGGTGGTTAACCTGGCGGCACGGTACCACCGCGCCAAGGCTGCGCTGGGTGCCTTAAACAGCATTATGGGTCTGCCGGTTGAACGGCCTGCAGAGCAATCCTTTCTCCACCGCAGCCAATGTTTGGGCGGTATCTCCCTGGTCAATGTTGATTTCCAGTATCCGCAGCAAACCGGCCTGGCCCTTAAGGACATTAACATCGAAATCGCCCCTGGAGAAAAAGTGGCACTCATCGGCCCAATCGGTTCGGGCAAAACCACCCTGGGCAAGCTGTTGCTGGGCCTGTACCAGCCCACCAAGGGCATGGTATGCC
>JAAYIE010000022.1 GCA_012744275.1 Desulfobulbaceae bacterium
CAGACCAAACATGCCTGCCATAATGCCGATAGCAATGAACAGCAGCAAACCCATCAGGGTGCGGTGGGTTTTCCACTCCACCACTTCACCGGTACTTGGCTCAAGAATGCCGAACACGTACAGGGCATAGGTAATGAGCATCATCACAAAGCCCAGCAATGCGCCGTAAAACAGGGTGTCGGCATAGTGCAGCTGGGCAGGTGATGCCTTGATTTCAGTCTTGAGGTCAAAGGAAGTCATATTTTTCTCCTGGTCTTGTCCATAAATAAACAGGTTACCAGCCAAGTCCTTTCATAAGGGCCTTGGCACCGGCAAAAAAAAGCACCAGAATAACCATGTAGCGGATGACTTTAGGTTTGGCCACAGCCAGCAAACGCACACCCACCACAGAACCGAGCATCAGGCCCACGATAGAAGGAATGGCCATCAACGGAATGACGCAGCCCTGGTTCAGATACACCCAGGCTGCCGATGTATCTGTTATAGAAAGCAGAAATTTTGATGTGCCTACAGCTACCTTAAGTGGCGCCCCCATGAGCAGGTTCAGTACCGGCACATTGGCCCAGCCGGCGCCCAGACCAAACATGCCTGCCATAATGCCGATAGCAATGAACAGCAGCAAACCCATCAGGGTGCGGTGGGTTTTCCACTCCACCACTTCACCGGTACTTGGCTCAAGAAAAACACCATGCATACCCAGAGAAACACTAATGGCATCCTGTTTCGTCACCACAGGGCGCACGGAGTTTTTGGATGTGAGCAACAAAATGGCAATGCCCAGAATAGTAACGCCCAGGCAGGTTTGCACGATATGGGTGGGTAGAGCAAGTCCCAACATGGCGCCGACGATGGCGCAGCTTGAGGCAATAAGCGCTACCGGCAGGGCCAGCCGCAGATTGGCGAAATTACGGCGCAACAGACCTGGCCCAGCAGCCAATGCCCCGGCCAGCGCCACCAGCAGACCCGCTCCGCGCACAAAATCAAGATGAAAAGGAAAAAAGCCACTGACCAGGGGTACAAACAGCACGCCACCGCCCACACCGGCCATAACGGCGATAATGCCTAGAATAAAACAGAAAAACAGTAGAGCCAGTGGCCAGAACCACCAAGGATGATCATCGGTAGGAGCGGTTTGTGGAGCTGGCATGGTCGTCTCAGTAACCGCGGCAGACGCAGGCTGTGCGCCCTCACGAGCTGCAGCCAGATGAGCCTGGCCTTGGGTACCATCCTGCCCGGAAGGCATAAGTGCCTTTGCAGGCGGGTTGTCAACGACCGTTTGCCCGGCAAAAGCCGTGCTCTGGCCTGTCAGGCAGCAGCCGATTGCCAGTAAAAACAGTAAAAACAGCCGCCCTGCAATGGTCTTTGCCCCGGTGCGGAGCGGACAAAATTCACATGTCATTGTTTCCCCCTTGCGGTGTTAATTCGAAACACGTTGTGCATATGTGGATTGGAGCAGGGTAGTCTGCCTTACTCCAATCCACCATTGGGGGAATCCTGATTTATCTGTTGTTTATTGGGGGAATTCCGTAGTCGAGTGCGAGAGTACAGAATATCTATACGATCACAAGCCCGTGCCGCACCGCTATTTTTATCAGATCACCTACTGATCCGGCCTGGAGTTTGGTCAGAATATTGTACTTGTGGGTTTCTACAGTTTTGGGGCTGATGTACAGATCTGCAGCAATGCTTTTGATGGTGTGGCCGTCAACCAGCAGATGAAAAACTTCCTTTTCACGCGGCGAAAGCGCACGTAAATCGGCACTGGTTTCGCCTGCCGCGTTTTCCATGTCTTGGTGGCGCCGACGCAGCATGGTTGCCAGGCGGGCACCGGGATCGGGGAAACTCAAAAAAATTTCGCCGGCGCGTATGCATTCAATGGCCCGTAGTAACATGCCTGGAGATTCTGACTTGCGTACATGGCCCATTATGCCCATGTCCAACAGTTCTGGCAAATAGCGCTGATCTTCGTCGCCAGTGTAAATCAGGATACGGGTGCACGGGCATATCTCGAGGATGGCGCGCCCTGTTTCCACCCCATTCATGCCGGGCAGGTTCAGGTCGAGGACAAGAATATGCGGATGCAGGGAGGCGGCCAGGGCCACAGCCTCACCTCCATTGAGGGCCATGCCTACTACCCGCAGGTGCCGGTAGGGCGCAAGCAAGCTGCGCACACCCTCCATCAGCAGTTTGTGATCGTCCACCAGCAGAATGCGGCAGGGGTCTGTCTGGTTCACCGCCATAGGCTGCAAATTTTCGTGCCCGCCGCAGGCACGACGGGAAGTGGAACTGGGTAATAGAATGAATGTTTACCGTGTGCCAGTATGCTATTTATCCTCTCTTCAGCAAATAACGCTAAGGTAAAATAAACAACTGCACAGAAAAGGTGGAAGGGACAAACAGCCTTAAGGATGCCAAATAAATGCATGCCTAACGAACCATTTGGGGTCTGTGATCACAGCGGGTCAGTGGGTGCTTCCCAGTATATCTGCCACTCCATTGCACCTACCCTGCTAACAGGAGTTGGCATCCTTGGTGAGCAGGTATGTTTTAAGACGTTCTTGATCAGCTATGTACACGGGATTGTTTGCCAACTGATTGATGAGCAGGGTGGCCAGAGCCAAGTGAATGGTATCCATGTCTTTTTTCAGGGAATAATACATCCACACCCCACCGCGACGGTCTTGCAGCCAACCATTTCGTTTCAGGTAGGCTAAATGCCGGGAAACCGTGGATTGAGGCAAATCGAGCGCATTCATTAAGTCGCAAACACAATACTCGTTTCCTCCTTGCAGGAGGACGAGCAGGCGCAGCCGGGTTTCATCGGCCAGTGATTTGAAGAATTCAGCGGTATCTCTCATAATCGGTCCCATACAACAGGCAGGCAGAATCGTCAATACTTCCCAATGCCGCCTTGATTAAATCCGCATATGCAGATGAGGTCGAATGTGCCAGCAAGTATAACTTCAGGGAGGTGGCCATGCGAGCAGCTTTGACAGCAGTAGCTTTTCTAATGTGCAGCGGTGCTGTTCTTGCTGCAGTCGGGGTGGCGACACATCGTAATGGAAAATGATGGGATGACACCATATTCAGGCATGCGAGTCATGTGGAGGACGTTGGCCTGGAGTGCGGCGAATGCTATCGTCCCAAAAAAAACGGCCCCGACCAGAATGAATGGTTTTCAAACAGGCTGTTCATGCATTCATCAATTAATCCTGACCGAATCCTTATTGCACCGGGTTTATTGCTGTTCAGACTTGACGAATCCGCATGGGCGGATTAATAAAAGGGCAAGTCGTGGGTTCTTCGCACATCTTCTAATTCTGCCATCCCTTCTAGGATCTGTCATGTCAGCACAGCCCAAACAACTTGGTTTTTTGGATCGCTTCCTCACCCTGTGGATCTTTCTCGCCATGTTCGCCGGCGTCATGCTCGGTTACACTATCCCCGGGGTGCAGCATGTAATCAACGCCTTCCAGGTAGGCACGACTAACATCCCCATTGCCATCGGCCTGATTATGATGATGTACCCGCCCCTGGCCAAGGTCAAATACGAGCAGTTGGGTCAGGTTTTCCGCAACCGCCGGGTACTGCTGCTCTCCCTGGTGCAAAACTGGGTGATAGGGCCGGTACTAATGCTTCTATTGGCTATCACCTTTCTTTCCGGCCACCACCACTACATGGTCGGCCTCATCCTCATCGGCCTGGCCCGCTGCATTGCCATGGTGATTGTCTGGAATGACCTGGCCGATGGCGATACCGAATACTGCGCCGGACTGGTGGCCTTTAACTCAATTTTTCAGGTTCTGTTTTTTCCCCTCTGCGCCTGGATTTTCATTACCATCGTTCCCGGCTGGTTTGGGTTGGCAGGGGCTGTCGTTGATGTCTCCATCGATGAGATCGCGCGGTCAGTGTTCATCTACCTGGGCATTCCCTTTATTGCTGGCATGCTCAGTCGCTTGATCGGCATCAGGCTGAAAGGGAAAGAGTGGTATGAAACGGTGTTTATCCCCAGGATCAGCCCGCTCACACTCATCTTTTTGCTCTTCACCATCCTGGTCATGTTCTCGCTCAAAGGCGAGTATATTGTACAACTGCCGTTTGATGTGCTGCGCATCGCGGTGCCTCTGACCATTTACTTTCTGGTCATGTTCGCGGTTTCGTTTTTTCTGTCAATACGCGCCGGGGCTACCTATGAGCAAACCGTCACCCTGAGCTTCACCGCTGCCTCCAACAATTTCGAACTGGCGATAGCGGTAGCCATTGCCGTGTTCGGCATCAATTCCGGCGAGGCATTTGTCACCGTAATCGGCCCTCTGGTTGAGGTGCCTGTGCTGATTGCGTTGGTCCACGTGGCCCTGCGCCTGAAAGATAAGTATTTCCCCTATACACAAGAGACCCTTACAGGGGTTTGCCATGTGCGAGTCAAGCCTGAAGGGTAAACCTCGGTCCAGGCTGCGTTCATCAATAAATAGTTTTGCGGCAGCGCAGCAGCAAGATGTGGGCATTATTCAAAAGTTTTGGTGCCGGTGTGTTGGCAGTAAGAAATTGATCCTGCCCGCCTTTTGTCTGTGATGGTCTCCACTCGTCTTATTCGCTGCCGCCCAGAGTCCGGTCATAGAGTTTGCCCACTCCATATTCTTTGCGCCGCCGAAATTTCTCGTAGGAAGGACCGATCAACTGCATTTCCGGGCAGATCTGCTGCATCTGTACGGCGATCTCCATCTCCTTGGTGCAGCCGGTGGAATAGGTGGCGTCCTTACCGGTCCACTCCGGCGGCACCTTTTTGCCCATCAATTCAAATGATTTGACCACATCGTCTACCGTTTGAAAGCGCCAGATATCGATCAGGCCGGAACGCTGAAAAATTTCCCACATATACATGATGTCGTCGGCATCCATGCCCTCGACAAAATGCTCCCCGGGATTGATGACAACCACATCGTGCATGGCGGAACGGAGATATCCGACAAAGACGTCCAGGATCTCTTGCGCGGTCTTCAGTTGACCGGGAATAGAGCCGACAATGGCCGAGTAAAACATGATGGTCTTGCCAAGGCACTTCTCCTTCTCCACCATGCTGATCAACCGTTCGGCGATGCGCCGCAGTTCACTGCGCGAGAAACGGATTGCCTTGGGATGGCGGGGCTTGAGCAGGATATTCAACTCGCCGTCCTCGGTCGGAATGATGGAGAGGATGTCGCGGGTGAACTGAAAATGGTTGCCAATACTGGCGCGGCCGCCGGGGTTGCGATGGATCACCAGATCGGCCTCCTTGAACGCGCGGGCATAGGTAACCGACGTTAAGAGGGGATTGAACGGCTCGCGGGTGCCATCGGAAATCACGAGCAGACTGCTCTCACTGTCCAGATAGCGCAACAATTCGTTTTTCGAGATTTTCGGATCGCCAATGATATCTGCGTCTTCGAGCAGTTCGGTGAGCACCGGATCTTCCAGTACGTCGAGAAAATTGATTCGGTGATACAAAAAATCCTGTTTTACCGCCAAAATGACCTTGATTCCGATCTTGTTCAGAATTTTTAAAATCGCCAGGTCAAAAACGATTTCACCGGAGCGGCCACCCACCCACAAAACACAGGGCCGCCGTTTGCCCGCGATCACCTCGCTTAACCAGGTGCAGAGCCAGTCCCACTCAGGGGTGTCAAGCGGCCGATCCACGATCCGACGCAACCTGTCCTTGTCCGGCGGCTGCTCCTGCCGCCAGATCTCACGCATGGCCGAAAACCTCAGGAGGCGGCGCAGACGAAGCAGGTGCAGTTGCAAATCGATATCGGTCAGGGTGGTTCCCTCAGTGATATGCAGTCCTTCCGGGGAGTTGAAAATCTGTTCAAACAGTTCGGACTGAAGAAAAGCGAGGCTGCGCCGGTTCTCCTGTTCCCGTTCGGCAGCCAGTGGTCGGTCGATTTCGCTGATGGTGGTCAACATGCCCAAAAGGCGCTTTTCCATCCGCCCCGGCAACTGTACCTTGGACATGTTGTCGTGGTTGTACTTGATGGTCAACAGGTTGAGCAAATAGCTTTTTTTGTACGGATCGCTCACTACTTCGTCAACCAGACGCTCCAGACGGCTCCAGATTCCAACATAGGCAGAGGTCAGCATGGTGTCGGCCCGTTTCTCGATAATCGCGGCGAACAACTCGTCGGAGCACGGGTAGTACGTCTGCTCATTCTCATCCAGGCACACGATAAACTTCAACTGCTCCGGAGACGCGACATCCCGGGGAAAGGCCTCGTGGGCCAGATGATTTTCCGTAAAAAAATTAGTCACCCAGGCGTCCTGCTCCGGGCTTCGACCTTTGACATAATGAAGATGTCCTGTCATGTTCCGTCCTCGGCAATCGCTTCTTTTACCAGTCCGTCGGAAAAGGTCAGGTGAAGATGCGAATTCATCCCTGTTTCATGAGCTATAACGGCATCCAATAATTGAAAACCGTTTGGCATTGCATTTTGGCTAGCGCCTTGGCGTACGCCTGTTCCGTGCTGAATCGTTTCTGCCACTGTATCAAACTGAGTGCTGGCATTCGCATGGCCAGGCATTTTATTTGAAATACCAATTTAATCCTTCGTACAAATCTAAACATTAGGCCAAGTGCTTGCTAAGAACTGCTAAACGGTAAAGACTAGCTGCAAGGATTTATATGTAAACCCGAAAAATAAGGCAATCCTTTCTGTTCTCACCTGTCGCCTGCGGTAGTTCTGTTGGCCTAACAGGCTGTTGAAAAACGCACAAACGATTGGGCATGAACAATAACCATGCGTAGTATTCAACCGGTTGAAATAATTTATAAATAGGTGAGGCTAGACGCGGGTCTGACATTCAGCAACAGAAATTATTCAGTTATCTTTCTCCCGAATCCCGGGTTCCGCAAGCTCACCCGCTGCGTCCTATTTGAATCGTGGCGGATAAGGCGTTGAACGCACTTTCCTCCGTGTTCCGTGAACTCTACTCAAGTACAGGACGGCCATCGATTCCACCCGAGTAGCTACTGCGCTCCCTGTTACTGCAAATCCTCTATTCAATCCGTAGTGAGCGGATGCCGACGGAACAACTCGATTACAATCTTCTGTTCCGCTGGTTTGTTGATCTGTCCATGGACGGCACGATTTGGGATCATTCAGTCTATCCCAAGAACAGGGAGCGTATTCTCCACAGCGATCTTGCCGTGATGTTCCTGCGGTTCGTCTGCTCCTGGGCCGAGGCGGCAGGGCTCTTATATGAACCATTTTCCAGTTGACGGCACCCTGATTGAAACCTGGGCATCGCTGAAGAGTTTCCGGCCCAACGATGTACGGCCTCCGGCCAGCAACCCGTTCCTTGTGGACAGGTTCCCAGAAGAACGGCAGAGGCGGTACGTGTCACCGGAGGAAGGATTTTAGACGGTGTACGACCATGCGGATTTCGGTCAGGACAAAGTCATGTTACTGGCTTATCTCCACCTGGCTGCGGGACGGAACGAGTTGTTCCAGCTTCGATGGGAAGATGTGGACCTGGCCGAGGCTCGGAGAGCTCACCAGGATGGCCCTTGGGTGTTCCCTGGTCCAAGGACCAGGGAACTGTACTACCAGCGAAACAGGTGGATGCCCAAGCTGTCTTGCGGCACAAACGGTTGACAACAACAGCACGGTACGTGCATCAGCTGCAGTCTTTACGCGGATCGATCTCTATTCTGGAGGGTAGGGGGCCGCCAAAAAGAAAGAGCACCCGGACAGGGTGCTCAAGCTGGTGGCGAATGACAGGTGAGCCCATCGGGCTTACCAAAGGCTCACCTTTAAAAAGAAACAAGCACTCAGTGGTAGCTAAGTGCTTGATTTATCTGGCGTCCCCAACCGGATTTGAACCGGTGTTGCCGGCGTGAAAGGCCGGTGTCC
>JAAYIE010000023.1 GCA_012744275.1 Desulfobulbaceae bacterium
TCAGGACAGTGTTACTATGGGCCATGGCTCGGATCTCCTTGGTTTGTATGATCTTTTTGCAAAATCATTGTACCACCAAAGAGCTCTCCGAGCCTCCTTTCATTGATCTTTTATGAGACAGCACTGAATACAAAACAACAAAATCGATATACATAGTTGCGGGTATTAACAGGAGATAACATGAGATAAGCAGAGGTGTATTACATTAGCCCATGGAAAGCTCTTAATAGCCTGTTGAAGGATGGTTAGTTTTTTCTGGGTGCTCAAGAGGCGCGTTGTTCTCAACCAGCAGAGCTGATGCAGACAATCATGGAGCATTCTGCATTCCCTGGGCTCTCAGGGGACCAAATGGCCAGAATAAGTAGACGTATTGTGCCAGTTTGGGCAAAAAACAGCAGTACACGGGCATCGGGCCAACCTTTGGGAGTGCCGAAGCCGAACAATGCTGCTAACAGTGTCCCCAAATTGAACCCGGCAAGATGGATAATGTAACGTTTCTCCACATTGGCCAGCTCGCGAAGATGCGTGCACCGCATACCGCCTCGATCAAGGCTGTGGGCAAAGCTACGCTCCACCCTGTCGTCCCGCGCACACAAAAGCGCCTTGCCCGTACTGGAGCAGATCCGATTCTTATTTCCGAACACCGCTGTACGGCCTGCAATATCCCCATGCCAACGCAGTAACCCCTGTGCCCCGGCTCACTGATCTGGCTGCGGCAAGTATCTGGAAGATGCTTCAAAACATCCTGACTGTGGTACCCCTTGTTAGCCACCAGGTCGAAAGAACCAACGCTGCCAGGTCTGTCCGCATCCTTGACCACGCCAAGCTTGGCATGCGCATCCAGAAGCGTAGCGGCAAGCGTTTTCGTATCGCCCTGATCCACAGGAAGCACCACGGCCGAGACAAGCGCCCCAGATTCCAGATCCACCACCTGCTCAGGCTTGTACGCCATGTGGGTGCGGCCATCCTTGAGTTTGCCTATGCGAGCATCTGTTCCGTGGTAGATTGCCAGTCCTTGTTGAGGGGTCGTTTTCCCTTTGCGCTTGCGGTCAAAAGCGACAAGCTCGGCCTGGGTCGGCGTTTTGAGCCCGCTTGCTTCGGCCAATACCCTGCATCCTCCTTATGGAAAATGCCATTATGGCACACATGGGAACTTTTTCAACGGGCTTTAAGGGGTACGGATACTGAGACAGGAGCCGGGGCTGGGCAACGGGTATTAGGTAGTGTTTCGAACATCGAGCAGGTGTTACACTACACAGACATTACCTGCTTTTCTTGTGGTTTAACCATGCAGGCGGTGGTAAAAGGCAGATGGGGTATGCCGGTTGTCGCAAAAACTGTGTTGCTGTTCATATTTCTAGGCAAGGCTGGGGCCTCCCTTTAGTGGGGAGGTGCCAGAAAAATTATAAGCAGCGACCCAAACAAGGAGCCAAACAATGTCAAAACTTGCAAAAGATTTCATGTCGCAGCAGTACGATATCATCCATCAGGATGCATTGGTAAGTCAGGCAGTCGAACAACTTTTTATGGGCGGCACCCGTGCAACCGGCCACAAGAATGTAAGTCTTGTGGTTGTGGATGACAACAATGCCTTGGTGGGAACAATTAGTATGTATTCCATCCTCTACCATTTAAGGCCTTCATATCATCTTTATGGAATCGACAGTTCTGACATGTCTGTACAGGGTGAAGTGGAGATGTTTGTTAAAAATGTACAGAAAAAAAGAGTCCGCGATATCATGAACGATGAGGTCGTCGTTGTCTCCCCAGAAGAACCTATGATGAAGGTTCTTGATCGGCTAATGCGTAATCGAGTGCGCCGTGTTTCTGTAGTGGACAAAGGGGTAATGGTTGGCATTATTTATATGACCGATATTTTTCATTACCTGTTTGAAAAGAAGGCGGTTTGATTGTCTTCTTTGTAGCGTCAGCATTATTGATACGGTTGCTTTTCAAGAATATACACCTTTTACCCAAGGTCCTGATGCCGTAATTGAGGTACGCAGATACCTGTACTGTTGCCAGAAAATACAGTGGGTAATAAGCAGCATCATGCCTTGACATGATGCTGCTTGTGTATGAGATGATGACATATTCGATGCAAGGGTCTGCTCATGCAGGCCCGACCGCAGGCCAAGTAGCAGGCGTCAGTTGTACTTGCTCCTTGACCGCGCGTCAGGAGCTGCAGGAGAGTATGGATGAGCCCGGCCGGTTTCTGGCCCACTCTGGTCGTTTGGCCGCGAAATGTTCCCGCTCCGGTTGCTCATCGTAGGGGTTTCGCAGCAGATCCAGCAGTTCTAAAATGGGCTGGTTGTTACCGGCTTCAGCCTCATCAATGGCTTGTTGCGCCAGATAGTTACGGAAAACATATTTCGGATTTGTCTGGTTCATTCGCAGGCTGCGTTTGTCTTCAGCCAGAAAATCTGTTCGTAATCGCTGCCGGTAGCGGGCCAGCCAGGTTGAAAGCCTTTCAAGATACGCCTGATCAAGTTCATCCGGCCGGTACCAGGCGGGCTCCAGTGCCTGCCGACACTGGGCATCAGACCACTCATCCCGTACTAATAGCTTTGCCACTTTCGCCAGTGCCCTGAAAAAAATGGTCATATCGGTTTCCACTTCGATCAGCAGCAGAAAAAGCTCTTCCACTAGCCCCTGGTCGCGACCAGGGTTGTACGAACCAAGTCCGAGCTTGGCAGCTATTATTTTCTGCCAGAGCTGGTCAAAGATGCGGGTATAGTCCTGCAGAATTTCTTCAAAGGGCACGGTTTCCTCTACCAGCGGATAGAGGGCATTGGCAAGCTTGGCCAGGTTCCACTGCGCGATTTGCGCCTGCCGACCGTAGCAGTAGCGTCTGCCCGCCGCATCAGTAGTATTGGGCGTCCAAGCGGGGTCATACCCTTCGAGCCAGCCGTAGGGCCCGTAATCAATGGTCTGACCCAGGATAGACATATTGTCAGTATTCATCACCCCATGCACAAAGCCAACCCGCAGCCACTGCACCATGAGTTCGGCCGTGCGGCGGCTTACTTCACGAAAAAGGCTGATATAACATGCCTTGCCCGGAACGCCCAGTTCCGGATAGAAGGTGCGGATGGTGTAGTCGCTCAGTAATTTCAGGGTGTGCAGATCGTTGCGTGCGGAAAAAATTTCAAAAGTACCAAAACGGATAAAGGTGGGGGCAACCCGGCAGATGACCGCGCCCGGCTCTTCTTTGAGGTTGCCGTCATACAACATGTCGCGCCCCACAGGGTCGCCGGTACTGATGAGGCTGAGCGCCCTGGTGGTGGGGATACCCAGGTGGTGCATGGCTTCACTGCAGAGGAATTCGCGCAGGGAAGAGCGCAACACCGCCAGGCCATCGGCATTGCGGGAATAGGGCGTCGGCCCGGCTCCCTTGAGTTGCAACATGTAACGCTCGCCCGAAAGATTGAGCACTTCACCCAGGTTGATGGCTCGCCCATCTCCAAGTTGTCCGGCCCAGTTGCCGAACTGGTGCCCGCCGTAGCAGGCTGCATGCGGATCCATGCCCGGTAGCAGGGTGTTCCCTGAAAACACTTGGGTAAAAAGTTCTGTGCAACACTCCTCGACGGGCAAATTCAGCAGCGCGGCCGTCTCAGGGGAAAAAGCTAAAAGCTGCGGCTTAGAAACGCGAAGTGGGCGCACCCGTGAATAGCAGGCATTATATACCTGTCGTCTGCGGTTGACGGTTTCGCTGTCTGCCGGCAATTCCCGGGTGAAGCTGTTGTCAAAACGGAGCCTTTCAAGGGTTATGTTTTGCTGCTGTGTCTGCATGATATTTATCCTTGAGGGGAACGAGGCAGGCCAGGCCGCCTTTATCCCTTTGAACGTGGAACATTAACCGTTACCGCTCCCCATGAAAAAGATATGGTCCGTTCTCGCTGCCGTTGCTGTTGTCTGTATCTGGTCGGGATGGCTAACAATTTCCCGATACGGTGTACAAAGCAGTCTTGAACCGGCGGATATTACCCTGTTGCGATACTGGACGGCATTTCTCATTGTTGTACCGTTGGTTTGGCGCTTGGAGTGGCGGCGTTTCACCTTTCTTCAATACCTGGTTATCGGTCTTGGCATAGGTTTTCCATATACCTTGCTTTCCTTCTGGGGAATGGAGACAGTCAGGGCAGCGCATACTGGTGTGGTGGTAAATGGTTCGCTGCCGATTCTAGGGGCTCTTGCCTCCTGGTTTATTTTTCAGCACGGGATCGGACGACAGCGGGTGCTTGCCATCGTTCTGCTTTTTGTCGCCAATCTGGCTATGGCAGGTGGTAACACCTGGAGCATAGACCAGGTGGGAGGTATCGGTCTCTTGCTTTTGGCTGCATGTGTCTACACCATGCACATGACCAGCATCCGGCTGTGGTCGGTGAGTTGGCAGGAGGTCATCGTTGTGGTGCCAACGGTGAATGTGCTGTTGTTTACGCCCCTGTGGCCATTTTTGCCATCGACCTTAACCAAGTCTATCTGGCAAGATATTGTCGTCCAGGCTCTTTATCAAGGGTTCATCGTCAACGTGGTGGCTCTGATCTGCGCCACCTTTGCTATCCGGCATCTGGGTATGATCACAGTGTCCCTGTTTATGGCCATGGTGCCGGTCAGCACGGCGATTCTTGCTTGGCTTGTGCTGCATGAAACACTGAATGCTTGGGAATTGCTTGGCATTGCAGGCTGTTCCGCTGGACTGCTCCTGTATGTCTTGGCCGGGGACAGGACAGGTGCGGATCAGGAGCGCGATGTTTCCGAACAGTTGCAGGGGGGTGATGCCAAGGGCTAAAATGTGTCGCAGCAGATCGCTTTCAAGATCGGTTGTTGAGAAAACCAGGGCAAAAGAGGCGGCTCTGTCAACAGCCCTTTTCAAATTGAAACGAAAAAATTGTTTCAGATTTCCGTTTTAATGAGCCGATGTGCAAGCAGGTGCTTGATCAGGTCGTGAACAGGCAGGCCAATAACATTGGTGCTGGAGCCATTTAGTGCTGCCACTAAAAAGGCGCCACAGCCTTGGATGGCATAGGCGCCAGCTTTATCCAGCGGTTCGTCGGTATTGGCATAGGCCTGGAGGACGCTGTTGGTAAAATGGCCGAAACGAACCAGGGTGCTGGCATATTGGCTTACTTCAAGGTGGCGCTCCCGGACCCTGAGCGCATAGGCAGTAATAACGGTGTGCGTTCTGCCATTGAGCAGCTGAAGGAAATGCATTGCTTCCCTGCGGTCAGCCGGCTTGCCAAGGATATGGTCATCAATGCACACTACGGTATCTGCACCGATGACACAGGCCGACGGGGCCTGTGTCGCAGCAACCGCATCAGCTTTGGCCCCAGCCATGCGCATGGCAAAGGCGACGGGCGTCTCGCCGTGAAGCGGAGTTTCGTCGATATCTGCGGCGAAACAGTCGCAGTGCAGGCCGAGGGCTTGCAGTAGCTGCCGTCTTCTTGGTGAGGCGGAAGCAAGGATGAACTGACAGGTGGCGACAAACATATACTGGGCAAATTTTTAATTTACTCGGGGGGATAGATAACCTGTTCCAGAAAAAGGCCACAGGCCGGAGCTGTCAGGCCGGCGGCTTTTCGATCCCTGGCAGCAAGAATATCTGTAATGCCAGTGGCTGGGCGTTTCCCCTGGCCGATTTCGATAACCGTGCCCGCAATAATACGGACCATTTGTCGCAAAAAGCCATCGCCCTGCAGGCGGATTGACCAGCCGTTCTGTATATAGGGTATTGGTTCACAACTCGTCTGCATCAGGGTGCGTACAGCTCCGCGGCCACCAGTTGCTTGCAGGTTGCGGGAGCCGGCGCGTTCAAAACTGGAAAAATCATGTGTACCCACAAGTTGTGCCAGGACCTGCCGAGCTGGTTGCGGGTTGAAGGCACCCGGCAGATGGCCCATGTAGAGCCGTAAGCCGGGTGGCATTACTTCCTCTGTATAAAAGTCGTAGCGGTAGATTTTGGCGCAGGCGCTGAAACGACTGTGAAAATCGGCGTTTGTTTCCTGGGCACCAAGGATACGGATATCGGGCGCTAATAGAGAGTTGAGCCCCTTGCTGAAGGCTGTAAGCGGATGGGGCACATGGGTACGGAAATGGGCAACCATGGCCAGGGCATGCACGCCCGCATCGGTGCGGCCGGCACCATGCACGGTGAGTGGGTGGCCACAGATGCGCTGCAGGGCTGTTTCCAGAGCCGCCTGGATAGTGGCCTCACCTTGACGCTGTCGTTGCCAGCCACAGTATGCTGTGCCGTCATAGGCAAGCAGCAGACGAATAACACGCTCCATTCTCAGGGAAAGAAGGCAGCCCCCATCAGGCCGGTCTCTTCAGCAAAACCATTCATCACATTCATGTTCTGCACGGCCTGGCCGGATGCGCCCTTGCCGATATTGTCAATGGCCGAGGTGATGATGATGCGTCCGGTGCGGTGATCCCGCTCAAGGGCAATGTCACAACAGTTTGATCCACGCACATGCTGGGTGGCAGGCTGTTGTCCAGCCGGCAGTACCCGCACAAAGGGTTCGCTGGCATAGATGTCGTTGTAGAGTTTATGCAGGTCAGCATTATTGCCTGCCTCGCTCAATGTGGCGTAAATGGTGCTCAGAATACCACGTGATAAGGGCAGAAGATGCGGTGTAAAGGATACCCGCACATCATGCTTTGCCGCCAGACTCAGCTCCTGCTCGATTTCAGGAATATGACGGTGGGTTCCGCCCACCTTGTAGGCTTTAAAACTGTCGGCCACCTCGCAGTACAGGTTGGCTGCACTGGCGGCACGGCCTGCGCCAGAGGTTCCTGATTTGGAATCAATGATGATCGAGGTCGGCTCAAGGAAACCTGCACGCAATAGTGGGCCCAGCGCCAGAATAACGGAGGTGGGGTAGCAGCCGGGGTTGGCTACTAGGCGGGCGCGGCGGATATCTTCCCGATACAGCTCCGGCAGGCCGTATACTGCTTCCGCCAGCAGTTCGGGACTGCTGTGGGGCTGGTACCATTTTTCGTACACTGCCTGATCGTGGAGGCGATAATCCGCGCTGAGATCAACCACCTTTTTCCCGGCTGCAAGCAGTTGCGGCACGATGTCCATGGCGGTTTTATGGGGAACAGCGGCAAAAAAGAAATCGGCGCGGGAGATGAGTTCGTCCACACTGTGGTTTTCCAGACAGAGGTCGATCCGTTTGTTCAGGCTGGGAAATACCTCGGCAATGGTCTTGCCGGCGTACTGGCGCGAGGTAGCGACTGTGAGTCGAACCTGCGGATGTGTGGCCAGAATGCGGACAAGCTCAACTCCTGTATAGCCCGAAGCCCCAACGATGCCAACATCAAGCATAGCAATTTCCCCTTACAAAACCGGCGAGATAAAGTGAATTTGCCCAGCATACAGGCTGGACGCATGTACATTTTTTGAAGCGGTGCGGGCAGCATCAAACTGTTGTGGCCAGTTGTTGCCGCAAATTATCAAAAAAAAAGGAATAACGAGCAGCCTCGTTATTCCTTTTAGAAGTGACAGTAACAGCCAGAAAGTCGATGATAGCTGTTTGCCTTTCCAATCAGCGCTTGGAGAACTGGAAGCGGGCACGAGCACCGCGGAGTCCGTATTTCTTGCGCTCCTTGGCGCGAGGATCGCGGGTGAGCAGCCCTGCTTTTTTAAGTGGCAGACGCATCTCAGGATTCAACTCCTGCAGAGCGCGGGCTATGCCATGTACCAGTGCATCTACCTGGGCAGACTTGCCGCCACCAGCTACAGTAGCCATAACGTCGTACTGGGCTGTGGTCTCCGTTACTGCAAAAGGCTTGGCAACCTTGGGTTCAAAGTAAATATTGCCAAAATATTCTGCTGGCTCCATTTTGTTGACAGCCACCTGGCCATTACCAGGGGTGAGCCAGACACGGGCGGTTGCTGTTTTTCTTCTGCCGGTTGCGTAGATCTTTTCTTGAGCCATGAATGTGCGCCCCTTTAACGTATTTCGTAAATTTCTGGTTTCTGCGCCTGGTGCGGATGATCCTTGCCAGCGTAGATTTTCAATTTTTTCAGCTGCGCCCGGCCAAGCTTGTTTTTGGGCAGCATGCCCTGAACTGCTTTGCGAATAAGTTCTTCTGGCTTTTTTTCTAGCAACTCCCGGGCTGTACGCTCTTTAATGCCACCCGGATAACCGGAATGCCTGTAGTAAATCTTCTTATCCAGTTTGCCGCCTGTCAGATGTACGCGCTCGGCATTGACCACGATGACAAAATCACCGTTGTCTTGGAAATTGCAGAAGGTCGGCTTGTGCTTGCCCCGGAGCAAAGTAGCAATTTCAGCGGCTATACGCCCCAGTACCTTGCCGTCGGCATTGGTAACATGCCACTTCCGCTCAATCTCATCGACCGGTGTGTAGTAGGTTTTCATTTGCTCAAATCCTGACTAGAAAAAAAGGCTCGAACAACGGTTCGAGCCTGGAACCTTTTATGGAGCGGGAAACGAGATTCGAACTCGCGACTTCAACCTTGGCAAGGTTGCACTCTACCACTGAGTTATTCCCGCTTGCAGTTAAGCGTAGCAGAAGAGGAATATAACCGGTCTGCTTCAAGTCTGTCAATAAAAAAAGCGTGTTGCATTACATTCCGAGATTGTTTGCAAAAGTATGCGTATATAAACATGTGACTGCAGGCGGATGACCATCTTAGGCAGCCAGACGGTCTTTTCTACATGTATTATTCTTGCTTTGCAATAGGCAGATATTGAATCTCGTCAAAAAATTCGCTACAGTCCCTCCCGAAACACTCGCCTGTGCTGGCCTACCCTGTAGATACATTCTTATGAAGCCGCCAGGAAAGACTGACCGCAGTGGTGATTCCCATAAAATGTTTACATGGAGTACGCATGACAGAACAAACCCGGCGTAGCGCCATTGTTGAGCGCTGCACTCGCGAAACCGATATACGTCTTGAGCTGACCCTAGATGGCAGTGGTCAGACGCAGATTAACAGTGGTGTCGGTTTCATGGACCACATGCTCACATTGCTGGCAGTACACGGTTTTTTCAATCTCGAGTTGCAGGCCAAGGGCGATACCCATATTGATGACCACCATAGCGTTGAAGATATGGGCATCTGTCTTGGTCAGGCCTTTACTAAGGCTCTGGACGACAAAGCGGGCATCTGTCGTTACGGGCATGCCTATGTACCCATGGACGAGGCGTTGGCCAGGGTATGTCTGGATTTGTCCAATCGACCGCATCTGCACTATAAAGTGGCCTTGTCCCAGGAGAAAATTGGCACCTTTGACAGCTGCCTTGCCCAGGAATTCCTGCGGGCTTTTGCCCTGCACGCTGGTTGCACCCTGCATGTTGATCTGCTCCACGGAGAAAACGGCCACCATATTATTGAGGCAATTTTTAAGGCGCTGGGCCGGGCCTTGCGGCAAGCTGTCGCACCGATGCCGGGCCTGCAAGGGCAGCTTTCCTCCAAGGGAACCCTTTGATCACCAGGTTTTTGTGTCTGCCTGCGTCAGTCGTACCGAGACTGGGGCGCAAATTTTGCAAGACAGACGG
This sequence comes from Desulfobulbaceae bacterium, assembly GCA_012744275.1. Lineage (GTDB taxonomy): Bacteria > Desulfobacterota > Desulfobulbia > Desulfobulbales > Desulfobulbaceae > Desulfobulbus. The sequence goes on from JAAYIE010000023.1 coordinate 9,537, forward strand.
AAATAATACCTTTATCTATACATGAATTGTAGTAGAGCGATTTTATTCTTCACTGTGATAGGGAGGTTTTCTGTGACAGCACAACATTTTCTGCTCACCGCCATTATGCTGCTAGCCTTAGCCCTTTCATCCGGCTGTGCTTCAACAGCTGGGCAGCCGCCCGTTTCCTCCGGAGCCTCCAAGGCTGCAACTCCCGTACTAACCTGTTTTGGTGTTCTGCCGGTGCAGATATCCGCAGCGGAAGACAGGGCACTGTCCGCAGATGAGGAAAAACAGCTCATGGCCGGAGCTACCGTGGTGGACGCCCTGCTGCACGACGCTTTGAAAGACAACAGCAAGGCGCGCTTTATCAATGCTGACCAGGCCAGTGGCTTGCAATCACCCGAGGCTGTGGTGAAACTCGAAGCCTCCCGTGAGGTGGCGCAAAGTGCGGGCTGCAACGCTATTCTGGAAACATCGGTAAGCCGTTTTGTTGAACGCGAGGGTGGCCCCTACGGAGTGCAGCAGCCGGCTGCAGTTACTTTGAACTATCGTCTGTACGAGGTGGACAACGGATTGGTGCTCTGTCATGGGCATTTCGAAGAAGAGCAGCAATCGGTTATGGAAAATCTTTTTTCCATTGGCAAGGCTGGCCGCCGGGGCATGACCTGGCTGACCGCGGAAGAACTTGCCCGCGACGGCTTGCTGAACCAGTTGCAGCAGTGCACTTATATCACTAAATAGGTGCCACGATTCGCTCCATGCGGCTGCCGGCCAAAGTCAACCGGCTGGTTGGACAGGCCATGCATGACTATGCTATGCTGACCGAGGGTGACCGGGTACTGGTTGCTGTTTCTGGTGGCGTGGACTCACTGGTGCTGATACACCTGCTCCATTACTGGCTGCGGAAGGCGCCTGTACGGTATTGGCTTACTGCCGTGCATGTGGATATGGAAGGAAGTGTATCAAAGCCAGGAACATCTGCCTGTACCATTCGGGATGAGCTGGCCAGAAAAGGTTTGGAACTTGAGATTATATTTGCCAGGAGAGCCGGTTCTGTTGCAGCGCCTGATGAACTTGGCAAGTCCGATAAATGGTCGGACGGTGAAAGCTGCTTTACCTGTGCCCGCGCCCGGCGAGCAGCCCTTTTTGATGAGGCGGCCCGGTTAGACTGCAACAAAATCGCCTTTGGCCATCACCAGGATGACCTGATCGAAACCTTTTTACTGAACCTAACCTGCGCCGGCAACATCAGCACCATGCTGCCCCGGCAGGACATATTCCAGGGGCGGCTGGCCCTTATCCGCCCGCTTGCCTACGTGGAGAAGCAGAATATCGAACAGATCGCACAGGATAATGGCCTGAACGCTGTGCCATCTTCCTGCCCGCTGGCAGGCCGTACCAGGCGCGACGGCATGCAAGCTCTGGCAGCCGAAATCTATCGTCGTATTCCCGGAGCGAAAAAGAATATATTTTCTGCCCTAGGCAACGTGCGCAACGAGTATTTGCCCACAGGAAGACAGGCAAAACAGACGGAAACAAGAACAGGGCCAGACTGTAATCCGGTCTGACAGGCACTTGTACCCGCCAGGTATTGTACAGGATCAGGGATATCCATGGAACTGCCCCCGGTAGCCCATATTTTTCTGACTCAGGCCAGGACGGCTGAAAATGCGTGCCGCCATGTGGAGCGTTTTCTCACCGATAACCCGCTGCTCAGCTATGACCAACTGCATATCCTGCCAGAAGAGGTGAACCGCGCCGACGAGGAGGCTTTTTGGGATACCATGGATGAAGGCCTGCTCGCCAATCGTTCATTTGCCCACCGCATGATCAGCCATCTGGAAAAGGAGGGAGTGAAAGAGCTGCGTCAGCTGGTTGACCTGCAGCAGGGCTATGCCACCAAGGTGCTCCACACCCTCACCCATTTACTGGATGGTTTTATTGGTATTGATTCAATATTGTACAATCTTGTTGACGACAGCCACGATGTCAGCAACAATCTGCGCCGCGCCATGCGTGACAATCCATCCCGTTATTGGCTGATACGGGTACGTGCAGGTAAGGTGCGAGCCTCGGTGCTGAGCTGAGACGGTTTATGGAAGTGGGGACGACCCCACCGCTCCAATGTGCACCGGGGACGACCCCGAACTTTGTGTGGAGGAGCACATGGCTTGGGTCATTCTTGCTGTAGCGGGGTTATTTGAGGTCGGCTGGGCAATCGGATTGAAGTACACAGAGGGGTTTACGCGGTTGTGGCCCACTGTCTGGACGGTCTTGTCGATGGCTGTCAGCCTTGGCCTGCTCGGTATTGCCATGAAATCACTGCCGCTTGGCACTGCTTATGCTGTTTGGGTCGGAGTTGGCGCTGTCGGAACCGTGGTTTTGGGCATTATCCTGTTCGGCGAGCCGGCCAATGCCTTCAGGATCATCAGCGTATCACTGATTATTATTGGTATCATCGGGCTGAAATTTGCAACCCAGGTCTGATGAGCAGGTAAAGAATCAAGGGGGCATGCCGCTTGCGGCGCGTCCCTTTTCCATTGTCATTCCAGTTTCACTCCAAAGAGGCGAGGGAAGACGAAGCAGGCGGTACATGATAGTGTGTTCCGCATGCATTGCGAGAAGCCGGTACAAGAGGATTTGAGCTGGAATTGGCATGTATGTTTGGGCGAAAATCATGGTACAGCATGAACAGCCCAGCGTTTCCAGACAAATTGGGTAGAGAACAACATGGACAGTATACACATCTGCACTGGTTGCGGTGCTAAAAACAGAGTGCCCCACAACAAGGCGGGCTTGAAGCCTAAATGCGGTAAATGCGGTGTTTCTCTGGTTGGCGCGCCTGTTGCCGGCCGGGTCAATCCTCTTGGTGACCGCGACTTTGGCGCACGCGTAGAACTGAGTTCCCAGCCTGTGCTGGTGGATTTTTATTCACCCACTTGCGGACCCTGCCAAATGCTTGCTCCGGTGTTGGATTCGCTGGCCGCTCGCTTCTCTGGACGCCTGCTGATCTACAAGATAAATACCGCCATTGAACAGGCCACAGCCGCACGCCTCGGTATCCGAGGCGTGCCCACACTTATTTTTTTTAAACATGGAGGTGAGGTTGACCGGGTTGTCGGAGCCATACCAGAGGATGATCTGGCGCGCCGCATTCAGGCCTTTCTCGGGTGACCGCTGTTTTTCATGAACACCGTACTGCTCCTCTCCACTGGCCCACGATGATGGCCATGAATATAGCCTTTGTTGTGAATTATTTTCTCAAGCGCGATTTGCCACAGGGAATGGTAGGAAGTATAGGGGTTAAACAAGCCCAGCCGATGGGAGAGGAGATACTGGTGCAGATGCTGAAGGAAGAACAGTGATGATTCAGGTTCCGGTCCACCAGGATACGGCGAGACCGCACGGTAAACCGCAACGCAGGACCGGCGTCGACAAAACACCTTCTACATATCTGTGGAATCCCACCTTGGCGGCGGTGTTCAGCCTTGTGTTTACACCGGTTTTCGGTTCACTCATGCAGATGCTGAACTGGCGCATTTTGAAAAAAGACAATGCAGCGCGGTATTCGCTGTGGTGGTGCCTGGCCGGTTGTACGATTTTATTAGGCAACCAGGTTGCTTCTGCCTTGCTCCAGGATGATCGGGTGGTAGACACTTTTACCGTCAGTTTGCTGGTGTTCTATGGATGCGGCTGGTTTCTGCTGTCCGGACGCGCGCAGATCCATTATGTACGGGAACATTTTTCCAAGGGTTACGGCCGTAAATCCTGGAAGGCAGTGCTGCCTGCCGCCCTTGCCGCCTATGTGCTATACGTGCTGCTGGGTTTTGCCCTGACCTATCTTGCAGATATGTTCCACTGAGGCCCGGGTTTGGCCGTTCGTTGTCTCCTAGCCTTTGCCGGGTATAAAAAGAACCTCTGTATTTAGAATAAGGGCAATGAAGCACATCCAACTTAAAGAACGCATGGCTGCTCGGTTTGCAGGTGTACCCGAAGGCCTGCGCTCTGCGGTGACCAGCGCCCTTATCGTTCTGCAGTTTGTAGTGCCCTTTTATATTCTCGCTGACATTCTTCTTTATTTTAACCTGCTCAGGCCCTTGGGGGTTTTGCTTGCGCCTCTAACCAGATTTTTACAGTTGCCGGTGGAGGCGGCACCGGCCCTGGCCGCTGGAATTCTCCTTAATGTCTATACCGCCATCGCCTTTGCTGCACCCTTGGGCCTTTCAGCCCAGCAGTGGACGATTATAGGTGTTTTTATCGGAGTTTGTCACTCCTTGCCGGTGGAAAATGCTATCATGGCCCGGCTCGGCATTGCCAGTCTGTACTCTATTACGCTGCGCTTTTTTGGCGGACTGATTGCGACGCTGCCCCTTATCCTTTTGCCCGCATCACTTGCTGACAATGCGGTTAGCGCATCCGGCCGGGAATTGGTGAGTAAAGGATATGAGAACTTTGTCACTATGCTGCTGCATTCAGCCACCGAGGCCCTGGTATTATCGGCAAAAGTGATTGTGCTGGTGAGCGCGCTTATTCTGATTATGGACCGGATCAAGTCCATACCAGTTGTGCAAAGGCATATGGAGCGCGCCAATACCGCGTTTTCCATTGTGGTTGGCCAGGCTCTGGGGATTACCTACGGGGCAGGAATTCTTCTGCGCGAAGCGTCCAGGGGTTCGCTCAGTCGCCGTGATATTTTTTTTATAGGTACTTTTTTGATGATTTGCCATTCCATCATCGAAGACGTGGTGTTGTTCGCACTTTTTGGCGCAAATTTCTGGGTTATACTGTTGGTGCGGATTGTTGCGGCGCTAGTGTTCAGTTTTGTGCTCCTGTACATTTTTAGAGGGGCCGCACTTGATTTAGTCATGCGCAGGTGAGACGGGACGCAGCCATTACTGGTTTTTATGGAGGCCCATTGTGCAGAATTTTTTTGCCCGCTCGATTGGCATGAACATGGTCAAAATTTATTTCTGTACGGTTCTTGGCTTTTGTTCACTATATGCGGCCCAGCCCATTCAACCAGTCTTTCAGCAGGAATTTGCCTTAAATTCATTTCAGGCCATTCTTTTTACCACCCTGATGATGCTGCCCCTGGGTTTTGCGCCCATGTTTTACGGCTTTATGCTCGAAGCCTTCTCTGCGCGCATGATCCTACGCCTAGCGGTTCTTTTCCTGGGACTGCTTGAACTTGTTTTCAGCATCACCAACAACTATCTGCTGCTCCTGATTATTCGGGGCTTGCAGGGCATGGTGATTCCCGCCATTTTTACTTCTTTAATCAGCTACATCTCATTTACCACCAGACAAGATGAGGTGCAGGCCGCAGTGGCGCGCTACATTGCTGCCACCATTCTCGGCGGTTTCCTGGGGCGCTTCCTTTCGGGCCTGTTCACCGAACTGGTGGGCTGGCGCTTTTTCTTTTTCCTTTTAGGGATATTGCTGGTCTTTGGCTACTATCAGTTGCGTACCCTCGAGAAGGACGCCAATTTACAGTACAGCAGGCCAAAGCCTGTGGAAGTCGTGGATCTGATTCGGCAGGGGCGATTGTTTTGGTTGTACCTTGCTATTTTTTCAGTGTTTTTCGTGTTTGCCGGTCTTTTGAATTTTCTTCCCTTTGAGTTGAAGCGGATCAACCCTGGCTTTGGCGAAACCGGCATAGGCTTTATGTATTTCGGCTATGTGATGGGCATTCTGGTTTCTCTGAATATACGTCGCCTTATAACTTGGCTGGGTTCAGAATTCGCCGTGGCAGCAACAGGGCTGTGTATCTATGCTGTGGGAATTACTGGCTTCATGGTGCAGCATCCGGCGGGCATGTTTACCACCATGTTTGTGTTCTGTACTGGTATGTTCATGGTGCACGCACTGCTCTCCGGCTATGTTAATACCCTGGCAAGTCAGAATAAAGCCATTGCCAACGGGGTGTATATCTCCTTTTACTACCTTGGCGGTACTGTCGGCTCTTTTGCTCCGGGGGTTATCTATGAATATTTCGGCTGGCGGATTTTCTTGGCGGCACTGCTGCTCATGGTCGGCTGCGCCATGTTTTGTCTGCTGCGCTTGCGCAGAGCGGTTGTGTATGGACAGGAAGTGCAGCGCCCATAAGATGAAGTTATAAGTTGGAGTTAAAACCAATAATCTGGATATTTACGAGTTTTGGCCGCGTTGTTGACCAGCAGAGCCACAACCAGCATGAGAAGGGCGCCTGAAGCCACTGGCACCAATACAAACCAATACCCCAGAAGATCAATGCTGTCGCCGCCCATCACCGCAATTAGTGCAGTCGCGCCTCCTGGCGGATGCAGGGTTCTGGTGAGATGCATCAGGGCTATGGCCGCGGAAACGGCAAGGGCCGCAGCCAGTGCGGGGTATGCGCCGAGCCACTGGCCTGCCGCCACCCCCACAATGGCGGAAAGCACATGGCCACCGAGCAGGTTCCTGGGCTGGGCCAGGGGACTGCGCGGGGCTCCGTACAGTAAAACGGCGGTGGCACCGAAAGAGCCGATGAGCATGATTAACCCCTGCTGATCAACAATAGTATAGTGCAACAGGGCCACTGCCACGATGCCGGCAAAGCTGCCCAACCAGGACCAGCCTACTTCAGTGAGGCTCACTCTGGGCGGGCTTTGCCCGCCACCCTTCATTTTTTGCCAGTACTTCATGGCTGGCCTCCCCAAGGCGGGCAGAACGATTGTACAAGGTTGCTGCGGGTTATGATGCCCAGGACACCGCCATCGGCATCAACGATCGGCAGGCGATTGATGTTTTTATTCGTGAGCAGGGAGGAAATTTCCGCCATACTGATCTCTGGGCCTACGGTCAGTGGTGGGGTACTCATTATGTCCCGGACATAGTAGCCTCGCAGGTCCATGACCATGCAGCCCTTGTTCGACAAACAGTGGGTAAGCACCTGCATCATTGAGGCATACCGGCCTATACCCATTTTCAGGAGGAAATCTTTTTCTGAAATGACTCCCACGACCTTGCCGGCCTCGTCAAGCACCGGGGCTCCGGACAAATGATGATCAGCTAGAAATCTAGCCGCCTGCACCAGGTCCATGTCTGCCTGTAGACATTGGACAGGGCTGGTCATGAGGTCTTTCGCCTTGCGTCCCTCCATGATTCGGCGCAGGGCGTGGGCATAGGCGATGCGGAACACCTCCTTGAAATCTCCCGGACTAATGTCAATGTAGCCTTTCATCTCCTTCATAGCTGTAATGACGTCAAATTCCGAAAGGTCAATGTTTGTACAGCTGGCCGCTTTGGCGTGGCTCATAATTTTGTATTCTCTGGTAAAGTTGTCATCATCCAGTTTTATAAAAAGGACGTTTTGTTGTAGCGTTGGAATTACATGGGAATTTGGCGATTTTCGCCGATAATCACCGGTCGCCTTTGGTTCCATCGTCGAATGGCAAAGATCACCAATACTGTGACAGTGGCCACGGCCACTATTGGCGCGATCAGGGAGAGAATGGACGTTGTGGTAGCGGCTGCCACCTCCACAGTTGCAACCACAGGATTAGCAAGTCCAGCTGTGCTGATTGACGATGCCCCGCGCACCAGCACGGTTCCGGCTTGCACTATCCCGGCAGCGCCGCCACCAGCAATCACCGCCAGCGACCACTGCAAAAATGGAGAGACATCTGTGAGTACAGAGGCAGTGGTGATGGTGCCGGCAACCACCGCCGCCGGAGAAGACAGGCTGTCCAACAGGTTGTCCAGCCACGGGATATAATAGGCCAACACCTCACACACAGTGGCGACTGCAAAGACGGTGCAAGCCTCGGGGCTACCTATCCACTCAAAAGCTGGAGCCAGGCTCAGATGTCCATTCAATGCCGCCAGACTCATGATGAGGAGCGGCACGAAAACCCGAAATCCGCATGCTGCACTCAGGCCGATTCCTATAACTATACTCAGTCCGTCCATGTTCATCCGCCCAATGTAGTAAGAAGATGGTTATATACCAGGCTGCAGTATAAACTGTATTTTTTTAAAATCGCCTTATTACCCACATAGGTCATATTGTAATACAATCGTACTTTTTGAGCAGATTAAAAACGATTAAACACAAGCATGTTAGTGTATGCAGAGGGTTTGGAGGAAAGCCGGTGCCAGGGCGTTACTCATCTTGACATCCGAAAAAGACGGAGGCTGGCTGCATTAATCTGCCCCTGCCTGTTCAAGTATGGCCATTGTCTCAATGTGATGGGTTTGCGGGAACATGTCCACAGGTTGTACCTTGAGGAGACGATAGCCGCCTGCCAGTATCAGGCGCAGATCGCGGGCATGGGTAGCCGGATCGCAGGAGATGGAAACAATGCGTTTGGGGGCAAGCTTGGGCAGCAGGGTAGCGGCCTTGCCCAGGCCCTGGCGGGGTGGATCGAGCAAGATAGTATCAAACTGCGCCTTACTGTGGTGCAGTGCAGCCAGCTCTTTTGCCGCCTCGCCGCTTACAAACCGAGTATTCTTCAGCCCCGCTAGTTTACTGTTTTGCCGTGCCCAGCGGGTAGTGATTCGACTGTATTCAATGCCCAGCACCTGCGCACCCAGAAGCGCCATCGGAATGGAAAAGTTGCCGGATCCGCAAAAAAGATCCAGCGCCCTTTTGGGTGCGGCGGCCGCATCCATGGCCAGGGAAACGAGATTTTCATTTTGCAGGCTGTTTACCTGAAAAAAAGAACCGGCTGGCCAATGCAGGGTATAGTTAAGCCCGCTGTGATAAAAATGCTGATGCAGAAGCAGTGTCTGCTCGCTTGCGTTTTGCGGGTGCAGGCACAGACCCTGTGTTGTCTGTACGTTATCTGCCATGGGAGCAAGCATGGCAGCAAGATTGTGCAGTTCCTTTGTTTGTGCCTGCTTTTTTGCATGTAGCACCAGAAAAATTCGGCCACTTTCAGGGCATTGGTTGTATTCTAATTCCTCGACCTGCCGGGCCAAAATTTGCAGGTCTATCTCCTGCTGCACCCTGTTTAGGACAGTATTGATGCCGGCGGTGGCCAGTAAGCAGTGATTGATTGGCACAACCCTGTTGCTGCGGCGACGATGAAAGCCCAGATTCCCGTTACTCTCCAAATGCAGGCGCAGACGATAGCGATAACCAAATTGCTCTCCAGAGGGCAGGGGAGGGAGTACGATGTCTTGTGCCAGACTGATGCCTGCGCGCTGCAGGCTTTCAATTACAATCTCTGCCTTCATCCGTAATTGGGCTGAATAGCTGGCATGCTGCAGGTTGCAACCACCGCACTCTGTGTAGTAAGGGCAGGGCGCTTTGGTGCGCTCCGGTACAGAGTTGAGCACTTTAGCCACAGTGGCCTCTACATAATCGCGACGACCACCACGGGCTTGCAACAGCTGCAGCGTCACCTGCTCTCCAGGCAAGGCCCCTTCAACCAGCGCCACCTTGCCATCCGGTAAGCGACCCAGCCCCCAACCACCGTGTACTAGCTTTTCAATAAATACAGATTTATTTTCGGGGGGCTGATCTGCTACTTGTCTTGTCATGATATTCCGTCATTATTTCAAGCTTGCTCAGGCGTCTTCCACCTTGCTGTACAGGTTTGCACGAATGGAAATGCAGGGGATGGTGTTGCGATCTTTCCTCTGTTTTGCAGCCGATTAGCTGATCCTTGGCACATGGATGCAACCGGTGCAGATTGTCTGCCACGCGTAGCCCTATACTTTGAAGTGTTTTTTTCTGTATTCCTGGCCAGACAGCGCCGGATGGCGTCCGCTATGGCATTATACCGCCTGCACCAAGTCGTAGCGCTTGCAGCTTCAGGAGAAAATGCCTACTTTTACCGCAGGTGCTCACGATGAAGGCGGTGGCGGATGATCCAAAAGTTACGGAACAACACTTGCCATACCATACGTCCGCCTTGCTCTGGTTGTTGTGCGCTACCTATTGTTCTGAATCTGAAATCAGAATATATGCCTTCACATTACTATTGCAGACGGAGAAAGTCATGCGCGAGCATAACCGCAGTTTCAGCCATAAACACGGAGAATTGCAGCAGCTGATAGACAGGGCGCAGCAGTTGGTGGACGCTACAGCCGATAAACTCGACGAGAGCATTCAAAGTGCGCGAGGCAGCCTGCTGATCGGACTCGAGGATGCGCGCTCGCAAGCGGCTGAGCTGGAAGAGAGCGTACGGACCAAGGCCTATCAGGCTGAAGATTATGTCCGGGAAAAACCCTATCAGGCGGTTGGCGCTGCCTTTGTGGTCGGACTTTTTGTGGGCTGGCTCATGAGCAAATAGCCCATCTAGCATCTGGTATGCTGCAACCGTTATGAAGGCAGGGTATTCACAGCTGGTAGAATGGTGCATGCCTCTGTTCTGCCGGCTAGTTGTCCGCAGGCGGCGGAGATATCGCTCCCCCTGCTTTGGCGGATAAAGACCGTGTAACCTTGGTTGCGCAGAATTTCCTGAAATCGCAGGATACCTTCCATGCTGGGGCTGGTGTAGTTGCTGTTTCCCACCGGGTTGACAGCCAGCAGATTGATTTTGCAGCGCACCTCGCGAAGCAGTTTGGCCAGTGCTTTGGCATCCGTTTCGCTGTCGTTGATGCCGGAGAGTAGGGTATATTCAAACATGACCCGTTTACGTCTTTTTTGTCGGTAGCGTCTGGCTGCATCAATCAGCATCGCCAGGGGATAGCGTTGGTTGACCGGCATGAGCCGGCTGCGGGTGGGGTCATCTGCCGCGTGCAGGGAAATGGCCAGGTTGACATCTGTTTCCTCGCCCAGTCGGAGCATCTGTGGCACCAGGCCGCAGGTAGAAACTGTGATGCGGCGGTTGGAAAAATCAAGGCCGCGCTGTTCAGTGAACAGTGAGATGGCATCCAGCACATGGTCAATATTGGCAAGCGGTTCTCCCATGCCCATAAAAACCAGATTGGTCAGGGGTGGCATTTTGTGCGCCAGCATCCAGTTACGTGCTGCGCAGACCTGGTTAACAATTTCAGCAACCCGCAGGTTTCGTCTAAAACCCATCCTGCCGGTGAGGCAGAAGCTGCAGCCCATGGCGCAACCTGCCTGGCTGGAGATACATAAGGTGTTGCGGTCTTCCTCGGGGATCAGTACCGATTCAATGGCGTGGCCATCTTCTAGACAAAAGGCAAATTTGACCGCACCATCACGGGATATTTCCACCATCGATGGCTCAAGTGAGCTGATGCGCGCCCGTTCTCCCAGCAAGCTGCGAAAATCCTTGGCGAGATCGGTCATGTCCTGAAAGGTGATCAGGCCCGGTTTGTAAAGCCAGGGCAGGAGTTGTCTGCTGCGAAAAGCAGGTTGCCCTTGCTCAACCACGAAACGGTTCAACTTTTCCTGGGTGAGTTCGCGTAGATCGACGAGTTTGGACGTTGTTGTCATGCTGGAGGAGATGCGTCAGGCAAAAGAAAAAGCGCAGGGCACCAAATACCCTGCGCCGAAAAAGAGGCTGGATCAGCGGCGATTGGTGACCAGTCGGTAAACAAAGAGCAGCAGTATCGCGCCACCGGTGGCGATCAAAATGTTGCCAATACTAAAGCTGCTTACCGGGCCAAGACCAAACAGCGAGCCAAGAAAGCCGCCAACAAAGGCGCCGGCAATGCCTATCAGGGTGGTGACGATGCAGCCACCTGGATCCTTGCCCGGCATGATCCATTTGGCCAGGATGCCAACTAAGAGGCCCATCACAATCCACGAAAGTATTCCCATGTTCTCCTCCCAAGAAATGTTGCAAAGTGATCCGTAATGGAACAGATTCAAACGTCAATGCGCAGTGCTTGCATCGCCTGCACCCATGCAAGATAAAGCTTGCACTCGCTTGCTGCAACCGCTTTGTGCTCAAATTGTAAACAGGAGTTAAGAAGTTGTTTTTTTGTATTTCTATTGAAGCTTATGCATAGAAAAAAAGAATGCATCACCATCATAGGCGGTGGTTTGGCCGGCTGCGAGGCGGCTTGGCAGGTAGCGCAACAGGGCGTACCGGTTTGTCTCTATGAGATGAAGCCGCAGCGCTTCAGTGCGGCCCATGATAACGGGGATTTGGCAGAGTTAGTCTGCTCCAATTCACTCAGGGCGGCAAAGATTGATTCTGCTGTTGGTCTGCTGAAAGAAGAGATGCGACGTTTGGGCTCACTCATTATGGCGGCGGCGGATGCCACGGCTATACCGGCTGGTGCTGCTCTTGCCGTGGATCGTGGCCTTTTTGCCGCATGGGTTACCGAAAAAATTGAGCAGCATCCAGCTATAATGGTAGAACGGCAAGAACAGACCCTCTTGCCCCAGGCAGACAGCCGTAACCCGCTTATTCTTGCTGTTGGTCCGCTGGCCACCATGGAAATCACCGGTGCGCTTGCAGAACTGACCGGTTCGGAACATCTGGCCTTTTATGACGCCATAGCTCCGATTGTTGCGGCAGAGAGCTTGGATATGCAGGTGGTGTACCGGAAATCCCGCTGGGTGGAGGACGCGCCTGGCGATTATCTCAATTGCCCTTTGAACCGGGAACAATACCAGCGCCTTGTTGCTGAACTGCTGAGTGCTGAAAAGGTGCCGCTCAGGAGTTTTGAAGAAACTTGCTACTTTGAGGGATGTTTGCCCATTGAGGTGATGGCCGAGCGCGGGCCGGATACCCTGCGTTTTGGCCCGCTCAAACCAATTGGCCTGGCGCACCCTGGGAGCGGAGAGCGTTTTTATGCTGTGGTGCAGCTGCGGGCGGAGAATACAACGGGAAGTGCCTACAACCTGGTAGGTTTTCAGACCAAGCTGACCTACACTGAGCAAAAGCGCATTTTTAGCATGATTCCTGGGCTTGAGCAGGCAGAATTTTTGCGCCTGGGCTCAATCCACCGCAATACCTTTGTCAATGCACCTGCGGTGTTGCAGGAAGACCTCAGTTTGCGGAGGGCACCGAATGTGTATGTTGCAGGGCAGCTGGCCGGGGTTGAGGGTTATGTGGAATCGGCAGCAGCGGGCCTGCTTGCCGGAATACATGCCAGCCGTAAGGTGTTGGGACTGCCTTTTTCACCACCGCCTGCAGTAAGCGCCCATGCTGCCCTGATGCGGCATTTGTTGCACAGCAGTCCGGCCCATTTTCAGCCATCGAACATCAACTTCTCGCTTTTTCCTCCACTTGCAGGACGAATCTCGAAAAAACAACGTGCTGCTCTGCGGGCAGAAGCTGCACTGGCGGCCACAGACTGCTGGCGGCAAGATCTGGCCGGTTAACGCGGCGCTGCTTCAATAAAATCCCAGAAAGGATAGTCCAGCCGATATTCTGCCACCTTGCCTGGCGGATGCTCGCGACTGGCCACCAGCCACAGTTCGTTAACGCGAGTTTCCGGTGCTTCTTCGGCAAAGGGGGTGATCTTGCCCATAATTGAAGGACAGTCTGTTAAGCGAGTACATTCCTTAACGGAGGTGTTCGATGACAATGAAAACAAAATCAAGCAAGACCAGAAACGGTATTCTCAGCAGTACAAGACAGAATCACTGGCCCTGGCCGAAAAGATCGGGGTGCCCACAGCAGCCAGGCAATTAGAGCTTCATGAGAGCCAATTGTATTCCTGGCGCAGCAAGGCCCGGCTTGCACAGGACCGAAGTGCTGTGGAAGAGCGGCTGCTTGTGGAAAACGCCCGTCTCAAGCGACAGGTGGCGGAGCAGGCCGAGGAGTTGGCCA
>JAAYIE010000024.1 GCA_012744275.1 Desulfobulbaceae bacterium
ACGGGCCTGCGTGCTGTAAAAAATGGCAACAAGGAAACGAAAATATGAAAAAACGTGTTCTCTTTCTCTGCACTGGCAATTCCTGCCGCAGCCAAATGGCTGAGGCGCTGATCAATCATGATTTTGCGGGCCAGGTGGAGGCGGTTTCCGCAGGCACCGAGCCCAAAGGTCTGGACGCGAAAGCTGTGCAGGTTATGGCTGAGTTGGGCATTGATATTGCCGGGCAAAGCTCCAAGCATATCAGCGCCTATGAAGACCAGTCCTTTGACTATGTCATCACCCTGTGCGGCGATGCCAATGAAAAATGCCCTCTGTTTTTTGGCGGGGTCAAGCGCATGCGCATGGGGTTCAGCGATCCGCCCAGGACAAGCGGCAGCGAAGAGGAGGTGCTGGCTGTGTACCGACAGGTGAGGGATGCCATGCGCGAGCAGATAGGCGCATTCCTCAAACAGGAATTTGCAGGGCAAGGTGGCAAATAAGGACAGCTTCATCCATTGCCATTGCCTGGCAGGCAAAAAGCAATGCCTCCCTGACAGCAGCAAGAGCGCCTTTGCTCTGAAAAAACTGGACAACCTCAAGTGTTGATTTTCGTGCCTGTATAGGTAAAGGCGTTCTTGTTCATCTTAATAAAGCTGCCCTTGTCGATACCCACTGCCTTACCACACTGGCACCACACCTTGCCATCCCGCTCATCCAGACACCAGGCCTTGTCGATCCGGTCGCGGTGGCAGCGCAGCACCCCGCCCTGGCCAAATTTTTTATACCGCCACAGTTTTGTTCGACAAGCAGCGCATTTGATAATAAGCATATTCACTTACCCTGTACGTGTTATTCTTTCCTGTTAACAGATGCTAGCAGGGTGGCGAAGAAAATGCGACCCAGACCATATGCGTCCTTCGAGGCACATTTTCCGAATCCAGACACCTAAGAGCGCTTTAATATGGAATCACCGTTTAAACCAAGGGAGAGCAGGCTATGGCGTATTGGCTGATGAAATCAGAGCCGGATGTATTTGGCATCGATGATCTTAAGCGGGTGGGCATTGAGCCCTGGGATGGCGTGCGCAACTACCAGGCGCGCAATATGCTGCGAGACCAGATGCAGGTGGATGATTTGGCCTTTTTCTACCACTCCAATTGCAAAATTCCGGGCATTGCCGGCATCATGGCTATCCACCGCGCCGGATACCCAGACCCGACCGCCTTTGACTCCAAACATCCCTACTATGACCCAAAAAGCAAGCCGGAAAACCCGCGCTGGTACCTGGTGGATGTTGCCTTTGTCGCCAGGTTTTCTGAAGTCATCCCCCTGAGCTGGTTGAAAGATCAGCCAGAACTGGCTGATCTTCCCCTGGTGCGGCGCGGCAACCGTTTGTCCATTATGCCGCTTAGTGATGCGCACTGGCATTTTATTAACCGGCATGCCCAGCGGGTGTAATTACGCCCGCGGCTTGTGTGTATAGTTGGCAGCATAATCATTCTTTTACAACCTGGTTTTTCAGTTTACAGATCCCAATAAGCACAGGAGAATACGCTTGGAATTTACCCTGCTGATCGCCCTGGTTCTGCTCAATGGTGTTTTTGCCATGTCGGAAATCGCCTTGATTGCCGCCCGCAAAAGCCGTCTGCAAAGGTTGGCCGAAGATGGAGACCATGCCGCTGTTATTGCCATCCGTCTGGGTGAAGAGCCCACCCAGTTTCTGTCTACCATCCAGATAGGTATTACCGCTATCGGTATCCTCAACGGTATTGTTGGTGAAGCAGCCCTGGCCGGCCCTCTGGCCACACTGCTCCAGGGTTGGGGTATCGCCCCCAAAATCAGCGCCATCACTGCTACCACCCTGGTCGTAGTGACCATCACCTATTTTTCCATTGTGGTGGGCGAATTGGTACCCAAGCGTATAGCCCAGTTCAATGCGGAAGGTATCGCCAGGCTGATGGCCCGGCCCATTGCCTTTTTGGCGCAGTTATCACGGCCTTTTGTTGCCATGCTCACCATATCTACCGATGGGCTCCTGCGCCTTCTGGGTAAAAAAGAACTGAGCAGCGCCAACCTCACCGAGGAAGACATCCATGCCATCCTGGTGGAGGGCTCGCAGGCCGGTGTGATTGAAAAACAGGAACACGACATGGTACGCAATGTGTTTCGACTTGATGATCGTCAGATTGCCTCCCTGATGACGCCAAGAAGCGAGATCGTCTACCTTGACCTCGACAAGCCCCTGGAAGAAGAACTGGAAGTACTGGTTGCCTCGGATCATTCTCGTTTTCCGGTATGTCGGGGCGGCTTGCATACTGTGCTGGGGGTTATCAGCACCAAGCGGCTCCTTAAGCTGCGCTTGAGTGGCAGTCCGCCAACAGGCCTGACTGACAATTTGCACGCGGCAGTGTACGTGCCCGAATCGCTGACTGGTATGAAACTTTTGGAGCAGTTTCGCGAGTCCGGCATACAGATGGTTTTTGTGGTGGATGAATACGGCGAAATCCTTGGCCTTATCACCTTGCAGGATCTGCTGGCAGCTATTGCCGGCGAGTTCAAACCGCGTGACCCTGAAGATGTGTGGGCTGTGCAGCGGGCAGATGGCTCTTGGCTTTTGGATGGCCTCATCCCCATTCCCGAGTTGAAAGACCGGCTTAATCTGAAAACCGTGCCTGAAGAAGAAAAGGGCCGCTACCACACCTTGAGCGGCATGATCATGTGGCTGGTGGGCAGGGTACCTAACACCGGCGATACCACCGAATGGGAGCGCTGGCGGCTGGAGGTGGTGGATTTGGACGGCAACCGGATTGATAAGGTGTTGGCTAGCCCTCTACCGGAACAGACAGCACCCACGCCTGCTCCGGCAGAAGGGTAGTGCAATTTGGGCATTCCCTTTGTGCTGATGCTTAACGGATGGTACCGAATTCACCCTTTTCGTATTCGCTGAAGGCCTGGCGGATCTCCGCCATCGAGTTCATGACAAAGGGCCCATAACCAACCACTGGTTCGTTAAGGGGCACTCCTGAAAGCAGCAGAATGGTCGCGCCTTCAGGGCCAGCCTGCAGGTGCAGACGCTCCCCGCCGGGCTGGAAGCGCACCAAAGACACACGTGGCACAGCCGCCTTCTCGCCGTTGATACCTGCCTGGCCGCGCAATACAGCCAAGGTCAGGTTGTGGCTGGCAGGCAAGTCAAAGATAGCCGCTGCATCAGGCGCAAGCTGTACATCCCACACATTCATTTCCGTGAAGGTTTTGGCTGGTCCCTTGTGGCCCTGACAGGTACCGGCAATCAGGCGGACGCTGCCCTTGTTATCCGGTAAGGCTAATACAGGAATCTGCTCCTTACTGATGGCCTGGTAGGCTGCCGGGGTTAGTTTGTCCTTGGCCGGCAGGTTCACCCAGAGCTGCACCATCTCAAAGGGGCCGCCTCTTCGGCCGAATTCCCGGGAATGGAACTCTTCATGGACAATGCCGCGGCCTGCGGTCATCCACTGCACATCACCGGTTTGAATGGTGCCGCCCCCACCACTTGAATCGCGATGGCTCACCTCGCCTTGGTAGGCAATGGTCACGGTTTCAAAGCCCTTGTGCGGATGCTGGCCCACGCCGTGGGGCGCACCACTGTTGGGCGCGAAATACCGTTCAGCGGCAAAATCCAGCAGCACAAAGGGATCTGCGCCCTTAAAAGCGTCTGCATAGCTGAACAGCGATTGTACATAAAAGCCGTCGCCCACCCAGTGGGCGGGCGGGGCCTGGTGGATACTGGCCACCTCTTTGAGGGGGCCTTCGTTTGTCGCTGCGTTGGCAGGTATCACCTACTGGACCTCTCTTGTATGAAATAAGAATTGAATTTTTGCTCCATTGACCTCGCGTACGATAAGGATTGCAGACGTTTACACAAGGAGGCAAGGAGTTCGTGGCTCTTACGGCACACGGGAGCGAAAGCCGCGCAGGCCTACATATATTAGCCAGTAATATTATACCGCATCCTGCAGCATCGAACCCAAGCCGGAATAACGAATAAGCCTGCGTGCGGCAATACGACAGAGCAGTTCGCGCTTGCCGCACAGGATCAGTTCTTTTTTGGCCCTGGTAATGGCAGTGTAGAGCAGTTCCCGGCTCAAAACCTGGTTGTCTTCCGGAGGTATAAGCAAGAGTACCTTGGCAAATTCTGCACCCTGCGCCTTGTGTACAGTCATGGCGTAGGCAGGCTGCCAGGGCGGGAGTGCTGCCGGAGCAAGCGGCCGCAAGCCGTCTACATCTGCAAACCAGGCCTTCAGGTTTTGATGTTCATCCTGCCAGATAATGCCGATATCGCCGTTGTAGAGACGCTGGCCGTGGTCGTTGCGCAAAATGAGAATGGGCAGTCCCTGATAGTGATCCTGCCGGGTGTGTGTGTGCTTGCGCCTCTGTCCCTGGGCTTGCGCCCGTACCATTTCCAGACAACGGGCATTGATGCCTGCTACGCCCCAAGGGCCTTCCCGCAAGGCGCAGAGAATGCGGAACTGCTCAAAGACAGCAAAGGCTTCCTGGGCGCTATGGGCCCGGGTAAGTGCATCAAGCTGCTCCTGCAGTAGAGCGGTCAGCACGGTATTTGCCTGCTCCGGTTCATAGAGGCTGATGTCCGGCCAAGGTTGGGCAAATGTCTGGATAAAGGCGTCAGCGCCATCTTCCTGCAGCGCGCGGGCCAGGGACATCATGCCGCTTTCTCCGCCAAAGCGGTGCACCTGCTGCAGGGTGATGCGGCAGTCATTGAGAGGATTGGTGGAAGCCGCAGAGTTGTCCATGGTTCCGCCAGGGCAGTCTGTGCCACACAGTTCCTGCAGACAGGCAGTGCGTCCAGGGAGAGCTGCCAAACAGGGCGCTGATGGAATGGCAGCCAGATCAGCCAGAATATTCCCTGCCTCAACCGGTGGTAACTGGCCGGGATCGCCGCAGAGAATCAGACGGCAGCTATCGGACAGGGCTGCCAACAGGGCTTCCAGCAAGGCTGTATCCACCATCGAGGCTTCGTCAATCACCAGCAGATCCAGATGCAGGGGGTTGGCGGCAGAGTGGAGGAAGGTGCCGCTTTGGGGCTGGAAGCCCAAAAGGCGATGCAGGGTTTGCGGCTTGAACGTGGCCTGCGGGCGGAGTTCAGGTGGCAGGGTGGAGCTGACCTGGTGAATGGCTTCTCCAAGGCGCATGGCAGCGCGGCCAGTGGGTGCAGCCAGGGCCATTCGTGTAGGGTTTGTTGCCAGCGCACTGAACAGCGCGAGGATGCGGGCCAGGGTATAGGTTTTACCGGTGCCAGGTCCACCGCAGAGGATCAGGAGCTTGTTACGAAGCGCCAGGGATGCCGCGCACTGTTGCAGGTTCGGAAGTCCAGCCCTGGATGCCTGTGGAAAGAGGAGGCGCAGCAGGTTTCGGGCCCTGGCACTCTCTGCTTCAGGCCAATCGTGCTTCGCAGTGGCCCGCCGGAGGAGATCTGTGGCAATGGCCTGTTCCGCCCGCAAGCTGTGCAGCAAAAACAGCCGGTTGTCGCTGTCCAGCATCAGGGGTTTTGGGGTCTGATCTTCATTCTTAACGTCGCCAACGGCACCGCTAACCAGCAGCTCCTGACGTAACTGCTCCGGGCCGGGCCACTGCTCTTCGCCGTCGTCAGTTGCCGCTGCAAGGAGCCCGATCTCGCTCAGTGGCAGACAGGTATGCCCCTGGCTTAAGGCCCAACTGGTCAGGGCTATAGCTAAAGAGGCGCTGGCGCTTAAGGCTGGGTGTATTCTCGATAAAAATCTGGCCAGTTGCACATCGACTTCGGTCAATTTGCCCTGCAGCTGTAGTGATTTAAGGCGTTGCATGCATTGCCTCCGCATTCGTTGCACCAGCTGCACACAGGGCATCAAGTTCACGGATCAAATCCGGCTCTGGGCGGGTATGATAGATGCCTTGTGCCTCCTGGCCCGGTTCCATACCCCGTAAGAAGAGGTAATACACCCCGCCGAAGTGCTCGTTATAGCGATAGTGGGGCATGCGCAGCTGTAGGTGGCGGTGCAGGGCCAGGGTGTAGAGCAGGTATTGCAGATGGTAGTAGTGTTTCTGCATGGCAGCGGCCAAAATTCCGGCACTGTAGCTGCCTGGTTCGCTGCCCAGGTAGTTGGATTTGTAGTCCACAATATAAAAGCGACCCTGGTGCCGGAAGACCAGGTCTACAAAACCCTTCATCAGCCCCTGAAGTGGTTCACTGCTCCCGGACAATTGCGGCAGCTTGAAACGGGCGAGGAGCTGGTTCATGCGGGAGAGGCTAAGGTTTTCCACTGGAAAAAGGAAGTTAAGTTCGCGCAGTTGATCTGCTTCGGCAAGGCCGGCTAGATTGCGGCTTGCGGGCAGGGGGGTGGCCAGCACACCGCTGAGCCAATCTACCACTGCTGGCAGCCAGTGCAGCGCGTAACCGTAGAGTTCCAGTTGCTGCTGTACCAATTCCTGCTGCGCTGCCACCGGCTGGGTAAAATCCAGCTTTTCCAGCATGGCATGCAGACATATTCCGGCTTGGGTACCGCGCGGGAAGGTGGCGATGCGGCGAAAATCTTCAGCTAGGGGGCGGAAGCCGGTTCTGGCCTCTGCGAGTTCATCTGCACCTTCCTCCAGAGCCGGACTTGCTTCCTGGCTGCTGCTGAGGCTGGTGTAGCTGCAGCTTGTATACCCTTGGGGAATCTGCCCCAGAAAGCTACGCGCAGCCAGGGGCGTGGTCACGGCAGTATGTTCATCTTTGGCTGTTTTATCCTGCACAAAGAGTTCGGCCGGA
Organism: Desulfobulbaceae bacterium; assembly: GCA_012744275.1. Taxonomy (GTDB): domain Bacteria; phylum Desulfobacterota; class Desulfobulbia; order Desulfobulbales; family Desulfobulbaceae; genus Desulfobulbus. The sequence goes on from JAAYIE010000024.1 coordinate 6,761, forward strand.
GAAAAACAATGCACCAGTTTGCCTTCCTCTGTTTTGTTGAGTTGCGCCAAGTCTTGACGTAGAAGGGCATCATCTGCACAAACATCCTGTCTATGCAGCAGCCGGGCCATGGGTGTGTCCATCATGCCCAAAACCCTGCCCCAGCAGAGCAAGGTGCTGTGCCTGGCCCGCGTGAGGGCCACATACAAGAGCCGCATCTCTTCTGCACGTTTTTCCTCTTCTGCCAGGATCAGGTGCGCTTCATTGCGGTGGTCAAAATCCCGGCAGGCTCGTAGTCCCTCGCGCTCGTGAAAGGCAATAACGCCTTCCTGCAAGCGATTTCTCACCTGGGAGCGCCACAAAAAGGGCAGGACGACCATGGGGTACTCCAATCCCTTGGCTGCATGCTGGGTACTGATGCGGATAAGAGCCTGATCGCTTTCCAGGCGCATGAGGCGGCTTTCTTCGCTCTCTGTTTCTGCCTGGGCCTGTAACCGTTTGAGCCGACGGAACAGGGCTTCCATGCCCGCTGCGTTGCGCTCTTCTTCGTGCAAGAGATCTGCAAGGTGGAGGAGGTTGGTAAGGCGGCGCTCACCATCGGGAAGGGCGCTCAGACGGCTACATACCTGCTCCTGCTTGAGCAGGCGATGCAGCATGGCATTTATGCCATGACGCTGCCAGAGTGTTTGGTAACCAAGCAGGTACTGCAGGCGCTCGCTCCAGAGCGAGGCATCCTGCTGCAGCGTGTACAGTGTTGTGCTGTTCAAACCAAAGAAGCTGCTGGTGGCCAGGGCTTCGGCATGGTGGGCGCGGTTATTCGGGTTGAGCACGGCCCGCAGAACCAACTCCAGTTCCTCGGCCTCCCTGCTGGCAAACACAGAGAGCTTGCCGGCATACACGCTGCCCATGCCAAAGCGCTGCAGGGCGTTGCGCATCAGTTCCGCCTGACTGTGCGAGTACACTAAAACAGCAATGTCAGCATTTACGAGGGGGCGGCCCTTAATTGTAGCTTCGCCCTGTGCGGCCAGTTGCAGCAGATGTCTGATGGCGTTGGCACTTATCTCGGCAGCAATTTGCTCGGCGCTGCCACGGGAAAGGGTCTGGTCCTTTTTCTGGTCGAACAACAGCACATTCAGGGGTGCAGGCGGGGCGCCCCGAAGCAGGCAGTCTTCGTCATGCACCTTGCCGCCGGCTTGCACCGGGTGAAAGGGTATATCTTCGGCAAAGACAAAGGCTTTGGGGCAACGGTGAAAGAGAGTGTTAACCGCGGCAATCATGCCGGGGGCTGAACGGTGGTTGCTGGCCATGGTGTAGCGCTGCCCTGCTGCGGTGTCCTGCTTGGCCTGCATATAGGTGAAGATATCGCCGCCCCGGAAAGAGTAGATGGCCTGTTTGGGATCGCCAATCATGAAAAAAGGGTGGCTGGCATCAGCGCAGATGGCGGAGAAAATACGGTACTGCACCGGATCAGTATCCTGGAACTCGTCTACCAGTACGGCTTGGTAGCGGTTGCGCAGGGCCTGGGCCAGTTGCGGGCCGGTGACGGGTTGGTGCAGGGCCTGTTCCACCAGCCTAAGAAGATCGTCGTAGCTGAGCAGGCGTTTTTGTGCCTTGCGGCTGCGCAGGTTTTCGTGCAGAAAATGGCGGGATTTGTGCAACCAGACTATTTTCCATATACACAGCATCTGCTGGTATGCCTGCCAGAACTGTTCAAAGACAGTGAAAAAGAAATGTGGTTGCCACTCTTGACAGACCTTTTTGACTTTGTTGCGCTCTTTCCGCATGGTTGCAGCGCATAATCTCTTTATTTTTTTCGGCAGCAGCCGGGGGAAAGTGTCACTCGCAAGGAGTTCATCCAGACCGGCCAGCAGTTCCTGTACCTGATCCTTGCGGTAGTTTTTCTCGCTGCGGCTCAGGCAGGGATCATTCGCCAGTTGATTGCCAGCCTCCTCTTGGTGTTGCTCCCAAGCCCGTGCCAAGGCGCCATGGCTTGCCCGCACTGTTTCTGTTTGCCGTCTCAGGGCATCGGCAGGCAGATGTGGCAGCACGCACTCCTCCTCAACCATCAGGGTGCCTCGTATTGCGTTGAGCAAGGCTTTCGGTGCTGGCCAATGCTCAGCCACCAGGGCGCTTTCCTCCGGCCCCAGCGGATAAAAATGGTTGCGCCAGAAATCAGCAACGATTGCCTCGCAGAGTTCACTTTCATCCACCAGGATTTCCTGGTCAAAGGCAAAGCCTGCCTCAACAGCGTGCTCCTGAATGACCTTCTGACAAAAACCATGGATGGTGAACACAGAAGCCTCATCCATGCGGGTCAGGGCCTGGTGCAGACGCAGGCGAGCTGTTTCAGGGTCAACGCATGCCAATACCTTTGCCAGGTCAGGGTCTTCAAGGCTGTGCTTTCCGTCCAACTGTTGCTGGGTCTCGCGCAGGCGCATGCGGATGCGGCTGCGGAGCTCGGCGGTGGCCGCTCTGGTGTAGGTGAGCACCAGAATTTGCTCGATACCCAAACCGTGCTCCAGTATCAGACGCAGAACCAGCAAGGTGAGGGTCCAGGTTTTGCCGGTACCAGCACTGGCTTCGATCAGTCTGCGGCCATCAAGCGGCATGGTAAAAGGATCAAGCGGCTGCATCTTCTGACTCCGTAAGCGCCTTAAGCAGAGGGAGAAACAAGGCGGCCAATTGGGTAAAGCGATTTTCCAAGGGAGCCTCTTCCGGAAAAAGCAGGCGGAAGGCGGCATCTTCGCGCTCTCCGCTTACATACCAATCGCCGTGCCACACCTTGTGGGCGGCATCATGGGCCTTGTTTACATCATTATTTTTGTGGATTTGTTTTGCCCAGGCCAGGCCGCTTTTCGGAAAAAAGGGCAGGGCTTCCTGTTGCCCCTCCAAAAACATCTGCACATAGGGCCGGAGCAAGGTTGCTGCCTCCTCAGCTTGCATGGCGCTGAATTGTACCTGTTGCACGCCTGTCGTGCTTTCACAGGAAACGATACGGCTGGTGGTTACTGTGTCCGCAGGCGCAACGACGGCCAGTACCAGGTGGCAGATCCAGGTTTCCAGCAGGAGGCCGGTACTAACCCGGCCGCTTGTCCAAACAAGGCGACCGCCATCGTACAGTTTGTCAAGCCAGCCGCAGAGCAGGATGCCTTCAAGTGGCAGTCGTACTTCCAGAGGAGAGACCGGAGAGCCCAGGTGGGTATGCAGGGTCTCGGCCAGCCTGGTAGCCTCATCAGCAAGGCGATCCATGCTGGGGGCGGCAAAATTGCCTTGGGGCAGTCTGCCCTGGGCGTACAAGATCTGCTGTATCAGCGCTTGATCCTGACCGGCAAGTTTGCGAGCGGTTATTTCCTGGCGTAGATGGTAGTGTTCCAGACCATTCAGGGTAAAGGGCTCAGCCTCCTCAACCGGCGCTTCTTCGGCATATAGGGCCATGCCCAGGCTGTGCCGCAAAAAATAGCGGGCGGGGTTGCGCCAAAAGCGCAACAAGGCGGCAAGCTCCATCTGTCTTTCCAGCTGCCCAGATACAGGCAGGGGCCCATCCTGAAAAGGCGCTGGCGCTGTTACAAGTGCCGCGGGCAGCCAGTCCGGATTGTAGCTGGGTTCTTTAGCTGTACCATTATAATTGGCTGCACTGAACGGCTGCAGCGGGTGTTCCACGCGCAGCTTTTCACTGAGGCTGGCGCCCGGATAGGCTGCCGGACACATGTTACTGTCCAGATAGTCGCACAGTTCGCTGATGACCACGGAAGGCGGTAATTCGGTGCCGTCTCGCTGGCTGTAGCCCGCCCAGAAGAGCAGCAGGCGTTTACGGGCAGAGAGGATGGCCTCCAGAAAAAGATACCGATCATCGTCGCGGCGGTTGCGATCGCCCAGACGAGGTTTTTTGACTATGTGGTCAAAGGAGACAGGATGTTGCTGGCGGGGAAAGTCGCCGTCGTTCATACCCAGCAGGCAAATAACCTGAAAGGGCAGGGAGCGCATAGGTACCATGTTACAAAAGGTGACCCGTCCGGATAAAAAGGCCTGACCACTATCATGACTGTGCAGACATTCCTCCAGGCGCAGACGCAGGGTATGAGGCGTCAGCATGAGGGTGTAGCCGGCCAGGGTCAGCTCTGTGGCCAGATTATGCACCACTTGGCGTAAGTGGTTTAAGCCTTCGTCTTCAAAGGATTGATCAAAACAATCTGCCAGCAGACCGAGCAGAAGCGGCGGCCATTCCTGTGCCGGAAGCGGGTTTTGCCAGCGCAGGCGCCAGGCGCTCAGGGTGTCGTAGAAGAGACAAAGCGCACCAAGCGCGACTGTAGCCTCTTCGGTAGCGGGCGGACAGGGCAACAGACCAGCGTGGAGCGCATCAATACGGCCCATTGCGTGCCCCAAAAGCAGGCGATCCAACCCGTGGCGCCAACTGTATTCCTGTCCGGATTCGATACCCAAATCGCGTCGATGTGCTGCATCCAGCCCCCAACGGATACCTGCCCCTTGAACCAGTTTGTGCAGCAGGGGAAGCTGTGCAACATCCAGACCAAAGCGTCTGTGCAGGGCCGGGTGCTCCAACAGATCGAGCAGTTCGGTGCTGGTGCAGCGGCCCGTGAGCACATCCAGCAGGGAGAGGAAGAGACGAAACATTGTGTCTTCCTGTACCGGGGGCTGGTCAGCCAGGGTCCAAGGAATGGAATGGGCGGGTGGTGCCTCACCAAACACGGCCCGAATCGCGGCCCCGTAATTGCTGATATTGGGTGCGGTCACCAGTATATCGTCTGGACGCAGGCCAGGGCAGGTGCGGAAGCAGTCCAAAAGGGCATCGTGCAGGGCTTGTACCTCTCTGAAGGGCGAATAACAGACATGTAGCTGAATGCTAGCGTCATGCGTTGCCACTGGCCAGCGCTCGGCAGGGTCAGGCGTAGGGCTAAGGTAGAGCAGCTGCCGCTGCAATTCTGCCAATAGGCTTTTTTCCCGGGGTTCTTCGTATAGATCCAACGGATCATCCAGACCATTGTCCAGCAACTGACGGGCAAAGTCACGGCCTGCCTGGCCAAGTTTGGTTAAAAGGGCATTGTCCGCCTCGACCAGCGGGCTGGAAAAGGCCAGCAGGTCATCCTGGGCCTGCGCCTGAGCCTGGTGGCGTGCCGGTGCAAGGCCGTGCCAGTACTGGCTGCAGGGGCTGAGCTGGTAACAGTGGGTTTCGAGATGGTGACTGAGCTGCACAAACAAATCCAGATACACCGGCGCAAGAGAACTGATGCCAAAGAGATGCAGCCGACGGGGGAGCAGGGAGCCAGGCAGTGCGCCCCACGCACCTGGGGCACTTGGCCACCTTTGTCCGGTTTGCCCATTATGCACGAGCAAAGTACGGAAATGCTGGTGAAGCCGGGCCTGATGTGCAGCCTGTCCCTGGCAGAGCTGTTGCCACAGGACGGCCTGCCAGTCCTTTTCGTCGGGCCTGTCCTCCCACTGCAGAAGCAGGTCTGGGCGGTAAATCAGGTACTGATCAAATACCTCTGCGATACGCCCTGCGAGTTGGAATGCCCGCGTTGCATCGTCTTCTGGGCTAGGGCTGGTATGCAGGTAGTCGCGCAGAGTCTGGAAGGCCGGGTGATCCTTATATGTGGGTAAAAGCTCCTGAATGCGCCAGCGCAGCACCGGGCTTTGCCAGGCCTCATTCTTTCGAGGGGTGTGGTCCAGCCGTGCGTACAGTTCACCGAGAGCCCGAGCCGGTAGAGGAAAATGCAGACAGCTGGCAATACCTGTACTTAGTGCCCATTGTCTGGAAATCCATTGTGCCATACCCGGATGCTGTACCACGATGATTTCGCGTGTAAAGGGATCATCCAGGGGTGCGGTGGTACAGGTGACCAGTAACTGATCAAAAAGGCGCTCCAGACGATTGGATTGATACAGATGCATGAGCGGAGGGAGATGCGATGTATTCAGGATCGCCATATCCATGTAAATTATGTGCAAATATTAAAATTACAAATTGCTGAAGTACTAGTGAACACCGTATAACGGGATTTGCAACTTTCACCAGGATATATGTATATGTGTTGGTATGAAAAAACT
>JAAYIE010000025.1 GCA_012744275.1 Desulfobulbaceae bacterium
CTTATGCTCAGTTTTGGGAAGAGGGAACAGGCAAACACAATGGCGCTTTTCCATCCGGCCATGCCGCTGTTGCCTTTTCACTCATGCTGCCCTACTTTTTCCTGCGCCAGCAACAACCTCATGCATCAAAATGCTTCCTTTTTCTCGGTCTAAGCTGGGGGCTTCTGATCGGGGTGATGCGTGTTTCCCAGGGCGGTCATTTTTTCAGCGACGTCATCTGGTCTGGCGCTATCATCTATTTGCTCGGTGTGAGTTTGGCCGCCCTTTTTCGCTTTGATCAATCTCCCACCCGCTCCACAATACCTGTTTTCCTTAAACCGCCACCATTTCCCCATTTGGGCCAAAGCGCAATTACGGCAACCCTGGTCAAGCCAGGCTACGAAGTTGCGACTGCACAAAATTCATACCTTTCTTCACGGCAACAAGCCCTGCCACATGTAAACTCATTTTCAGATCAGGGGTAAAGTCAGCGATTCGAGGCAAATACGGCTCAGAAGTACACACAGTTACCCCAACAAACTTGAGCCAGTGCCAGCGCAAAACCCAGGAATTGCAGTGGCCGTTGCAGGCGCCTCAAAGAGTATCGCACCGCGGAGAGACGATTTCTAGCCTCTGTCAGCACCTGCTGTTTTTGTCAACAAAAGCGGTTCTACAGCTGCAAAAACTTGGTCTACAGCAATTGCCTTGAGACAGGCGTTATCCATGCAAGATGTTTTGCGGTGATTGGCAGCACTGACACAGGGCGAGCAGGCAAGCCCGGCGTAAATGGGGGTGGAATTGCCCAGTGAACCATAAAGGGCGGGTGTTTCTGGGCCAAAGAGAACAAAGGTGGGCATATCGGTAATTGAGGAAAAATGGCCGGGCCCGGAATCGTTGGTGACCATGCACAAGGCGATGGAGTACAGCAGTGGCAGCTCACGCAGTGAGGTCGCTCCGGCAAAGTTAAAACAGCGTTCACTCCCCACCTGAAGCCGCATCTGTTCTGCCTCGGCATGTTCGGCCGGTGCTCCGGTTATCAAAACCAACACATCTTCAGCTGCAGCCAAAATTTTATCGGCAAGGGCAACGTAGCGTTCCGGCATCCAGCGCCGCTGTGGCAACAACTCACTGGCATTAGGATTGATCAGCACCAGGCGGTGCAGTTCTCTCTTATACATGGACGCCCTTGCCGCAACAAGCCGGTGCATTCCTGCCCGCTCCTGCTCGCTGAATTGCAATTTTGGCAACACAATTTCTTCGTCCGAAACATATGTTTTGGAGTATGGCAACTGCGGCTCTTTTTCCAGAAGAGCATTGGCCAGGGCAACAAAATTTTTGGCAATATGGATATGGGGATTGTAGCAGACCCGGTGGGTCAGCAACTCGCCCCGGTACAGACCCTCATTGTGGAAGCGGTAAAAGCCAACCCTGTTTTTCGCGCCACTGATGCCGCACAGCAGTGCAGTAAACCGGGAAAAAAGCTCAAGATCCAGGACTGTATCAATACGATTTTTTCTGGTCCAAATCAGAAATTTCAGCGTATCAATGGCCAGTACCCGTACGCTATCAGCCCGCAGGGTAAAAATATTAGCACAGGGAACCGTCTGCAGCAGATCCAAGCTGCCACGGTTACTGGCGAATATGGCGAAATAGAGTTCACAGCCAAGCTCACGGCGTAATTTACGCATGGCCGGATCCGCCAAAATGGTGGAGCCCATTTCAGAGAGTTCCAGGCACAAAACCCGTGTTGCCGGCTGTTGCCCTTGATTGGACCGAAACAACCTGATGACCCAAAGCACCTGGGTCAAGATAAAAGTGAGTGGAATGCCCGCCCACCGGTCTATGCGCCGCATGGTATCAATTCGCACAGGATACTCTACGTGGAAAAGGATATCCCTTACAGTTTCCCCCGCTGCCGGAGATACACCACCAGGCCCGGCAAGCTGGCAACCAGGTTGTTGAAGCCGTAAAGCAGAGAACAGGTAAGTACGGTGGCGCGCGGAGCTCCAATGAGGACAAAAAGTCCTACCAACGCGCCTTCACGCACGCCCCAGCCTGCCAAAGAAACAGGTAAAACGGTTAAAAGCAGGGCCGGAGGAACCAGGACCAGATAGACGAAAAAAGGGTACGACAGTCCCAATCCAGAGGCCAGAATGTAAAAAGCAAACATGGCCAGCAGATGAACCAAGAGGGAAAGTCCCAGTTGTTGCAGAAGAAGCCCAGGGGTTGCATTTACCTGCCTGAAGCACTGGGAGAGCCTGCCCAGCATACCCAACATTCCGCCCCGCTGAAAAAAAGAAAAACGGGCAAGAAAAAACAGGAGTACCAAGGCAAGCAGGGCAAGCACCAGCAGAATACCCAAAGACAGTTCCGCCGTGAAGGCAAGTATGCCGCCACCCAAAACCAGGGCTCCGAAATTGAGAATAATCAAACCAGCCACACCCATGAGCCGGTCAATGAGAACGCCGAAAAAAGCTTTTTCCTTGCTCGTGGTGATACGCGTCGCATCGAGAATACGCAGGGCGTCACCACCAATGCTGGTGGGCAGACCCTGGTTAAAAAAAGTACCTTTGAAATAACTGGCCAGATAAAAGAAAAACGAGGCAGGGATTGCCAAGGTGCGCATGACAAGTTGCCAGCGCAATGCGGCCACGCAGGCACTGGCAATCTGCAGGAACAGAGCACCAACAAGCACCAGGGAAGGAAGAGCAAGGATGGCTTGTGTTACGGCAGACCAGTCAACGCTGCGTCCAATAAAGAAAAGGAGCAGGAGAGAAACAATCAACCTGAAGAGGTGATTCATTGTCTTTCCTGTTCCATCAGGGTGGCACAGAAACCACAGGGGTGAAAACCGGCATCCCGGGCAATCCTGACATCTTTGAATTCGATACGACACTGCGGTGAATTATACTGTGCGCATTCCGGAAAATGGAAGGTACGCGTATGCACATTGGCGTGGATCAGGAGTCCCTCTGTAGTTCCCATGCCGCCGATGCCCCTCGTTCTGCGGCCCAGTAAACGAAATACCAGGCCCGCGGCCTTCGTTTTGACCCGGTGCAAAAAAGGGCGAACAAAGTGATCGTAGCGAATGAGCAGGGCCGTATGGATACGCTCTGGTAAAAGTGATCGCTCCTGATCAACCCGATACAGGAAGTACAGCGCAAAGGCAAAAAACAGGATATTGGGCAACCACATTCCAAAAACCAGGGGTAGCTTGCCCACTTCACTCAACACTCTGGTGACAGTAAAAGTGATGTAGTACCCCACAAACACAGCAAGCCCCAGGGGAACACCCACTGCCCGTCTGCCGGGCCCGGCCTGGAGTGCCAAGGGCAGGCCGATCATACTCAGGATGAAACAGCCCACCGGCATAATCAGACGGTGGTGGTATTCAGAGCGATAGCCCAAACCTTCCTTGCTGCGCCGGCCCACTTCGCGGGCGGCTGCCGATAGCTGGGTCTGAGTCATGGCGCCGCGGCTGAGTTTGTCCAAACTCTCCCCTCCGGGGGGCCGGAGTGGAATCTGTAACTGGTAGCGCTTGAAATGCAGTACCTGATTATCCTGATCATCAACGTTGCGGAGCGTGCCGTCTTCCAGCACCACGGTCACCTGCATCCGCTCGACATCCGAGGTGAGCCGCCCGGATTTGGCCATGGTGATTAGAGGTTGCAGGCGCCCACGCATATCCGAGACATACACCCCCCGCCATTCCTGGTTCTCATCGATTTCATCCACATACACCACCAGATCGCCCAGTGCCTCGGTAAATTCTTTTTCCTTGAGCCCCTTGTCGATCTTTTCCTTGGCCAGCTGAAACATGAGCTGTTTCATCCCCTGCTCGCCCAAGGGGATAAGGCGTACGGAAAAGTAGCCGGTTACCGTGGCAATCACAGCGGTGATGAGCACAATCGGCGGCAGCATTTGTCTAAGGCTGACACCGCAGGCTTTGAAGGCAAGAATTTCCCGGTCATTGGCCAGGCGGGAAAACCCTATGATCACCCCGGCCATGCTGGCCATTGGGATGATGTAGAGCAGCATATGGGGAAAGAGATAGGAGCTGATGCGGATAAAATCGCCCAGACCTATACGCAGGGCCAGTACTATCTCCAAAAGAGGGATGAGCTGCACCAGAAAAAAAATGCCGTAGAGGATAACAAAGCTCGCAAAAAAGGGAGCCAGCATCTCTGCGGCAATGTAACTGTAGAGCAGAAAGGGCGGGCGGCGCAACCGCGTAGGCCGCCCCAGCATATCCAGCCGAAGAGGATTATCCATTCACAGCGGCCTTGATATTGACATTGATCCAGCGCTGATCCCACCATTCAACCGGGGTGACAAAAACACCGTGAACAAGCATGGAAAAATGAAGGTGATCACCACCGGCCATGCCACTGACACCGGAACGACCAAGGCGCTGATCCTTTTCCACCAGCACGCCCGTGCTGGTTTCAATGCTGCTAAGATGCGAGTACAGGCTGAACAGACCCTGTCCATGATCCAGGATAACGGTATTACCGTAAATGCCCAGGTACTCTGCAAAAACCACCTTGCCCCGATTGGCGGCCCGTATTTCCGCCTGGGCGGTTGAGGCTATATCCACCCCCAGATGTGTTTGCTCATCCACCGACTTGCCCTGGTACATGTAGGTACGCTGATCAGCATAGCCTGCCCGGCCAGCGCCCGGCATGCGTAAAAAGCGGTCGCTCCACAGCTGTTCCGCATCAGAACTCGCACAAACTTTTGCGATGGTTTCTGCATTGCGCTTACGGATCTCACCATTGACAAACAGATATTGTTCCAGAAGGTCCCCCTGCATTTCCGGATAATGCTGCTTGAACTCAGGCATCTTCTGCTGCAAAAAAGACTCGCTCAGGGTAAGGGTGTCCTTCTTGGCCCGTACGGGCTTAAAAGTGGCATTGAAACCGGTCTTCCCCTCATTGCCGGCGGCATCGTAGGCGATCACTGCTGTGGGGCCAGTCTCTACGGCATCCCAAGGAAGGGCAAAATAGGCCACATAGCTGCCCTCTTTTTTCCCCGGGAAGCCTGGGAAGAACCTGTTGCCGATCTGCACGCCATGGCGCACCGGCACTTCAGACACCGTATAAGCTATAACAGCGCTGCCTCCTGGTTGAATATAACGCCTTGGATCTACAATAGAGACCGCGGGCGGAGTGGTATCAATGGTAATGGGCAGGGTCTTGACTGTTCTGTTGCCACGGAAAAAACCCATGCGTGATTGATCCCGCAGGGTAATGGTCAGTTCTGCAGGCCCTTCCTGAAACCCAGCCTCCTTGGCCTTGATCTCAACTGTTTCACTAAACTCCTTGGTCCCGTCGCTGTTGAACCAGCCCAGACGTGGAAAGTGTTTTTCGAACAGCACTGCATTTTTTTCACCCTGTTTCAGGGTGATGTTAATCGTACGCAGCCCGCTTTTTTTATCCTGCGCGCTCAGCGGCACTTCTACCTTGCTGCCTAAGGTTGTGATTTCATTGCCAAGGCTCAGGGATGGCCGTTCAAATTCAAAGGCAAAATAACCGGCAACCACCGCCGCAATCAGGATCAGAAAGCAAAATGAGAAAAAAACAATGCGCAGCAGCCCGCCACCGGAGCTTTTGCCTAGGCGCCTATGTCGTACCATGGAAAAACCTGTTGTTGGACGTTAATCAGAAAATTTATTGGTTCCAGATGATATCGTAGCGTTTGACATGCAATTCCGGAACCGGAACAATGGTAAAACGCTTGCCGGTCTCGTTTTCCAGATGCCGGATGCTGTGCGTTTCTTCGTGCAGGAGCATGTCGGCAATTTTGGGATTGACCTTGATGGTCACATGGGAGCCGCCGATCTTACGGGCATCCCGGCTGATCTTGCGGAAAATTTCGTGGGAAATGGTGCGTCTGGACTTGAGCATGCCATCGCCGCCGCAGTAGCAACAGGGTTCGCACATTATCTGGGTGATGCTCTCGGACAGCCGTTTGCGCGTCATCTGCACCAGTCCGAATTCCGAGAGTTTGAGGATATTGATCTTGCTTTTATCCTCGCTCATGGCCTCTTCAAAGGCCTGGCCCAGTTCCTGGCGCTGCTCCTCGCTCTCCATATCAATAAAATCAATAATGATAATACCGCCAATGTTGCGTAGACGCAGTTGGCGGGCGATCTCCTGCACTGCTTCCATGTTGGTACGGAAGATGGTGGCGGCCAGGTCACTGGCGTGCACATAGCGTCCGGTATTGACATCAATAACGGTGAGTGCCTCGGTGGGTTCGATGACGATATAGCCGCCAGAGCGCAACCATACCTTTTTGTCAAGCGCGCTATTGATGTCTGCCTCGATACCGTAGCGCTCAAACAGCGGTAGATCATCGTTATAGTGGTTGATCTTGTTTTCCAGGTGCGGAATAAAGCTTTTGGCATACGATACCAGCTGTTCGTACACCTCGCGGTTGTCGGTTACGACTTCATTGATATTGTCGGTGAAAAAATCCCGCACGGTACGGAGAATGATGTCCAAATCTTTGTAAATCCGATCTGGAGCACTTGCTTTTTTTGATTTGGCCAGAATTTCGTCCCAGAGCAGGAGCAAGAATTCCATGTCGGCTTCCAGCTCTTCGTTGCAGGTATTTTCCGCCACAGTGCGCATGATGAAGCCAGCTCCGGGCGGCCGCAATTCTTCAATACGATCGCGCAGTTGCTGTCGAGTGGCCTCGTCTTCTATCTTGCGGGAAATGCCGATATGATCAGTCAGCGGCATGTACACCAAGTTACGGCAGGGCAACGTGATGTTGCAGGTAAGGCGTGCACCTTTGGAACCAATGGGTTCCTTGGCGATTTGCACCAAAATCTCCTGTCCTTCCCGCACGATCTTGTCTATGGTAAGGCCGTGGGGAAATTCTCCGGGTAAACCCAACTGTTTCTGCTGTTCAGAGTGCAGGTGCCGGTAGCTGTCTGCCAGGGCATACACCGCTTCATCCACATACAAAAAACCCGTACGCTCCAAGCCAATATCAATAAAGGCCGCGTCAATACCCGGCAACACCCGTACCACCCGGCCCAGATAAATATTGCCGATCAGACCCTTCTGTGCTGGCCGGTCAATATAGAACTCCCTGAGCGAACCGTTCTCCATCAAGGCGATGCGGTTCTCGTAGGTAGTGGCGTTAATGAGGATATCGGTAAACATGCGAATTGGGTGCTCTACAATAGGGCAATGCTGTGGGACGAACAGCACAGGACATCAATGGCATCTAAGGAAAATAAAATAGTATTATATAACATGTCCGTAGTCAAACGGCAGCTAAAATCGTGTACAATAGCCGCTAGGCAGGCTGCTTGCCCGCGGCTGAGGTACAGCTGACGCCATGCTTTCGGTGGTTATTCCCGCCTATAACCGGGCACATCTGCTCCCTCGTGCTCTGCTTTCCGTTTTCAGCCAAAACATGCCTGCAAGTGAAGTAATTGTGGTGGATGACGGCTCAGAGGATAGCACGGCTGCCCTGCTTAAGGAGATCCGAGCACGGGCTCCTGTGCCGCTTCATGTGATACACCAGAAAAACAGGGGGGCGGCCGCAGCCAGAAATACAGGGCTGCAGCTGGCAAGGGGCGACCTTATTGCCTTTCTCGATGCCGACGACTGGTGGCTACCCAACAAACTTACCCTGCAGGTGGCAGCCATGCAGGAAAGGACGAGTTATCTCATCTCCCATACCCGTGAAATCTGGCACAGACGCGGCATACGGGTTAATCAGAAAAAAAAACATGATCCCCCCGGCGGTTATATCTTTATGCGCAGCCTGCGCAGGTGTGTGGTGGCCATGTCAACCATGATGGCAAGAAAAGAGCTATTTGAACGCTACGGCGACTTCGATACAAGCCTGCCCTGCTGTGAAGACTATGATTTCTGGCTGCGCGTTGCCCAAAAAGAGCCTTTCCTGCTCGTACCAGAGGCGCTAACCTGCAGAGATGGCGGCAGGCCAGATCAGCTCTCCGCCCTCCATCGCATGGGCATGGATGCGTACCGCATCCGCTCGCTTATCAGCCTGCTCGACGCCGGCCAACTCAGCCGCAGACAAAACATGGCCGCCCACAGTGAACTAGCCTATAAATGCACCATTTACGGCCGCGGTTGTATCAAGCACGGCAGAAATGATGAAGGCAAATACTACCTCAACCTGGCAGCGCAGTACTGCCCCGCAGCATTTCTCCATGAATAATACTTTGTATCCAGCGCCAGACCCGGCCGGCATTATCCGCCAGCTCCATGTTGCCGAAGACTGCCTTGACCTGGCCTACACCCAGGAAATCATCGCCCGAAGCGGTCTGCCGGTGCAAGTGGTCGGCGAGCGAGACTATCCGGATATTACCGGCACCTATCCCGGCAATCTGAGTGCAGGCAAGCGCCACTTGCTGCTCTGCCGCAACCGGGGCGCTTTTTTCAAGCCCTGCCCGGGCACAAAAGAATATCGCTGCTGCGATTACCAGGTACTCAACATCGGCATGAACTGCCCGATGGACTGTGTATACTGCATCCTGCAATCGTACCTGAACAATCCGTGGCTCAGTTTTTTCGTCAATATTGACGATCTATTTGCAGAACTGAGCGCCAGCCTTGGTGCAGAACCTGAACGCATCTTTCGAATCGGCACCGGTGAGTTTACCGACAGCCTGACCCTTGACAACCTCACCCATTTCAGCATCAAACTTGTTCCCTTTATCGCTGGGCAAGCCAACGCTGTACTCGAGTTAAAAACAAAAAGCGCCAACATCGCCAACCTGGAGCATCTGGATCACCAGGGCCGCACCATCGTGGCCTGGTCACTCAACAGCCCGACCATTATGCAGCGGGAGGAACTGCGCACCGCAAGCCTAGCACAGAGGCTTGAGGCTGCCCGCCTCTGCGCCTCCTGGGGCTATCATTTGGCCTTCCATTTTGACCCGATTATCCTGCATCCCGGCTGGGAGGAAGCGTATACTCAAGCCATCCGCACCCTTTTCAATACAGTGCCTGCAGAGGCCATAGCCTGGATCAGCCTGGGCGCGCTGCGCTACCTGCCGAGTCTAAAGCAAATTGCAGCCAGCCGCTTTCCAGCCTCCCGTTTCTTCTATCAACCCTTTATCGATGGTCTCGACGGCAAACGACGCTACTTCAGGGAGCAACGGGTGGAGATGTATCGGGTTATTGTACGCGAGCTCAGGCGCCATGCCGCTGGCCGAACCTGCCTCTACTTCTGCATGGAAAATGATACCATCTGGCAGGAGGTCTTCGGATTTACCCCGGGTGATAAGGGTGGCGTTCCTGCCATGCTTGACCGATCAATCCACTGGTTGTAAGTTTTCT
This sequence comes from Desulfobulbaceae bacterium, assembly GCA_012744275.1. Taxonomy (GTDB): domain Bacteria; phylum Desulfobacterota; class Desulfobulbia; order Desulfobulbales; family Desulfobulbaceae; genus Desulfobulbus. The sequence goes on from JAAYIE010000025.1 coordinate 9,309, forward strand.
GTAAGCTTCTTCCCTTGGCAAGTACCCACGATTGGGAAGTTCGCAATACCCGTCATCCCACAAAGAGGAGGCCTCATGCAAGAGAACAATTTACCCGCAGTAAACGGTATCGATCGCCGCACCTTTTTGGCGGCATCCTCTGCTCTGGCTGCAACAGTAGCACTGGGCGGATTCCCGGGCTCCGCACATGCCCAGCCCATCACCCTGCCCGCCCTGCCCTTTGCCGACAATGCCCTGGAACCAGTCATTTCAGCAAAAACCATTGGCTTCCATTATCGCAAACATCATCAGGGTTATGTGACTAATCTCAACAAGCTTATTGCCAATGGTGTATTAGCTGGTAAAACGCTGGAAGACATCATCAAAGCCACGGCCGGCAACAAGGAACAAAGTGGCATCTTTAACAATGCCGCCCAGGTATGGAACCACACCTTTTACTGGAACAGCCTCAAGGCCAATGGTGGCGGTGAGCCGCCTGAAGAGCTGAAGAAAAAAATGCAGGACGCCTTTGGTGATGTAGAGACCTGCATTAAAGAGTTGACCACTGCTGCCACCACCCAGTTTGCCAGCGGCTGGGCCTGGCTGGTGCTGGAGGACGGCAAACTTGCCGTAAGGAAAACTGGAAACGCTGATACTCCTCTGACCACCCGCGCTAAACCGCTGCTCACCATCGACGTGTGGGAACATGCCTACTACCTCGACTACCAGAACCTCCGCGCCGATTATGTTAAGGCTGTTCTGAATAAACTGATTAACTGGGAGTTCGCCCTGGCCAACATGGATAAGTAGACGCCGCCATCCTCTAAAAAAAATGGAGCAGACGCTTCAGCAGACAAGGGCGGGTACCCCGCCCTTTGAACTTTGAACATTGCATTGATGACTTGAAGGTCCCGCTGGCCAGTTCTGGGCTGAGTTCCATATTGCGGCCCACCAACTCAAGGGCAGGAGTTTGCCTCTTCAGCCCTGGGCCAGAATGGTATTCACCCACTACAAGCACCAGCCAAGAAGTTTTCCCTGTTTGGTCTAAAAAATCCTGTGCGCTGGTCTGGAAAGTGACTCCTTGCCAGCATTGGTGCAACGACTTGGCTGACACATGGGTAACTGGCAGGTGGATCAAGACTTGCGAAAAAATGCAATACAGGCGATAGTAGCAACCCAATTCTGATAATTATAGATTAATTGTAGATTTCAGTGATGGGCTAAGGGGAAGCATTACCGGCGTGCGCTGGGGTACCTCTGACGAGTATCCGTCAAAGCCGTCAAAAGACGGCTAAGAACAAGGGCTAACAGCACAAGCAAGAACGTTTTGGGAAAATTGGTGCCAAACACCAATTGTATTTCGCCATGCCCTCACACGCAATTATCCGTGGTTATAGCCTTTCCGATTCCAGTTCAACGTTGCTTCAAGGAGGCAAGGAAAATGCGACGCAGATGTACATGCTGGTACTTCAAGGAGCATTGTTATCCGATACCCTTACTTACGAGCAATTTGATGTGGAGTAGAAATTATATTGCAATCTGAGCAGCCGGACACGCATTCATGCACCACGCACAATCCTCCCCATCACCACATGAGGCCGTAGAGCTGAAGGGCAGCGCACTTACGGTGGTGGTGCTGCACCTGAAAAACAGTGACCCCAGATTGTTGTATCCTCAGCTTGAAGAAGTCATTGACGAGGCTGGCGCTTTTCTTGTCAGCGCACCGGTGGTCATTGATGTGGCGTCCCTGGACGCCAGCGCGCAGGACATGCTTGATTTTTCCTACCTGCTCAGATTTCTGCACGGCGCAAACCTAATGCCAGTGGGTGTACAGGGCGCGGATAGCGCGCAAAAAGATCGTATCGGCCAAGCTGGTCTACTCTGCGTGTCCACAGCAAGCAAGGGAAGTAACACAACAGCGCAACCGGAGCGCACCCCCGCTGAACATCGCACTAGCACCACACAAACCACAGCAAGGCAGGGAGCCTCCCGACAATCTGTACAGTCCGCGCAATCCACCCAGCCCGAGCCAGGGCGTGAATCTTTCTACCGTTCCGAGTCTCGGTGGCAAACGGAGCAGCGCAGCCGCGCCACTTCCGCTACACCCGCCCGCAATTCGGCAAACGATCGGCCCGGATCTGCACCTTCGCCCGCAACAGAAACGGCCATGATCGTGACCCAACAGGTTCGAGCAGGTCAGCAAATCAGTGCTCCCAACGGCGATCTCATTGTGCTGGCCTCGGTTAATGCCGGCTCAGAACTGTTTGCCGCCGGCAACATCCACGTGTACGGCGCCCTGCGCGGACGCGCGCTGGCAGGAATATATGGCGATACCAATGCGCGTATCTTTACCCTGCAGGGCAATCCGGAGCTCTTGGCCATTGCGGGCGAATATGTGGTGAATGAAGAACTGCCACGGTGGGTGGCAAATCAGAGTTTCGCTGCCAGCTGGTCAAATTCGGGCCTGCGTTTTCAGGTACTTGGCCCCTGAACCGCATTTCTACACTCAACTATGCACCTACTGCTTTGATGCCCATGAACGAAGAAAACTCGGCCCCGAGCGAGGGGCAAAATCTGGCCACTGTTGTGGTGGTCACCTCCGGCAAGGGTGGGGTCGGCAAAACCACGACCAGTGCCGCTTTTGCGGCAGGCCTTGCCAAAAGAGGCTATAAAACTGTGGTGGTCGATTTCGATGTCGGTCTGCGCAACCTGGATTTGATCATGGGTTGTGAACGCCGGGTCGTCTATGACCTGCTCAACGTTATCCAGGGTGAAGGCTCGCTTAATCAGGCCCTGATTAAGGACAAACGCCAAGACAACCTGTTTATCCTACCAGCTTCGCAAACCAGGGACAAAGATGCTCTCTCCTTCGAGGGCGTGCGCGATGTCATTGCCGAGTTGCAGGAACGCTTCGACTTTGTCGTGTGCGATTCGCCCGCCGGTATTGAAAAAGGGGCAATGGCTGCCATGTACTTTGCCGACGAGGCCCTGGTGGTGACCAATCCGGAAATTTCCTCGGTGCGGGATTCCGACCGTATGATTGGCATGCTGGCCAGCAAGACCCGCCGGGCCGAAGAGGAACTGGAGCCGGTGCGGGTGCATCTTGTCATTACCCGCTACGATCCCACCCGGGTCAACAGGGGCGACATGCTCAGCGCCGAAGATATTCAGGAAGTGCTGGCCATTCCCTTTCTGGGCGTGGTGCCGGAATCCAAGACCGTGTTAATTGCCTCAAACGCTGGCGTCCCCATCACCCTGTGTGAGGAAAATGACGCTGGCGAGGCCTATTTTGACATTGTCGACAGGTTCCTCGGCAAGAACCTGCCCCACCGGTTCCTGGACGCTCCCAAAAAAGGACTACTCTCCAGAATTTTTGGAAAGGAGTAATATGAGCCTGTTTTCTTTCTTTCGCAAAAAAGAGCCGACTTCAGCCTCAATCGCCAAGGAGCGGCTGCAGATTATCGTTGCACACGGGGGCCGTCGCCCAACGTCGCCAGACTTTTTGCCCCAGCTGCAGAAAGATATCCTGGAAGTGGTGCGCAGGTACATTCAGGTTGAGGAAGATCAAATCAACCTTTCCCTGGACAGAAAAGATGACTGCGAGGTGCTGGAACTGAATGTTGCCATTCCAGACCAAACGGTTAAAACCGCGCCTAGAACCAGGTTCTGAATTTACCTTAACTCTTTCATCTGCCCTTTTCCTGGAAACAGGTAAGCGGGCAGAACGGTGTACTATGCACTATATCAGTACACGGGGCGACACAGCTCCGCTTGCCTTCAAAGATGCGGTTATGATGGGATTGGCCAGGGATGGCGGCCTGCTCTTGCCCGAGCACTTGCCAACGGTCGACGACACAACCCTTAACCGCTGGCAAGGCTTGAGCTACCAGCAGCTTGCTCTGGAGGTGCTTACCCTCTTCATTGACGATATCCCCAAGCGAGACATGGAAGATTTGATCGAGCAGGCCTACGCCCGCTTCGATCATCCGCAAGTTACTCCGCTGCGCCAGGTGGGCGAGCTCTATATACTCGAACTCTTTCACGGCCCGACCCTGGCCTTCAAAGATGTGGCTCTGCAGCTTTTAGGCAACTTGTTTGCCTATATCTTGGCTGAGCGCGGCGGCTTCATGAACATCCTCGGTGCCACCTCAGGCGATACAGGCAGCGCTGCCATTGCCGGAGTGCGTGGCAAAAAGGGCATCAACATCTTTATCCTGCACCCCCACGGCCGAACCAGCCCCTTGCAGGCACTGCAGATGACCACGGTGCTGGACGCCAATGTGTTCAATATCGCGGTGCGCGGCACCTTTGATGACGCGCAAAGCATTGTTAAGGCTATCTTCAACGACCTTGACTTTCGCGATCAACACCAGCTCGGTGCGGTCAATTCCATCAACTGGGCCCGGGTGCTGGCCCAGGTGGTGTACTACATTTACTCCTATCTGAGGCTGCGCAAAAAAGGTCACAATAGCGTGGATTTCTCCGTGCCCACCGGTAATTTCGGCGACATCTTTGCTGGCTATATTGCTAAACAACTTTTACCAGAAGGTTGCCTGCACACCCTGATTCTGGCCACCAATGCCAATGACCTGCTCACCCGCTTTGTCCTGAAGGGCGATTATTCCAGGGGCCAGGTGGTTGCCACCAGCAGTCCTTCCATGGATATCCAGATAGCCTCCAACTTCGAACGCTATCTCTTTTATCTGCATGAGGGCAATGGCGGTAAAGTGCGGACCGACATGGAACAGTTCGCCCAAACCGGCAAGCTTGATCTGTCTCACTTTCGGGAGCGCACCGCCCAGGATATGCGCTCGCATTCCGTTTCAGAAGAGGAAACCATCGCCACCATCGCCAGCTTCCACCGGGCCCACAGCTATTTGCTCGATCCGCACACCGCGGTTGGGGTCAAGGCTGCCATGGTCTGCAGAAGCGAGCGGCCAGTGATCTGCCTGGCCACGGCCCATCCGGCTAAATTCGGCGCTGCCGTGACCAAGGCCATTGGTAGCGAACCGCCCCTGCCGCCAGCCCTGGCTGATCTGAACAGCCGGGAAAGTCGCTGCGAAATCCTTGATGCTGATGTGGATGCAGTGCGGCGCTTTGTCACCGCCCACGCCCTGGTCGCATAACTTGCCAGAACCTTGTCCGTATGCATACGATTGATCAGGACAACATGAATGCATACCAAGAGCAGGTTGAGGCCTGCGCTGATTTTCTGGCCAAGAGTGTTCAAGCTCCGTTTGATCTGGTGATCCAACTTGGCACCGGCCTGGGTGATCTGGCCGAGGCCATGGAAGAAGCCATGGTCCTTTCCTATGCCGAGCTGCCTCATTTTCCCAAATCAACCGTCACCAGCCACAGCGGCAACCTGGTCATTGGTCGTCTGGCAGGCAAGCACTGCGCCATTCTTCAGGGCCGTTTCCACTGGTATGAGGGCTACAGCGCCCGCTGGGTGGGCTTCCCCATCCGGGTGCTGTCACGCCTGGGCGCACAAATTGCGCTGATCACCAATGCCAGCGGCGGCCTTAACCCGACATTCCAGCCAGGCACCATCATGGTGGTGGCTGACCATATCAATCTCCTACCCGATAACCCTCTGCGCGGCCCCAATGTTGACGCCTGGGGCAAACGCTTTCCTGACTGCTCTAAAACCTACGACGAAAAATTGCGCAATTTGCTTCTGCACAGCGCAGCTAGTTTGCAATTTGCCGAAGTGAGCAGCGGCACATACATCTGTGTGCCTGGTCCCAGCCTGGAGACGCCTGCGGAAACCCGTTTTTTGCGCATGATTGGTGCGGATGCAGTGGGCATGTCGTCGGTACCGGAAGTACTCACTGCCCTGCACGCTGGCATGGATGTGGCGGCTCTTTCCGTGGTGGCCAATATCAACAATCCGGACAACTTCGTTCCCATCCGTATAGAAGACATCGTAGCAGCTGCCCAGGCTGCCGAACCCCGGCTGCGACAACTTATCCTGCATTTCATCGAATCTTTGCCGGAATGCCCCACACCATGACCGCAACTTCTGGACTCCTGCTCAGCGGCCAATACCTGCTCACCATGGATGAGGAACGTTCGCTTATTGAGGATGGCGCGCTCCTGGTTGCAGGCGACAGCATCCTGGCGCTGGGTACACGCAAAGAACTGTCAAGCCGCTTTCCCCAGGCTGAAGAGCTGCACAGCCCCCATGGCCTGATCATGCCGGGTCTTATCAACGTGCACACCCATGCAGCCATGAGCCTTTTCCGCGGTCTGGCTGATGACCTGCCGCTCATGCAGTGGCTGAGTGAATACATTTTTCCGGTGGAGGCCACTCTCACCGCTGAAATGGTGCACACTGGTACCCTGCTCTCACTGTGCGAGATGATCCGCTCGGGAACCACCAGCTTTTGCGACATGTACCTCTTTGCTGGTGCAGTGGCAGAGGCGGTGGAAGAATCGGGCATGCGCGCCTGGCTCGGTGAAGCCATCTATGATTTTCCCTCGCCCAGCTATGGCGAGCTGGAAAACGGTCTGGCCCTGTGCCAGGAACTGACTGACCGCTACCGCGAGCATCCGCTCATCGAGATGACAGCGGTGGCGCATGCGGTCTACACCTGCGCGCCCAGCCTGCTTGTCCGTGTTGCCGACATGGCCCGGCGGGAAAATCTGTGCCTGGCTATCCATCTGGCGGAAAACGAAGAAGAAGACAAAACCTGCCGCGAGCGTTATGGGCTCAGCCCGGTACAACATCTGGAGCAGCTCGGCGTACTGGGTCCAAATCTCATTGCTGCCCACTGTGTGATGCTGGATGAGGAAGAAATCCGTCTGTTGGCCCAGCGCGGAGTTAAGGTGGCACACTGCCCGCAGTCCAACATGAAGCTGGGCTCGGGCATAGCGCCGATAGACACCATGCTGGCCGCCGGAGTCTCTGTGGGTTTGGGCACGGATGGCAGCGCCTCCAACAACACGGTGGATATGTTTGCCGAGATGAACTGCATGGTCAAAATTCACAAGGCCAGACGACGTGATCCCCTGCCAATCAGCGCTCAGCAGGCGCTGCACTGCGCCACCTTGGGCGGGGCCACGGTGCTTGGCGCGGAACAGAGCATTGGCAGTCTGGCGGTGGGTAAAAAGGCGGACTGCATTGTGGTGGATCTAGATCAGCCCCACCTGACCCCGCTCTACCATCCGGTTTCCCACCTGGTCTACGCGGTCAAGGGCAGCGATGTGGTCCATTCCATGGTCAATGGCCGCCTGCTCATGCAGGACCGCAAACTGCTGACCCTGGATGAAAACGCCATCTTGGAGGAGGCGAATACGATTGCCGCAGCCATCGCAAAACGACAACCTTCTTGAATAACGTTCGTTACCGAAGGCAGTGGATGCAAACGTAGACGTACGGTATGCAACGACCGCCCTGCGGGCATTTGCCAAAGCTGCCAAAAAAGATTTTTATAGAATTTTAGCATGGAAATGAAATAAAGTAGCTGCCCAAGGACGATCCTTTTGTGCACATATATTGTGCTGACAATAGTTTTTTCTTGTCAATTGACAGGCAGTTCTCAATAGTGCTATGTTAGATTATTTACAGCGTACAGACCTACTTTTAGAGGTGACAATATGTTTGGTTTAGGCATGCCTGAGCTGGTAATCATCCTGGTTATCATCGTGATTATTTTCGGGGCCGGCAAACTGCCGGAAATTGGCAGTGGCATTGGCAAGGGCATCAAGAATTTCAAGGAAGCCACCAAAAGCGACGACAAACCTAAGTCCATCGACACAGATAAGCCCGACAATAACGCCTGATTTTAAGCGTTTTTGCTCTCTACCTCTTTTTTCCGCACAGATGCGCCGTAGAGGTGCTTGTATCCTTTGAAAGACCTAGGTTCTCTATCTAGCTGCATCCCGCTAGCTGTATTCCTTTCACGGTTTTTTCCCCTTCGCGCCTTACTTTTTTTTGCCATCCCCTGGGCAGAACACCCTTAGCGCGGATTAGCGACAGTCTCTTTCCGGCAACCGAGGTTGCCGGTTTCTATCTTCATATATTTTTTAGGAGCGCGTATGTGCCGATTGGCTTTACGAAGCGCTGATGAGGCTTTCTCTCCCTATGATGTGCTCACCGCCATGGAAGCCATGCAGGAGGGGTATGATGGTAGCGGCTTGGGACTGCTGCTGCGCGGAGTGGAATTTGAGGATTTCCGGCTCAAATCCCACCATGTAGTGCTATCAGGCATTGCCCATACCGAGGCGGCCTTCCACCGCCTCACCGACTGGATGGGCAGCCAGGGTTTTCAAATCCGCTATGTGCACGAATTTGAGCGCAGACCCGAGTTGATCGAAGCCCAGGACCGGTTCGTTTACCTGGTGCGGGTCTACCGCATGCCGGCAACCTGGGATGCTTTGAGCTGCGAAGAGATTGATGATAATCTCCTCAGGGTTCGCCTGGCGATCCGCCAAAATGAAGAACTTAACCGTGGTGAAATTACGGTTTTCTCCCTGTACCGCGATGTAGTTACATTAAAAGAAGTGGGCTGGCCTCTGCAGGTGGGCGATGCCCTGGGCCTTGCCGACGGCCGTCTCAAAGCGCGGGTAGTCATGGCCCAGGGTCGCCAGAACACCAATTACGGCATCAACCTCTATGCCTGCCACCCCTTCTTTATCCAGGGCATAGCCACCATGACCAATGGCGAAAACACCGCCTTTGTCCCCATCCGCGAGTGGCTGGAAGGAAAAAATATTCCGGGCTATATTGGCTACCACAGTGATTCAGAGGTCTTTGCCCACATCCTCCACTACGTCACCCGCCGCCTCAAGCTGCCGCTGGAACTGTACAAGCATGTGATCACCCCCCTCAAAAACGAAGAATTGGATCAGCACCCCCAAGGTGAGTTCCTCAAGGGCCTGCGCACCGTATGCCGCAGGCTGATCATTGATGGACCTAATGCTGTTATTGCCACCCTGCCCGATGAGACCTGCATGCTGGTGATGGATCAGAAGAAGATGCGCCCAGCCACTGTGGGCGGTCGTCCGGGCGCCTGGGCCATGGCATCGGAGATGTGCGGCGTGGCCGCCCTGGTGCCTGACCGTGACCCATCGCTTGATTTTCAACCCATGCGCGAACATACCGTTATCATCCCCCCTGACCGCAAGGATTACCACATATGGTCTCAGCTCGATCCCTGTACTCTACCCCTGGCAGCCTGACCTACCACGACCTGCCCTGGGTCATTACCCACCGGGAAGACCGCTGCACCTTGTGCGGTCAATGCACCTCGGTATGCCCCACCGGAGCTATCCACCTGACCTATCGCCGCCAGCGCATGCCAAAGCTGGATGTGCTCCAGAAAAAGCGCGGCAACGAATACCGTCATTTTGTCGGCATACGGCAGCATACTTCCATTGAAAAGCGCTGCATCGGCTGCGGCATGTGCGCCATGGTCTGTCCCAATGAGGCCATTGGTCCGCATCCCAACAACAACGAGCATCGCAGCAATTTCCACCTGAACACGGCGGGCGAGGCCTACAAGCGCGGCGGCAGGCGCAATGCTCCCGGAAAAACCGTGCTGGACCGCATCTCCTTTGGCCGCATCTCCATGCTCACTGATCCGGCCCTTGATGCGGGCCGCCATGAGTTCAACATCAACACCATTCTTGGCCGGGTGCTCTCGCCCGAGGAATATCTGCGCAGAAAAATGAGCGGCGAGTGGATACCGCCCACCCGGGAAATTTTCCCCTTTGTCATCGGCTCCATGTCCTTTGGCGCGCTCTCGCCCAACATGTGGCTCGGCCTTTTGCAGGGCGTGGCCTACTGCAACGAGGTGCTGGGCATTCCGGTGGTCATGGCCACGGGTGAAGGCGGCTGTCCGCCCTGGGTATTACGGAGCCCTTACCTTAAATACATTATCCTGCAGATCGCCTCAGGTTACTTTGGCTGGGATGAAATCATCCGCGCCATTCCGGAAATGCAGTGCGATCCGGCTGCCATTGAAATCAAGTATGGCCAGGGCGCCAAACCCGGTGATGGCGGCCTTTTGATGTGGTTCAAGGTGAGCCAGCTCATCGCCCGTCTGCGCGGCGTGCCCGAAGGGGTGGATCTGCCCTCGCCGCCCGTGCATCAGACGCTCTACTCCATTGAAGAGAGCGTCATGAAAATGATCCAGACTATGTCCATGGCCTTTGGTTTCCGGGTGCCGGTCTATCCGAAAATTTCGGCCAGCACTTCGGCCAAGGCAGTGCTCAACAACCTGGTGCGCAATCCCTATGCGGGCGGCTTACTTATTGACGGCATTGATGGCGGCACCGGCGCGGCCTACAACATCAGCATGGATACCACCGGCCACCCGATTGCCTCCAACCTGCGCGACTGCTACCTGGATCTGGTACGTCAGGGCAGGCAGAATGAAATCCCCCTCTTTGCCGCAGGCGGCATTGGCAAAAACGGCAATATCACCCAGAACGGCATGGCCCTCATCATGCTGGGCGCATCCGGCGTGCATATCGGCAAATATATCATGCAGGCCACCGCAGGCTGCCTGGGCAATGAAATGGGCCGCTGCAACGTGTGCAACCTTGGCATCTGCCCCAAGGGCATCACCAGCCAGAACGAAAAACTGTTCCGCAGGCTTGATCCTGACCAGGTGGCGGAACGGGTGGCCGAAACCTTCATGACCATCCGCACGGAAATCAAGAAAATCATGGCCCCGCTTGGCCGCTCGCAGAGCCTGCCCATTGGCATGTCCGACGCCCTGGGCATTGACGACGCGGCCATGGCCGAGCGGCTTAAGATCCACCATGTCTGCTGATTGCTGTTGACACTATTCCTATGAATGAACCGGATCAGACCATGCTCATCATTCACGGCAGAGATGCCGATAACAAAAGACTATCCTCCAAGGACTTTGAAGCAGAGGTGCGCGGTGCAGCCAAAGGCAGAAGCGAGCTTACCCTCGAATCCTATGGCCAGCACAATATCGGCATGCGCCTGGGTTCACGGCAGGAACCGCTGACCCTGCACGTGCGCGGCCCGGTGGGTCAGCGCCTGGGCTGCATGGGGCAGCCGGGTGCGACCATCATCTGCGAGGGCTCGGCCTCGGATGATGTGGGCTACCTCAACATTGGCGCGGATATTATCGTCA
>JAAYIE010000026.1 GCA_012744275.1 Desulfobulbaceae bacterium
ACTCCACAATTTCACTAACCACGCCGGCGCCAACTGTACGCCCACCCTCACGAATCGCAAAACGAAGACCTGCTTCCATGGCGATCGGGGTGATCAGCTCCGCAGTGATATGAATATTATCACCAGGCATAACCATCTCTACCCCCTCATCAAGGGTGCAGACACCGGTCACATCAGTGGTTCTAAAATAAAACTGAGGACGATAACCATTGAAAAACGGTGTATGACGACCGCCTTCTTCCTTGGTCAGAATATAGGCCTCAGCCTTGAACTTTTTATACGGCTTGATAGAACCTGGCTTAGCCAAAACCTGACCACGTACAACCTCCTCGCGCTTTACACCACGAAGCAGTGCGCCAATGTTATCACCGGCCTGGCCCTCGTCAAGAAGCTTGCGAAACATCTCAACACCTGTACAGGTCGTCTTCTCGGTCGGGCGAACACCAACAATCTCAACCTCATCGCCCACCTTGAGAACACCACGCTCAATACGGCCCGTGGCAACTGTACCGCGCCCGGAAATGGAAAACACATCCTCGACCGGCATCAAAAACGGCTTGTCGATCGCACGCTCTGGTTGAGGAATATAGCTGTCAACCGCATCCATAAGCTCAAGCACGCCCTTAGACTTCTCCGGATCATCCGGGGCATTCAGTGCCTCGAGTGCTGACCCCTGGATAATCGGAATCTCGTCACCAGGAAAATCATACTTGTCGAGCAGCTCCCGCAACTCCATCTCAACAAGTTCTATCAATTCAGGATCATCAACCATGTCGCACTTGTTCAAAAACACAACTATAGCAGGGACACCAACCTGACGCGCCAGGAGAATGTGTTCACGGGTTTGCGGCATGGGGCCGTCGGTTGCAGCGACAACCAGGATTGCACCGTCCATCTGGGCTGCACCGGTGATCATGTTCTTGATGTAGTCCGCATGACCAGGGCAGTCCACATGGGCATAGTGACGATTCGCAGTCTCATACTCCACGTGCGAAGTAGCAATGGTTATACCGCGCTCCTTCTCTTCGGGCGCCTTGTCTATCGAACTGTAGTCGATGAACTTCGCCAGACCCTTCTTTGCCAGTACCTGCGTGATCGCCGCCGTCAAGGTCGTCTTACCATGATCAATGTGACCGATCGTACCAACATTGACATGCGGCTTCTTCCGCTCAAATTTCTCCTTCGCCATCGGTATACCCCTTCCAAAAAATCCTTTTGTCCTGCTGCCAGTTAAAAACCACGAATCTTATGAATGATTGCCTCAGCACGTCGCGCGGGAACTTCGGCAAACTCACTGAACTGCATTGTGAATGTCGCCCTTCCCTGGGTACTGGAGCGGAGATCCGTCGAATATCCGAACATTTCAGCCAAAGGCGCCTTGGCTGCAACAATCTGCACGCCCTTTTCCGCCTCAACCTTATTGATCTGAGCGCCTTTTCTGTTCAGATCGTTAATAACATCCCCAAGGTATTCATCAGGGGTGATTATTTCCAAATTCATCAGCGGCTCCAGCAGAACCGGACCGGCTTCTGCCGCAGCCTTGCGGCAGGCCATGGTCGCTGCAACACCGAAAGCCATCTCTGTAGATTTTTCCTCGTCATACGAGCCGCCAATCAAGCGTACTTTAACATCCAGCAGGGGATATCCGACCAGAGGCCCCGAATCCAGGCTGTCCAAGACGCCCTTCTTTATGGCCTCAATAAAAAGCGGCGGAATCTCCTCCTCGCGAACACTGCTCTCAAAGCTGTTGCCCTTACCATGTCCGGCTGGCCCAAGCTCAATCTCAACGTGGCCGTACTGTTCCTTACCTGCCCCCTGCGTTTCAAAACGCCCCTCGGCGCGTGCACTATGCGCAAGGGCCTCGCGATACGAAACCTGAGGCTTGCCGACATTGGCCGCCACCTTAAACTCCCGCATCAGGCGATCGACAACGACCTCAAGGTGCAACTCGCCCATGCCGGAAATAATAGTCTGCCCTGTATCATCACTTACAGAAACCCGAAAACTAGGATCCTCACGGACAACCCTATCCAAACTCTCTCGCAAGCGACCCTCATCCGCCTTAGTTTTCGGCTCAATGGCAATACCGATCACCGGCTCCGGAAAACTGATACTCTCAAGAACTATACTGTCGCCACTGCCGCAGAGTGTATCACCGGTTCGGGTAAACTTTAGACCCACCAGAGCTCCGATGTCTCCCGCGCTCAGCTGCTGCACTTCTTCTCGCTTGTTGGCATGCAACTTCATCAGCTTTGAGAGCTTTTCCGACTTTTTTTGTCGTGGGTTGTAAAGTTTTTGCCCAAGGGCAAGCACTCCAGAGTACACACGAACAAAGGCCAGATTGCCAACGAACGCATCGCTTTGCAGTTTGAACACCAAGGCCGCGAGCGGCTCCTTGCTATCAGCGTGGCGCAAAAGCAATTGCCCATCTTTGCCTTCTCCCTCAACCGGAGGTATATCCAACGGCGAAGGCAGATAGCGGACAACGGCGTCCAATAGCGGTTGTATACCTTTATTTTTAAAGGCTGAGCCGCACAACACCGGCACAAGTTTTAGGGCCAGGGTCGCCTTTCTCAAGGCGGAGTGAATCTCGTCAGGTGTTATCTCCTGATCATTGAGATACTTTTCCATGAGCTTCTCATCGAAGTCGGCCAACTTCTCGAGAAGCTGCATTCTGGCGGCCGATGATTCTTCTAAATAGGTGTCGGGCACAGGTTCTTCGATTACTTCCTGACCCAAGGAGTCATCCTTGAAGCGCAGCAATCGCCGCTTGACAAGGTCTATTACTCCAACAAAGGCGTCTTCACTGCCTGCAGGCAGGGTCAATGCTACCGGTGACGCTCCCAACCGGCTTTTCATTTCGTCAAGACATCCAGAAAAAGACGCCCCGATCCGATCCATTTTGTTAACAAAGGCAATGCGAGGCACCTTATACCGGTCAGCCTGGCGCCACACTGTCTCCGATTGCGGCTCCACACCTCCTACAGCACAAAAAACCGCGACCGCTCCATCCAAAACCCGCAGACTCCGTTCCACCTCAACAGTAAAGTCAACGTGGCCAGGGGTGTCTATTATATTAATTTGATGGCCTGCCCAAAAGCACGTTGTCGCAGCCGACGATATGGTTATGCCCCGCTCCTGCTCTTGCTCCATCCAGTCCATAATCGCATTACCATCATGGACCTCTCCTAACTTATGTGAACGACCGGTATAAAAAAGTATGCGTTCGGTTGTTGTGGTCTTGCCGGCATCGATATGCGCCATTATGCCGATATTGCGAATTTTCGCCAACGGTTCCATCAATGCCACATCGTCTGCCTGCCTTCCAGTTCATACTCGCTCGGCCTAATCCGAAAAAATGCTGCTCTGTATACACAAGCCGCTTACGGCTGTCAACTACAGAGGTGCACATTTCAAGGTAATTTACCAGCGATAGTGAGCAAAGGCCTTGTTAGCCTCGGCCATTTTATGGGTATCGTCCTTCTTTTTCACCGACGCCCCACGATTGTGGTAAGCATCCAACAATTCTGCAGCCAGCTTGTCCGACATAGACTGACCGGAACGACCCTTGGAATAGTTGATGATCCAACGAATGGCCAAGGCATTGCGGCGCTCCGGCCGCACCTCCACGGGCACCTGATAGGTTGCGCCACCTACGCGACGACTCTTCACCTCTACACGGGGCCGCACATTTTCCATGGCTTCTTCAAACACTGCGAGCGGCTCTTGATCGCTCACCTTGTTTTGAATAATTTCCATGGCATCATAAAAAAGCCTGCGGGCAACTGTTTTCTTACCCTCACACATCAGGCTGTTGGTAAACTTAGCCACCAACACGGAATTAAAACGCGGATCCGGCAACACAGAACGCCTGTCCAGTATCTTTTTTCTTGGCATAATCCTATCCCCTGCGCTTAAATTTACTTCGGCCGCTTCGCCCCGTACTTAGAACGACCCTGATGGCGATTATTGACTCCCAAGGTATCCAAGGTACCGCGAACAATATGATACCGCACACCGGGCAAGTCCTTAACACGGCCACCGCGAATCAGCACCACCGAGTGCTCTTGCAGGTTATGGCCAATACCGGGGATGTACGACGTCACCTCAATGCCATTGGTCAGTCGCACACGGGCAACCTTGCGCAGAGCCGAGTTGGGTTTTTTCGGCGTGGTAGTATACACTCGCACGCAAACCCCGCGCTTCTGCGGACAGTTCTGCAAGGCCGGCGTGGCTGAGTGCTTACTCAGTTTCTTTCTCCGGTTACGGACCAGCTGATTAATCGTTGGCATGCAACAACTCCTTCGTGGCTACAGAGCCATACCTGCTCTCAAAAAACAAAAGTCGACGTCAAAAGCGTAAGAGTAATGATATAAAATAAAATCCAGTTTAATGCAAGCATTATTTGCTATTCAGTCTGTTTCACCCGGTAGCTGCGCAAGCCAGTGCCCGCCGAAATAAGCCGGCCCATAATAACATTTTCCTTTAACCCGGACAGATCATCCACTCGACCAGCCATAGCCGCGTTGGTCAATACCTTGGTCGTTTCCTGGAACGAAGCCGCAGCAATAAAGGAATCAGTGGAGAGTGACGCCTTAGTCACGCCGAGCAGCAACGGCTCGGCAGCAGCGGGCTGCAACCCTTCCTCAAGAAGCCGTTCGTTTTCCTCGCGGAACTTCCATTGTTCCACCTGCTGATCCAGCATGAATTGGGAGTCGCCCACGTGGGTGATGCGCACGCGCTTGAGCATCTGGCGCACAATGGTTTCAATGTGCTTGTCATTGATCTTCACACCTTGGAGTCGGTACACTTCCTGAATCTCATTGACAAGGAAACGCGCCAGCTCTTCCCGGCCCTTCACCCGCAAAATATCATTGGGCAGACGAATACCCTCCATAAGGGGATCACCAGCCTCAACATGGTCATTTTCATGTACGGTGATGTGCTTGGCCTTGGGAATAAGATATTCCTTAGGTTCACCCACCTCCGGCACTACAATGACCCGGCGTTTACCCTTGAGATCCTTGCCAAAGGTAACCCGACCATTGATTTCGCTGATAACCGCCTGCTCTTTGGGCTTGCGCACCTCAAAGAGTTCCGCAACCCGTGGCAAACCACCGGTAATATCCTTGGTTTTAGTGGTCTCGCGAGGAATCTTGGCAATGACATGACCGGCGCCAATCTCCTCGCCCTCGCCCACAGTGATGATCGAACCCACTGGCAGCGGATAGCGGGCGACCAGCTGGCCATCAGGAAGTTTCATGGTTTTACCGCGCTTATCCTTGATGCTGATGCGCGGGTTGACCTGCTTGGAAGCTCCCACCGAGGATATAACCTTACTGGTTTTGCCGGTGACCTGGTCAATGCGTTCCGACATGGTTTCACCTTCGACTACATCACCATATTTGATGATTCCACCCACCTCCGCCACAATCGGGGAGGAGAAGGCGTCCCAGTGGGCAATGATCGTACCAGGCTCCACCATCTTGCCTTCTATTTCTATAACGGTTGCGCCGTAGGGCACTGGAAAACGCTCCCTGTCCGCCCCCTGACTGTCACGGATGAAAATTTCAGCGCTACGACTCATGACAATATCATGGCCATGGGCGCTCTGTACGGCATGCAGATTTTTATAACACACCTGGCCGCCGCGCTGGGTACGGATTTCCGCCTGCTCAATGGAGCCGCGCGCCGCGCCACCGATGTGGAAGGTACGCATGGTCAACTGGGTGCCAGGCTCGCCAATGGATTGGGCGGCAATAATGCCTACTGCCTCGCCGATATTGACCATGTGACCTCGGCCAAGGTCGCGACCATAACACATGGCGCAAACCCCGCGTTTGGCCTCGCAGGTGAGCACGGAACGAATCATCACCCGGTCGATACCGGCAGCCTCAATGGCCTCCACCTTGTCCTCGGTAATCTCTTCATCAGCAGCCACCAGAACTTCCTTGCTAATCGGATCAATGACATCATCCAGAGCCACACGGCCAAGGATACGCTCCCCGATACGGGAAATAATTTCACCACCTTCGATTAAGGGCTCAGCCATGGTGCCCTGCATGGTGCCGCAATCTTGCATAACGATAGTGGAGTCCTGGGCCACATCCACCAGACGTCTGGTCAGATAGCCGGAGTTAGCGGTCTTAAGCGCCGTGTCCGCCAAACCCTTGCGAGCACCGTGGGTGGAAATAAAGTACTCAAGCACACTGAGACCTTCGCGAAAGTTGGCCTTGATCGGTGTTTCAATGATCTCGCCACTGGGTTTGGCCATGAGTCCGCGCATGCCCGCAAGCTGGCGGATCTGATCCTTGGAGCCACGCGCCCCAGAATCTGCCATAATGTAGACAGAGTTGAAACTTTTGATCTCCTGTAACTTGCCATGCTTGTCGGTGGCAAATTCAACCGACATTTCGTTCATCATCTCCTTGGTGATTTTGTCGGTGGCCTTGGTCCAGATGTCAACAATTTTATTGTATTTTTCGCCGCCGGTAATCTGGCCACCAGCATACTGCTGCTCAACTTCGGCCGCCTCCTGCTCCGAAGCCTCGACAAAGTCTTCCTTTTCAACAGGAATTTTCATGTCGTTGATGGCAATGGAAATGCCAGCACGGGTGGCGTTTTCATAACCCATATCCTTGAGCCGGTCTGCCAGGATCACGGTTTCCTTGGTGCCGGCATGGCGATAGGTGAAGTCGATGAGGAAGGCCAGCTCTTTTTTAGAGAGTTCCTTGTTCACCAGGGCAAAGGGCACAGAATCGGGTAGTAATTCACCAACGAGCAAACGACCAATAGTGGTATCCACCATGTTCCCCTTGATCCGGACCCGAACACGAGCCTGCATGTGTACCACGGCCTGATCATAGGCTACACGGGCCTCGGTCGGAGAACCAAACACCGTCCCTTCTCCGGCTACGCCAAAGCGTTCACGGGTCATGTAATACAAGCCGAGCACAATATCCTGGCTGGGAATAATTATGGGACCGCCGTTGGCAGGTGAGAGGATGTTGTTGGTGGACATCATCAACACCCGGGCCTCGACCTGGGCCTCCACCGACAGGGGTACATGCACCGCCATCTGGTCACCGTCAAAGTCGGCATTAAAGGCAGCGCAGACCAGTGGATGCAGTTGCACCGCCTTGCCTTCGATTAACAACACCTCGAAGGCCTGCATGCCGAGCCGGTGCAGAGTTGGTGCACGGTTCAAAATAACCGGATACTCCTGAACAATATCGTCCAGGGCATCCCACACCTCCTTCGCCCCCTTTTCCACCATTTTGCGGGCACTTTTAATGGTGCTCACATGGCCCTTCTGTTCCAGACGGCTGTAGATAAAGGGCTTGAACAGCTCAAGTGCCATCTTCTTGGGCAGACCGCACTGGTGCAATCGTAGGTGCGGGCCCACCACAATGACGGAACGGCCAGAATAGTCCACCCGTTTGCCCAAAAGGTTTTGCCGGAACCGTCCCTGCTTGCCCTTAAGCATGTCTGAGAGCGATTTTAGCGGTCTTTTGCTCGGCCCGGTGATGGTGCGCCCCCGACGACCGTTGTCAAAAAGTACATCCACGGCCTCCTGCAGCATGCGTTTTTCGTTGCGGATGATGATATCCGGTGCATCCAGCTCAAGCAGGCGCTTCAGGCGGTTGTTACGATTGATGACCCGACGGTAGAGATCATTCAGATCAGAGGTGGCGAAACGCCCACCCTCCAGGGGCACAAGCGGCCGCAAATCTGGTGGGAGCACAGGGATGACTTCCAAAATCATCCATTCGGGCCGGTTGCCGGAATCACGGAATGCCTCAACAACGTTGAGCCGCTTGCCCAGTTTGGTGCGCTTGGTAGCAGAGCCGGTTTCCCGCATTTCCTGTCGAAGCGTTTCGGACAAGGGTGGCAGATCAAGCGAAGCCAGCATCTCGC
This sequence comes from Desulfobulbaceae bacterium, assembly GCA_012744275.1. Taxonomy (GTDB): domain Bacteria; phylum Desulfobacterota; class Desulfobulbia; order Desulfobulbales; family Desulfobulbaceae; genus Desulfobulbus. The sequence continues at coordinate 7,918 of JAAYIE010000026.1, forward strand.
GAATAGCCTCAGCGCCTATGCCCACCCGGAATTTATCCGGGTAATCCTCCAGGGCCTTGCGATACTGCTCCTCACTGAGGATGGTGCCCATGGGCATTTCCTCCACCTCAGAGGATATCACTGCATAGGATTCGAAATAGAGGATACGCTCCAGCTCTTTTAGAGTCATATCAAGGATTGATCCGATCTTCGAAGGCAAACTTTTCAAAAACCAGATGTGGGCAACCGGAGCGGCAAGCTCAATATGACCAAGACGCTCGCGACGTACTTTGGACTGGATAACCTCAACGCCACACTTTTCGCACACTACACCACGGTGCTTCATGCGTTTGTACTTACCGCAATTACACTCGTAATCCTTGACTGGGCCAAAAATTTTGGCACAGAACAGACCGTCTCGCTCCGGCTTGAAAGTACGGTAGTTAATGGTCTCAGGTTTTTTCACTTCACCATGGGACCACTCCAGAATTTTTTCCGGCGAGGCGAGGGATATCTTGACCTTGTTGAAGCTGAGAGCCTCTTTGGGCTTGGCAAAAAAACTGAAAAGATCTTCCACGTTTGTCACCTATATCTTATTCACATCAATGACTGTCACTTGCTGGCCCCTATAGAGCGATACGCCTACTCCAACAGCTCAATATCCAGACACAACCCCTTTAATTCCTTCACCAATACATGGAAGGATTCGGGCATTCCGGTTTCAAGAAAGTTGCTGCCATTGATGATTTTTTCGTACATGGTGGTGCGCCCCTCGACATCATCAGACTTGACCGTCAGGAACTCCTTGAGCGTATAGGCTGCGCCATAGGCTTCCATGGCCCACACCTCCATCTCGCCCAGACGCTGTCCGCCGAACTGAGCTTTGCCGCCTAAGGGTTGCTGTGTTACCAGCGAATACGGGCCTGTCGAGCGCGCATGAATCTTGTTGGCCACCAGGTGGTGCAGCTTGAGCATATACATGGTGCCCACCGTTACCTTGTTGGCAAAGGCCTCGCCGGTCAGTCCATCGTACAGGACAGATTGGCCAATTTCATCAGCACCGGCTTCAACCAGAAGTTTGCGAATTTCCGCCTCGGAGGCGCCGTCAAAAACCGGCGAGGACATATGGACTCCATGGACATACTTGCGCAGAAAATCGAGCAATTCATCGTCATCAAGGCCATCGGTCAGGCGTTCGTACTCTTCCTTACTGTACAGGGCCTGTAATTTAGCCTTGGCTTGCTCGACTTCACCAGCTTTGGCCATGCTCTCGAGTTGCTCACCAAGCTTTTTGGCAGCATAACCAAGGTGGCACTCGAGCACCTGACCTACGTTCATTCTGGAGGGCACGCCCAGGGGGTTGAGCACCAGGTCAACGGTGGTGCCATCGGCAAAAAAAGGCATATCCTCTTCGGGCAGCAATCTTGACACCACACCCTTATTGCCGTGTCGTCCGGCCATCTTGTCGCCGACCGCCAGCTTTCGCTTGGTAGCGACGTAAATTTTAACCATCTTGACCACACCCGGAGGCAGATCGTCGCCCTTTTCCATGCGCTCGGCAATGCCCTGATAGCGCTTGCGCACCTGATTAGCCTGGTTAGCATGCCGGGTAAAAATCGCGCTTATCTCATCCTCGTACTTCGCCTTTTCGGCGAAATCCAGAGCGTGCAGTTCGACAAAGGCGACCTGATTGATCACCTTGGCACTGAGTTGCTTACCCAGCTTGAGGATGACCTTCCCCTTCCTGTCCTTCACATCGCTCTTGGCAGTACGACCTTCTAAAAGGGCAGACAGGGCTTTGCGCACACCTTTTTTCAGGCTGCTGAGTTCGGCCTCCATATCCCGGTTAATCCGCTCGATTTCCATCTCCTCGATCATGAGCGCACGCTCGTCCTTATCCACGCCCTTGCGCGAAAAGACCTTGGCGTCAATAACCACACCCTCCACTCCCGGCGGTACCCGTAGGGAAGAGTCCTTCACATCACCTGCCTTCTCTCCAAAGATGGCGCGCAAAAGCTTTTCCTCGGGTGAAAGCATGGTCTCTCCCTTGGGCGTGACCTTGCCCACCAGCATATCCCCTGCCCTTACCTCAGCGCCGATGCGGATGATGCCCGAATCATCGAGATTACGCAGCCCCTCCTCGCCGATGTTGGGTATATCGCGGGTGATTTCCTCCTTGCCCAGCTTGGTATCGCGGGCCATGGTTTCGAAAATTTCAATATGCACCGAGGTAAAGGTGTCTTCCTTGATCATCCTCTCATTCACCAGAATGGAGTCTTCAAAGTTGTAACCCCGCCACGGCATGAATGCGATGGTGACGTTTTTTCCCAAGGCCAGCTCGCCGGATTCGGTTGACGGCCCATCTGCCAGTACCTGGCCTTTGATCACCCGCTCACCAGGCAGAACTACAGCTTTCTGGTTGAAACAGGTATTTTGATTGGACTTCTTGTATTTCAGTAGCCGGTACACACCAATACCGGTTTCAAAACCATCAGTGCCAGGCTCGTCATAGCGGATGACTACCCGGTTGGCGTCGGCCTCTTCAACCACTCCATCTCCTGCGGCCAGGAGACAGGCTCCAGAATCGCGAGCCACATATTTTTCCACCCCGGTTCCCACTAAGGGCGCACTGTTCTGCAAAAGAGGAACAGCCTGGCGTTGCATGTTGGAGCCCATCAGGGCGCGGTTAGCATCGTCGTTCTCCAGAAAGGGGATCAGTGAAGCCGCGATAGATACCATCTGGTTGGGAGCCACGTCCATCATGGTCACATCTTCGGCAGCGACCCGCGTGACCTCGCTTTCATGTCGAGCGATGAGAAAATCATCGGCTAAATGGCCTTCATCCAGACGCACGCCAGCAGGGGCGATAATCTGATTTTCCTCCTGCAAAGCAGAGAGGTATTTGTATTCTTCTGCAACCTGACGTTCCTGTACAAATCGGTACGGTGTCTCTATGAAACCGTAAGGGTTGACCGTAGCGTAGGTGGCCAGAGAAACAATCAGACCTATATTCGGGCCTTCGGGTGTTTCCACCGGACAGATGCGTCCATAATGGGTGGGGTGAACGTCGCGCACCTCAAAACCCGCACGTTCCCGCGACAAACCACCCGGACCCAAGGCAGAAAGCCGGCGCTTGTGGGTAACTTCCGACAGTGGATTGGTCTGATCCATAAACTGGGACAGCTGGCTCGTACCGAAGAATTCCTTGATGGCCGAGGTCACGGGTTTCGGATTAACCAGATCGTGCGGCATCAGGGTTTCCAGTTCCTGCATGGACATGCGCTCCTTTATCGCCCGCTCCATGCGCACCAACCCGATGCGGTACTGATTTTCACACAATTCACCCACGGTACGCACCCGACGATTACCCAGATGGTCGATATCATCGCCGTCCTTGAGGCCATCCTTGATGCGCACCAAATGCTTTACACTCTCCAGGATATCTTCCTTGGTCAAAGTGCGATCTTCAATGGGTATGTTCAAGCCCAACTTGGTGTTGATTTTGTACCGGCCGACCTCGGACAAATCGTAAGTGGAGTCAGAGAAGAAGAGGCTGTCGAAAAAGCCTTTTGCTACCTCTGGCGTTGGAGGACTGGAGGGGCGCAGACGCCGGTAAATTTCGATCAAAGCCTCATCTGTATCCTTGATTTTGTCGACCTGCAGGGTGCTGCGGAAGGATTCACTGTAGTTGACCCCGTCAATATAGAGTAATTGAAAGCTGGTAAGACCAGCGGCAGCGGCGGCTTCCAAAAAGGCCGGCGTAAGCTCGGAGTTGCAACTTGCAAGTACTTCCCCGGTCTCGAGATTAACAACATCATGGGCAAAAAAGCGGCCTATAAGGCTTTCCTCAGAAACCGGCAGCGCTGTAATCTGCGCCTCTTCCACTCTTTTGGCGAGCGCCCTGGTAAATTTTTTACCACGCTTGGCAACAATCTCTCCCGTTGCAGGATCGATGATGTCCTGTGACAGACGCTGCCCAATGAAGGAATTCGTATCCAGAGCGATGCTGTAACCCGTATCCTGGACATGGATGGTATCTACCCGGTAAAACAGGTTGAGCAGCTCTTCCTCGTTGTATCCCAAGGCCTTCAGCAACACGGTGACCGGCAGCTTCCTACGTCGGTCAATACGTACGTAGAGGATGTCCTTAATATCAAATTCAAAATCAAGCCAGGAGCCCCTTACCGGAATGATGCGCGCCGAGTAGAGGCGCTTGCCGGATGAGTGGGAGCGGCCGTTATCATGGGTGTAAAAGAGACCAGGAGAACGCTGCAGCTGGTGCACAATAACCCGTTCGGTGCCGTTAATAATAAAAACACCATCCTGGGTCATGAGGGGCAGAGCGCCAAGAAACACTTCCTGCTCTTTAATGTCGCGTACAGATCGAGCTTTGGTTTCTTCGTCCACGTCAAAGGTAATGAGACGCACGGTAATTTTGAGTGGCGCTTCATAGGTCATACCTCGTTCAAGGCACTCCACCACCGTGTACTTGGATTCCCCAAATTCATACTGCACGAATTCAAGTGAGCAGAGCTCATTAAAATCGGTAATGGGAAAGATGCTTTGGAATATTGCCTGCAACCCCTGGCTCTTTCTGTCCATCGGTGCAGTTTCCTGCTGCAGAAAATGCTCGTAAGATTCCCGCTGCATGGCAATAAGATGCGGCGGCTCCATTATCTGGCTGGCTTTGGCAAAACTCTTCCGTATTCTTTCCATACTTCCCTCAACACGACTCTTCTACCGGATGGCAGAAAGGTAATAGATTTGAAAAATCAATCAGATAAAATAAGGGATGGCACATGGGCACCAAAAAAAGACGCAAAAACAGGAACGCTATTGGGCTGAACAAGCCCGATAGCGTTACCTGATGCGCTGAGATGCGCCGGAGTAGAGATACCGGCGACTGGAAAAATTACTTGATTTCGACGGTACCACCAGCCTCTTCAATCTGCTTCTTGATGGCCTCTGCCTCATCCTTGCTGACGCCTTCCTTTATAGGCGCAGGTGCGCCCTCGACCAAGTCTTTGGCCTCCTTCAGCCCCAAGGATGTGACAGCACGCACTTCTTTGATGACCTTGATCTTCTGGTCACCCGCGCCGGTCAAAATAACATCAAACTCTGTCTTCTCTTCTGCTGCTGCTGCGCCACCCTCAGCAGGAGCTGCAGCAGCGGCCATGGCCACCGGCGCGGCGGCGGATACGCCAAACTTCTCCTCAAGTTCCTTAATCAGCTCGGACAACTCGAGAACGCTCATATTGGCGATGAATTCAATTACTTCTTCCTTGCTTACTGCCATTGTCTTTCCTCCTGGAATACTCGATTACGAAATGGCCCTACCCAAGGGCATATTTCACTGGTTTTCTTTCTGCTCTTTGATTGCAGTCAGCGCGTAGACAAGTTTCTGCGGCACTGCATTAAGTACCCTGACGAAGCCAGTTGGAACAGCAACCATGGTACCAAGCAGTTTGCCGAGCAGTTCTTCACGACCCGGCAGTTTGGAAAGGGCGAGCAGGTCATCAGCACTGATGCGGCTACCTTCCAGCCCGGCACAGCGAATGGCAAACGAAGCGCTGTGTTCCTTGGCATAGGCAGCCAATACCTTTGCCGGCCCAACCGGTTCCGTATAACCGACTGCCACGGCAGTCGATCCGGAAAAAGAGTCGCTTAAACTCTCATACGGCGTTCCTTTGACTGCAATGCGCAGCAAGGTATTTTTCGCCACCTGAATCTGGGCATCCTGTTCACGCAAACTTCTGCGCAGCTTTTCGAGATCCGCAACCTTCAGACCGCGATACTCGGCAACCACGGCAATTTTAGCCCTGGAAAACGAATCGCCTAAGGCACTGACTACTTCATTTTTTTTGTCACGTTCCAACGTGGGCCTCCTGTTCAAATCGGGAGCCAGCCAAAAAGAGCAGAGTGGAGTGCAGACAATACCGGTATAACCTTAACCGGTCTGGCCTCGGCAGGTGGTACGCTTTGCGCAGCCATTAAACTTCCGTACCTGCTGTCTTTGACCTTCCCAACTAATAAGAATACTTCTTGTACAACAATAAATTACTATTTGATGACCATTCCCATTGTACAGGAATGGCTATGCGCCTTTAATCTGTCCACGCACCTGCAGGGGATCGACTTTTACACCAGGCCCCATGGTACTCGATAGAGATATGGTACGCAGATAAATGCCTTTACTGGTAGCAGGCTTCAATTGAATGAGTCGATCAACAAAAGCCAGTACATTTTCCTGCAATTTGTCAACGCCAAAAGAGGCCTTGCCAACTACGGCATGCACAACCCCTGCCTTGTCAACACGAAAGTCAACCTTGCCTTTTTTGATTTCGCCAACTACCCTGGCAATATCAAAAGTCACCGTACCGAGTTTGGCATTGGGCATCAGGTTGCGCGGACCTAAGATTCGACCTATCTTACCAACTTCACCCATCATGTCAGGCGTGGCGATGGTCTTGTCGAACTCAAGCCAGCCCTCCTTGATCTTATTGACCAATTCATCGGAACCTGCAAAATCCGCACCCGCATCCAAGGCTTCCTTTTCTTTTTCCCCCTTGGCAAAGACAAGTACTCTGGCGGTTTTACCGGTACCATGAGGAAGGATAACACTGGAACGCACCATCTGATCTGCATGGCGAGGGTCAACCCCCAGACGAACCGCAATGTCAACTGACTCATCAAAACGGGCATACTTGGCTTTCAACACCAAATCAAGTGCCTCATTCAGATCATACGTGCGGGTCCGCTCTATTGCAGCAACCGCGTTTCTGTATAATTTTCCACGTCTTGGCATAATCCACCTCATTCTCCCTGGCGCACAAGGCTAGACTTGGCCGGCGCAGGTACAATCGAATTTAACGACACCGCCTACTGGACAACGGTGATACCACAACTCCTGGCCGTTCCTTCAACAATGCGCATGGCATGTTCAATGTCATAGGCATTGAGATCTGACATTTTAATTTCTGCTATTTCACGCACCTTGTCACGGCTCAGCTCTGCCACACGTTCCTTCTTGGGATTACTGGACCCCTTGCCAAGTCCGGCCGCCTTGAGCAGCAATACAGATGCAGGCGGGGATTTGGTGATGAATGAGTAAGAACGGTCGGAGTACACTGTGATGACCACCGGAATAATGGTGTCACCTAGTGCCTGCGTTTGCGCATTAAAAGCCTTGCAAAAATCCATGATGTTCACACCATGCTGGCCAAGAGCCGGACCAACTGGCGGCGATGGATTCGCCTTGCCGGCAGGTATCTGTAACTTAATATATGCCTGAATTTTCTTTGCCATGACTGTCTCCTTTCGACACCTGCCTGGTACCAATCACACTAATTCTTACTAACCTGTATATACTCCAACTCCACCGGGGTTGAACGTCCAAAAATGGAGACCATTACCCGCACGCGCCCCTTATCAGGGAAGACTTCCTCAATAACGCCTTGGAAATTTGCAAAAGGTCCGTCGGTAACCCGCACCTGATCGCCTTCGCTGAACACAACCTTGGGCTTGGGTTTGGCAGCACCTTCCTCAATACGACCGATAATCTTTTCAGCCTCGCGGTCGCTCAAAGAGGGAATTTTATTGTAAATTTCACTGTCGCCGCCGGCATTGCTCATGTTAATGCCAACAAAACCAGTGACCCGTGGGGTTTCATGCACCGTATGCCAGGAATTCTGGTTCATCTCCATATTCACCAGAATATAACCGGGAAAGAACTTGCGCTCTGAAGTTTTACGGGCACCCTTGACCATTTCTACTACCTGCTCGGTAGGGATAAGAATATCTCCGAAAAAATCTTCCTGCTGCGCCATCCGGATACGCTCTTCCAAGGCCGCTTTGACTTTGCTCTCAAAGCCAGTGTGCGTATGGACGATGTACCATTTCTTTGCCATGCGACTATCCGTATCCTAAAAAGCTCACTTCAAAATCAGGGTGACCAGCTTACCAAGGAGCAGATCCACCGATCCGAGGTAAAGAGACAACACCATGACCAGCACAAGCACGAATCCTGTCAAGCCAGCAGTCACCTTCTTGACGGGCCAGACAATTTTACCAAACTCCGCCTTTACCTCTTGCAGGAAGCTGCGAATATTGGCCGGCTTGAACCACGCACCATTATTCGCTTCGATCGCGCCCTTGGCAGCATCTCCAGCGGTGCCTTTTCCCCTACTCAGTTTCTTGTTTGCCATAGCACTATGCAATACGCAGCATTTCGGACACAATCCTTTGCAGACATAGCATGGCAGGCCAGGAGGGATTCGAACCCCCAACGCCCGGATTTGGAGTCCGGTGCTCTACCGTTAGAGCTACTGGCCTGCGTTACTTGGTTTCCTTGTGCCCCGTATGACTCTTGCAAAACGGGCAGTATTTCTTCAATTCCAGCTTGTGCGGCACGGTCTTCTTGTTCTTTGAAGTCGTATAATTGCGCTGCTTGCATGTCAGACAAGCGAGAATTATGTTGTCTCTCATTTTTGTACCCGCCAGAGTGACAGCAGCCGGGGCTATGCCCGGCTGCTTGTTAAAAACACGCCCTTGCGCAGCAAGGGTGAAAGAAAATTACTCCACAATTTCACTAACCACGCCGGCGCCAACTGTACGCCCACCCTCACGAATCGCAAAACGAAGACCTGCTTCCATGGCGATCGGGGTGATCAGCTCCGCAGTGATATGAATATTATCACCAGG
>JAAYIE010000027.1 GCA_012744275.1 Desulfobulbaceae bacterium
ATAAGGATACCGGTTCACGCTGGGCAGCCCTTGCCTGCGAGGTGGAGGAGGCTGCGCTGGCCAGATTGGCAGCTGAAGGTAAAACCACCATTCAGGTCAATGTGGATTTTTGCAGTGCCCCGGTCTATTACATGATGGGCATTCCGCTTGACCTGATGACCACCATCTTTGCCGTGGCACGCATTGCTGGCTGGTGCGCCCATGTAATTGAGGAAAAATTTGCCGACGCCCAGGGCAAACCAGCCCTGTACCGGCCCGAGGCCCAATATGTGGGCGAATACTGCGGGCTCATGGGTTGTACCTATACGCCCATGGCTGGCCGCAAGGAGGAGTAATGGTAACTTGAGTCAAGTACTCTTTGTGCGGCTTCTGGCAATAAGACGAAAAGGGTGGGGCTGGCGGCCTGCTGTGAGGATTGCACGCGGTGCGAGAGCCAGCGGAGTAACTGACTGGCGAACTAAAATTAACGCGCTACCCTGTTCTTAATGGTGGCGATAAGGGCGGAGGTGGAGCGGCCCGGAGTTAGCTCGATGCGGCGAACCTCACCGCCCGCTGCCTTTACCTCGGCAGCTCCTGCAATCTGCTCCTCAGGCCAGTCTGCCCCCTTGACCAGGACCTCGGGTAGAATAGCCTTGATGAGAGCAAGAGGGGTGGGGTCATCAAAGAGCACGACAAAATCCACGCAGCCTAGCGCCGCCAGCACGCGGGCCCGGTCTGTTTCGGTATTGACCGGCCTGCCATCACCCTTGTTCTGCAGACGTACCGAGCTGTCGCTGTTCAGCCCCACCACCAGGCAATCTGCTCCCCGCCGCGCCTCTTCCAAATAGCTGACATGTCCGGCATGGAGCAGGTCGAAGCAGCCGTTGGTAAAGGCTATACGACTACCCTGCCTGCGCACGGCGGCCAGGCGCGGAAGAAGCTCTTCAAGGGTGGAAATCTTGGCGGTATCATGGAAGCGCCAGGGCCGTTCGCCAGGCGGACAGAAAAGGCGGCGCTGTTCTTTGAGCATCTGCAGATCGAGTCTGGCCGTAACAATGCCTTCCTCTCCTTCGGCCTCTGCCAGAATAGAACCATCTGGCGCAACAATCAGGGAATGACCAGCCATTTGCATCTTGCCGCTTGTACCACAGGCATTGCTTGCCACCACAAAAACCTGATTTTCAATGGCGCGTGCCCGCACCAGGGTCTGCCAGTGGAGCAGACGACTCATGGGCCATTGGGCTGAAATGAGCAATATCTGGCAGCCGCCAAAGGCCAAGCTGCGGGCCAGTTCAGGAAAACGCAGGTCGTAACAGACCATGCCGCCCACCGAGCCCATTTGGCTGTCAATGGGGCTGCTGCCTTTGCCGGGCTGGTAATGCTGGTCTTCCTGCCAATGGGAAAAAAGATACTGCTTGTCTGCCTGGCCAAGCAGACCCTGCGGCCCTACCAGGTACAGCGTGTTGAAGGGCAGGTCTGCAGCAACTTTTTTGTTGGTCAGGCTGCCGGCAAGAAAGATTCCGTGTTGGGCTGCCAGCTTGCCCATGAGTTCAAGCACATGCGGCGTTGCAGCTGCAAAGCTCTCGGTGTCTGGATAGGAAAAGCCGGTTGCCCACATTTCAGGCAGCACCAGGAGCGTATCCTGGGCGGGAGCTTGCTGTTCGAGTAAGTGCTTGAGTGAGGTAATGTTGCCTTTGATGTTGCCTGGCTCAATCTGGAACTGTGCACAGGCAGCGGCAGGAAAAAATTTGGAGCCAGGTTGCATTCGGCTAGACCGTATCGCCCAGTTTGTCCAAGGCTGCCTGGGCAAGCTCGCCGACAGTGGTAGTTATAAAACTGTCCTGGATATAGAGGTTGACTGTGGCATCATCCCCGACCAGGCGGGTCAGGGGTTCTTGCGCCCTATCCAGACGCAGATTGCCGGCAGCAATACAGGCTAAGGAGCGGATTTCGGCATCTGCAAAAAGAAGGTAGGGGAGCAGGTCAGGCCCTGCATTCCGTTCCAGCAGGATCTGGGGCCGGCAGGAACTCAGGCGGGCAACACCCCAGAGCAAGCCGCGCTGCAGAAGCGGATGTTCCAGGTAGTTCCCGTCCTGATAGAGCTCATCGCCATCTTCACGCATGTACGAGATGAGCATGTGCGCATATTCCTGAGCCAAAAGCTCGTGTTGAACCATGCTCTCGGCCATGCTCTCGGGCGCGCCCCAGCCAATCCCGCCAGATTCATCGTTCAGGCTCCAGAGAAAGCGGCGCATAACCACCCGCGCCGCCTCCGGGTTTTCATCAGCCAGGCGGGCAACACTTCTGCCCATACAACTGACGGCCCGCCAGCGCAGGTGCGCTTCTGTGCGGCACAGGGCCGGGAAAAGTGCATTGATGACGTCCTGGGCTTGATAGGCGGCAAGCTGGGCAAGCACATCCTCAAGGGAAAGGTCTACCCTGCCTATCAATTCGAGCATGGTTTGCTTGCGCTGCCGCCTGTTCAATGGATCGCCCTTTGTTGTATCTGTATTTATTCAACCGCATCAGCGGCCGGCATCGTAAAGACGCGTTGGCCGAGCTGGGCATCGATCATGAAAAGGCCCGGGCCGCTGTCTTTTGTCAGTTTCAGACGCTGGATGACCGCATCTGCACTGGCCTCTTCTTCCACCTGCTCGGTGACGAACCATTGCAGGAAGATGTTGCTGGCATGATCTTTTTCCTTGATGGCCAGGTCCACCAGGTCGTTGATAAGCGAGGTCACATACTGCTCATGCTTGAGTACCTCCTTAAAGACCGCCAGAGGCGAATCCCAGGAGGACTCCGGTTTGTCAATGGCTTCCAGGCTCACCTTACCGCCTCGCTCAAAGACAAAGTCATATATTTTCATGGCATGCATCATCTCTTCCTGGGTTTGCGCGCGCATCCAGGTGGCAAATCCGGGCAGATTGATGGATTGGAAATAGGCCTCCATCGACAGGTAAAGATAGGCCGAATACATCTCTGCATTGATCTGCTTGTTGAATGCGGCAAGCATTTTTTCTTTCATAAGGCACCTCCTCAGGTATGGAAAAATAAAAGTAGTGGCGCTATAAGCGTCTTGGTTCTGCACAAACAGTGTTTACTATAAACATTGCCTGTGCATTTGCCACAGCATGCGGAAATATTGTTGTTTTTTCTGAACGCATTGTTTTCAATATGTTTTTTAATAACCCCTTGACGAGGAATTATGACACCACAAACCATTTTAATCACCGGAGCAACAGCCGGTTTTGGCTGGGCCTGCGCGGAGCGGTTCGCGAGCGAAGGCTGGCGGCTTGTTCTTACCGGCCGCAGGCAGGAACGCCTGAATAAACTGGCAGCACAGCTTGCACCCGCCCCCACCCACACCGCTGTTCTGGACGTGCGCGATACGGCTTCCATTGAAGCTATGCTGGCCGGTTTGCCGGCCGACTTCGCGAGTATAGATGTGCTCCTCAACAATGCCGGCCTGGCGCTGGGCATGGCTGGGGCGCCAGAGGCCAGCCTTGAAGACTGGAACACCATGATTGACACTAATATCCGCGGGCTCTGCACCCTTACCCGGCTGGTTTTGCCCGGCATGGTTGCGCGTAACCGTGGCCATATCATCAATCTGGGCTCCATTGCCGGCACCTACCCCTACCCTGGAGGCAACGTGTATGGCGCCACCAAGGCTTTTGTCAAACAGTTCTCCCGCAACCTGCAGGCAGATTTAGTCAACACGCCGCTCAGGGTGACCAATATTGAGCCCGGGCTTGCAGAAAGCGAGTTTTCCCTTGTCCGCTTTCATGGCGACAACAGCCAGGCCGGCGCGGTATACCAGGGCACGGATCCACTCCGTCCCGTTGACATTGCTGAGATTGTACACTGGGTATGCTCGGTGCCGCCGCATGTGAATATCTGTGCGGTAGAGGTTATGCCAACCTGCCAGAGCTGCGGGCCATTTCTTATCCACCGCCAGAATCACAAAGGATAAAGCCATGCGACGAGCCGTTATAACCGGCATGGGTATTGTCTCCTCCCTGGGAGACAGCCTGGCCGAGGTGCTGGATTCGTTGCGGCATGGTCGCTCCGGTATCCGTTATCATAAACCTTATAAAGAATTGGGGCTGCGTGCCCAAATCGGTGCTTTTACCAAAATAAAGCCGAAGGACCACATTGATAAAAAAAATTTGCGCTTCATGGGCGATGCCGCAGCCTTTGCAGCCATTGCCCTGGAACAGGCTGTTGCCGATGCCGGACTGGATGAAGATGCAGTCAGCCATCCGCGCACCGGGCTGATTATCGGTTCGGGCGGCACTTCTGCTGAAAACGTGGTGGCCACGGCGGATGTGATGCGGGAAAAGGGTTTGAAGCGCCTGAGCCCTTTTATGGTGCCCCGAACCATGAGCAGCACGGTTTCCGCCTGCCTTACCAATGCCTTCAGTATCAAGGGATTGAGTTATTCCATTTCCTCTGCCTGCGCTACCGGTTCCCATTGTATTGGCTCTGCCCTGGAGCAGATTCAGCTGGGTAAACAGGATATTGTTTTTGCAGGCGGATCCGATGAAGAACACTGGTCGCAAACTGCCATGTTCGATGCCATGGGTGCCCTGTCCACCCGCTATAACCACCGGCCCGAGCGGGCTTCACGGCCCTACGATAAACACCGGGACGGTTTTGTGGTGGCCAATGGTGCGGGTTTGGTGGTGGTGGAAGAACTTGAGCGGGCCAAGCGGAGGGGAGCAAAAATATATGCTGAAATAGTCGGTTATGGCGCCACCGCCGACGGTCATGACATGGTTTCGCCTTCAGGCGAAGGCGCGGTGCGCTGCATGCGCCTGGCGCTGGAAAATTTCCAAGGGCCGGTTGATTATATCAATGCCCATGGCACTTCCACCCCCATCGGTGATCTGGTGGAGCTTGCCGCTATTCGCGAGGTGTTCGGCGAAAGCAGCCCACCCATCAGTTCAACCAAATCTCTGTCTGGTCATTCGCTGGGCGCGGCGGGTGTGCATGAGGCTATCTACTCGTTGCTCATGCTGCAGCATAACTTTATCTGCGCCTCGGCCAATATTGAGGAAATAGAGCCTGAAGCTGCAGCCATGGATATCGTTACGGAACTGCGGGAAACGCCGCTACGGACCGTTATGAGCAACAGTTACGGCTTTGGCGGCACCAATGCCTGTCTCCTTTTCGAGAAACAGTAAAACTGCACGAATAGAGGCACAGGGCAGGATCTTATGCAGCCATAAATGAGAGCTGTTTTCAGGGAGGCAAGGAAAATACAGCGCAGGCGTGCCTGGAGGTGCGTCCTGCGAGTATTTTCCGGTACCAGACACTTTTAAGAATTTGCCTTACGAACCTTGCTCATCCAGCTTCTGCATCCCCTCCATTACCAGGCTCATAAAACCCCCGATAACGGGCAGGTTTTTTTCTTCCGGCGTTAAGCCCGCAAGAAAATTGAACGTGCCGTGATCCCGGCCAATCAGAGAGAAAAAGGCGTCCCTGCCCGTAAGCTCGCCGTGCCGGGCTGCCACCAGCTCACCCTCATTGAACAGGATTTCGCCCTGATCTCCGTTAGCTAGCAGCAGTTGGACCTTGCCGGTTTTTTGGCTGGAATTGATGAGCTGGCAAAGATCCACTACCACCACATCGCTGAGTTTGCCGCTCAGACTGGCGCTCAGGCCATCCAGGTGGCTGACCCGGTTTTCAGCCCGCCTGATCAGCTGCCGATAGAAGAAGACATGCAAGGCCGGATGCTTGCCGAGAAAAGACTTGAATTGATTGGCCGTGAGCACAAGCAGCGATACCGGCCCAAGACAGTGATAGCCAGTGGAGTACACCGTATTGGCAACGAGGCTGAGCTCGCCAAAGAGTTCGCCTGGCACCAGTTCTGCACCGGATGGCGCTTGCTCACCTGTTATTCCCACCCGCCCGGACAGCAGGATAAAGAGACGATCGGCTGGCTCTCCCCGGCTGACAATTTTTTCGCCCCCTTCGTATTGGCGTATCTGTCCCATGGAGCAAAAGGCGTGCAGCTGCTCATCATCAAGCTCGGAAAAAGTGCCCAGGTCGCGCATCGTTGCAAATGCCTGATTTGCACGGCTATAGCCTGAACGGCGCTCGGTGGCAGCCAGTAATTTCATTTGCAGGGTGGCAAATTCGCCTGTCTTTTTGGGTTCAAACCGGATTATGCCCATGCAGCCGCCGCATTCGAATTTACCGCGGCTGATTTTCTCCCGCACACCCTTATTGACCTGCGGGTCGGTAGACAGCACCTGCAACAGCTCGGTCAGCATAGACAGGCAGGCCGGTTTGCCCCGGCTGATGTGCAGCATCAGTTCTCTGGCCCTAAATTCGTCGCCCACGTTGTAGACAGGACATGCCCGTTCCTCAGTAACCACGAACACGGCATTTCGATATTGCATGGCGCTCCCTTGACCTGCTTGACTTCACTGTGTTTCTGTGCGCAAGATCTGCATCGCATTCGACGCACTCGATAAAGGGCGTTAATCGCGGCTGATGAGCAGATATACCACCAGCCCCAATGCAACTGCACCGCCAAAGACCACGGGCAGTACCTTGCCGATCTGCAGCTCATCACCCACAACCAGGGTCTGCATGTATTCCGTACCCGAGGCATACCAGGCACCAATAAAGATGACCAGAATGATAATATCCTTCCAGGCCTGTTTGTACATCATGTAGCCAACTAACCCGATAAAGGGCACCAGAAACCACGGGTTGGTGAACAGGGCCGCAGCTTCAACCTCCTTAATCTGCTCCACTACTTTGGTAGCGCTAATAAAATCGCCCACAGAAGATACAAAGGAAAACGTCAGCATCTCATCCTCCATTTTACATTAAAAGAGCCCGTGTTCGGGCCACAACCAACAAACTGTATGCCACCTTGTACGCCAGCCTGGGAGGCAACAGCATTTTAATGACAACGCAACAGGGCTGCCTGCACCGTCAAGGGCACAGGGTACAGTACATCTTCACGCCCCCATTCCCCGTGGCCAAGGCTGCGCCAGCCCAGCTGTTTTTTCCAGATATCGTAGCCGCTTATCCAGTCGCTCCAGCCCCTGTCCATGGCATATTCGCGCTGTGGGCCCAGGTAAAGCAGGTACAGCCCCTCATCTTTTGCGCTTTCCCGGCTTTGACCGATGAGAAGAACATCTGCGCCGCGGGCGCGGGCCTCATCCATCAAAACGCTTGCGATGGTTGCTGCTGAAACGTCTGCCGGAAAAAAGGCAAAGAGCTCGGCAAAAA
Source organism: Desulfobulbaceae bacterium (assembly GCA_012744275.1). Taxonomy (GTDB): domain Bacteria; phylum Desulfobacterota; class Desulfobulbia; order Desulfobulbales; family Desulfobulbaceae; genus Desulfobulbus. The sequence goes on from JAAYIE010000027.1 coordinate 7,234, forward strand.
CGCGGCAGGAGGGTTGTGCCTGACCGGCCTGGAAAAGGAGAGCCACTTCTTCAGTTTGGGGATACTGTGGCCTCAAGTCGTTGGATGGCGCCGTATCGGCACAGCCGACAAGGGCGAGCATCATCATAGCCCAAATAACAACCAGACCTTTCTCCCATAGCGCACTCGTCATGCCATCCTCTTGCACAGTTACAGATATCTGGGGCAAAATTCTGCCCGAATTGCTCCCTCAATTCAACAGGATTATGCCCGACCAGCCTGCTTGACGCCATACTGGCTCAAAGGCTGTTTTTCTTCACGTATTTTCGTCAGTTCGAGCCGTAAGGATCAAGGAAAAACTCTGTCTCTGTATATCGCATGCATATTTTTCGTACATTATCCAGGGAAAAGTGGAGCCAAGTACTCTACAATGTGGCCCATGCCACCTTTCTTGCCTGGGCCTTTGCGCAAGCTGGAGAAGGTAGGCTGGCTTCAACTGCCCGCTTTATGCTGGGTCCTGTAAGCTGCTCTGGTATTTATCGGTGAAAAAGATCAGTTGCTCAAGGGATTAACCAGGCGGCACTGATGGCAGGACAATCCCGTGACGGGCATACACCGCTGCAAGACGCTCCACCATGGCGGTCAGGCCGTAGCGGGCATTGATTGCGGCATGCTGGACAGCCATGGCCTGCGGGTCGCGTCTGGGCAAGGCTGCCAAGGCGTTGATTGCCATTACTGCCGCTGCAACGTCGCCATGCTGCACCAGGCGGCTGTTGGTCACTCCTTTAAGCACCTCTTCATTGGATGGCAAAGAACAGGAGACCACCGGCAAACCGTTTAACAGCGCCTGCACCAGCGCCTGGGACACGCCTTCAGCTGCGTAGGAGGCAAAGAAAAAGAGATCAAAGACGCTGTAAAAACCCTCGGGCTCTTCCTGATGCCCCACAAAGATGACCCGCTTGCCCAGATCAAGCCGTTTGGCCTGCTCCTCAAGGGTCGGGCGGAGTTCGCCATCTCCAACCAGCATCACTTTATACTTCGGCCCAAGTGCAGCCAGGCTGTCCAGAATAAAGGCATGACCCTTGTAATCCCGCAAAAATCCTACATTACCGATAACAACATCGCTTTCATCCAGACCATAACGGCTGCGCAGCTCGCCACGCAGGACAGCTGAAAACTGAAAGCGGGCGGCATCATTACCAGTCGGGACCACGCTGATGCGTTCCCGCGCTATTCCCTGGCTGGCGAGTTGGCTGGCAATGGCTTCGCTGCAGGCTAAAATGGCATGGGGAAAACGATAACTGAGGGTGGAAGAGACAGGAGCTGACACATGGCGGGTACGCAGCACCAGCGGTACTCCGGCACGGCGGGCCAGGGGGGCGGCCATCCAGGAATCTTCTGAGCAATGGGTGTTGAGCACCGTGGGTTTGAGCCTGCGG
>JAAYIE010000028.1 GCA_012744275.1 Desulfobulbaceae bacterium
ACCAAAGGTCGTACCTGCATTGGCTGCCTCATGCGCGGAGTAAAAGACGGCCGCGAAAAACAGCTCTATATCTATAATATCTGCAGCCACGAAGAAGCCTACCACGAAGTGGGCTCCCAGGCCATTTCCTACACCACCGGCGTGCCCGCCATGATTGGCGCTAAAATGATGCTGGAAGGCAAATGGAAACAGCCTGGCGTGTGGAACATGGAGGAGTTTGATCCAGACCCCTTCATGGAAGACCTGAACCGCCATGGCCTGCCCTGGACAGTGGTGAAACTGCCGTGAACGGACGCTTTGCCTGTCGTTTTGACCCCAGGCGGGTAACAACGCCTGCCTATGTGGTGGATAAGGGCCTGCTGCAGCACAACCTGGCGATTTTGGCCCGGGTAAAGGAAGCCACAGGTTGCAAAATTTTGCTCGCCCTGAAGTGCTTTGCCATGTTTCGGGTTTTTCCCATACTGGCTGAAGTGCTGGACGGAGTCTGCTGCAGTTCACCCCACGAGGCCCGGCTTGGCCGCGAGGAGTTCGGCCGCGAAGTGCACAGTTTTGCTGCGGCCTTTTCCGAGACAGATATCGCTGATTTGGCCCTGACCAGTGATCATCTGGTCTTCAACTCATTTGCCCAAAAAAGACGCTTTCAGTCACAGGCGGCTGAAATTGCCGGCCAGTTTGGTCACCGGCTGGAGTTTGGTTTGCGCATCAACCCCGAGCACTCGGAAGGGGCCAATCCGCTCTACGATCCCTGTGCTCCTGGCTCCAGGTTGGGTATACGGTGGCAAGACTTTCTGGCCGATCAGCTTGATGGTATCAGCGGCCTGCACTGGCACAACCTCTGCGAACAGGATGCCGACTGTCTGGAGCGCACCGTGACCGTGGTGGAGCAGAACTTTGCCAGTATCCTGCCGCACATGCGCTATGTCAACTTCGGCGGTGGTCACCACATTACCCGGGAAGACTATGATGTAGAGCGCCTGATTACCATTGTCAAACGCTTTCAGGACCGTTGGGGTGTGCAGGTGTATCTGGAGCCGGGCGAGGCAGTGGCCCTGAATGCAGGCTATCTGGTGGCAAGCGTGCTGGATGTGCAACCCGCGCATCCAGGAACGGCCACCAATGTGATTATGGATGCCTCGGTGCCAGCCCACATGCCCGATGTCTTGGAAATGCCCTACCGACCGCATATCATTGGCTCGGGTGAGTCTGGCGAAAAAGCTTTCACCTGCCGCATTGGCGGACTTTCCTGCCTGGCCGGTGATGTGGCGGGAGAATACGCCTTTAATCAGCCTCTAAAGGTGGACGACCGGCTGGTGTTCACCGACATGGCTATCTACACCATGGTGAAAAACAACACCTTCAACGGCGTGCAACTGCCCGCGATTATGCTTTTTCATCCTGAAAAGGACGAGCTGGAACTGGTGCGAAGCTTTGATTATCAAGATTTCCGCAACAGGCTTTCATGAACACAGTTCCTGATTTCCTTGCCTCGGAATGTGAGCTGCGCGGGCCGACAGCCCGTTTCCATGTGCTGCCGGTGCCGTTGGAATCCAGTGTTTCCTATGGTGGTGGCACCGCCGCAGGGCCAACAGCCATTTTGGAAGCCTCCCAGCAGTTGGAGGCCTGGGACGGTAGTTCCTGCCCGCTTGAGGAAGGCATCCACACCCTGCCCGCGGTTGATTGCACTGGTCCGGTGGAAACGGTGCTGGCGCGGATAGAAGCCGCGGTACTTCCAGTACTGGAAGCTGGAAATATACCGATTTTGTTGGGTGGTGAACATACGGTCACTTTGGGATCCCTGCGAGCCTTGGCCTCCAGCACTAGGGAGCCGGTCGGGCTCATCCAGATTGATGCCCACGCTGATTTGCGCGACACCTACGAAGGCAGCGTCTACAGCCATGCCTGTGTAGCCCGGCGGGTTCTGGATGAACTCAACATACCACTCTTCCAGTTCGGGGTACGGGCGCTGTCACAGGAAGAGGCCCAACTGCGCCAACAGGATAGCCGCATCAGTTTTCTAGATGCCGCCACTTTTGCCGAGGAGGGTTTTCCTGCAGTCTTGCTGCCGCCTGATTTCCCCCAGCACATCTACCTGAGCTTTGATGTAGACGGACTTGACCCTGCCGTTATCCGGGCCACAGGAACACCGGTGCCGGGCGGACCGGGCTGGTACGATTGTCTGAATTTTATCCGCCGTGCCATCAAGGGGCGACGTATTGTCGGCTTTGACGTGGTGGAGCTGGCCCCACAGGCGGAAGACCATGCTTCCAGTTTTGCCGCAGCCCAGCTGGTGTACAGCATTATGGGACTGGTACAGCGCAACTGATTCCGGCGCCACTTGAAAACGCTATTTGTGTCGGCATCGGTAAACGCCTCTCAAAGTACCTGAATCTACGTCTGCGTTGTATTGACCTTGCCTCTTTGCTGTCAACTCTGAAGTAGAATCGGAACAGGAGCACTTTGTTATGATCTTGAAAGCAGGTAACCCGCCCCTGATCATCCACACGGATGCCAGCCGCTCCTGGGGCGGGCAGGAGATGCGCGTACTTACCGAACTACGTGAGATGCGTGCACGTGGATGCCGGGTGGCGCTCATCACCAAGGTAAATGCAGCCCTGGTACAGCGCTGTATGCGTGCAGCTATTCCCGTTTACCAGGTGCCCGATTTTAACAAGCTCAACCCCGGCTCATGGCTGCTTTTGCGCCAGCTCATCCGCAGGCTCAAACCCACGGTGCTCAATACCCATTCCTCCGAAGACTCCTGGATGGCCGCGCCCCTTGCCCGCCGCGCCGGAGTGCAGCTGGTGCTGCGTACCCGCCATGTGTCTGCTCCAGTCTCTTCCATCTTCAGTTATCGTTTTCCCCATGCCATTTTAGCCTGCAGTGAAGCCATTGCTGCCCAACTCGCCAGCCAGGGGATAGCGCGAAAACGCATCAGTGTGGTCCCGACTGGTAATGATGCCGCCCGCTTTCAGTTTTCAACAGTCCGACGTAACGAATTACGCAGCCGTTATGGTCTAAATGAAAGCGATATTATTATCGGTAACGTAGGATTTTTTAGGGATTATAAGGGCCATGCCTTTATTCTGGACACCTTGGCTGCACTAGAGCCAAAGTATAAAGTGATGCTGGTTGGAGACGGTGAACTCCGCCCGGCCCTTGAGGAGCAGACCAAACGGTTAGGCCTGGACGAGCGGATCATTTTTGCCGGGCATCAGGAGGAGCCCGAGGGTTTTTACAACGCCTTTGATCTTTTTTTCTTTGCTTCTTACGCGGCTGAAGGCGTATCTCAGTCGCTGGTGCAGGCGCTGTTAAACGGTTTGCCGGTGGTATCCAGCTCTTTGCCATCCAATGAAGAGGTGCTTGAGGGCGTGATCAATAGCCGCCTGGTTCAGTATGGCGACGTTGCCGCGGCTGCAGAGGCACTCGGTGCCTTGGCAGCCTTGCCCAGACGCGACCCACAGGCCATGGCTGTCCAGTATGTAACGATCAATGCCCGCTATGGCCTGGCCACCATGGTGGAGCGCCTTGCCGCGGTATACGCCCGTTACGGGGTTATCCTCCCATCAGAATCACCCTCTTAGCTCCTTGAACAAAGTTCTTATTTGCTGATACAAGCCGGTACGGTACAGGCTCCCTGTATGGCTGATGGTAATCGAAGCAACAAAAAGCATGGCTATACCCTCGCCAAGCTGCACCAGGCCGCTTTTGGCCACGTCGAAGGCGTGCCCGGTTCTACTCTTTCCCGAACAATGAACGGAAAAATACATGCGCTATGCAGATTTTTCCTTGATCCTGACGGCCCAAACCAGCGAAAACACGTGAAGAAAAGTACTTTTAGAGTCGGCACGGTGCCAAGCCGGTACGGCCGGGTATAATTTTTCCGGATAGAAAGGGAGCAACAGGGGCAGAATTTCCCCCGGATATCTGTAACTAAAAAAGAGGATAGAATGATGCGTGCACTATGGGAGAAACGTCAGCTTGTTGTTTGGGCTGTGATGTTGCTGATCCTTGTCGGCTGCGCCGATACGGCGCCCTCCAACGACTTCAAACCACATTACCCCCAAACTGCAGAAGTGGATGTTTTTTTCCAGGCCGGTCAGGCAGAGGCCTCTTGCCGCGTTTTTGCCGAGCTCTTTGCCTTTTTCCCGGCAGATGTTTCAGCGGCAACCATCGCAACCGTTCTAATGGATGAAGCCCGTGCCCGTGGCGCCCATGTCCTTCTCATTGGCCAAAGTCGGGAAAGCGCAAAAGACGAGGGTCTGTATATGCTTTACCTTGGCCCACAGCGCGAATATGCCATAGACAGGGGTTGGAGCAACTGGACAAACGGCTACGATATTTGGAAAAAGCAGCTGGACTGGCGCAGCCTTGGCCACGGGGAATGGGGGCGTGAAGATATACTGTACCCTGTGCCGTTGGCTGTGCAGGCAGCCTTGTTGCGTTGCCACTAAAATGCTGCAGCGCCCCAGGCTGGGGAACAAGGTGGGAAGCAGGGTGTTATGGCCTGGAACAGCTGCGGGGTTTTCATATTGATGGAGGATGAGATGCTGACGTTTTCCTTTGTAACTTCTGTCAGCGATTTTATTACCAGCACCAAGGTTATGGAACAAATTCAGGAGGTTGAAGCCACGGTCCTGTTCACTAACCCGTGGTTCCTGGTGCCCTTTATTGGGTTAACGGGCTACATGATACACAAGCAGGCGTGGAGAGATATCATCATTCTGATCATCTTTATTGGCGCCTGGTATGCCTCGAGTACGGAATACATGCAACCCTTGGTTGCGGGAGATGAACTGCAACTCAACAGGGTGCTGTCCGTGGCTCTCGGCGGGGTGGTTGCCTTGGGACTGGTAGTGTACCTCCTCATCAGCCGCGATTAGCGCTCTTTAGCGAATGCGTCGAGTGCGGTGCAGGTCTTTTGCGCCATGGGCCAGACAAGTAGAGTAGTACGAGGGAGGCGGAAAAGTTGTCAGTCGGGGGGGGGCCAGCCGACCGTCTCTTTATCCTGCTGTCCTGACGAGTGGGAATGACAGGTGGGCAAATGCCATCCAGCGCTGAACCGGAGCCAAGAGGACTCATTGGCCGGGATCACAGCACTTTCAATTTTATTGCTGGCTTAACCCCGGAGGAAAAAACCCTGCCCATTATCGGAGGTTTTATGAGCCTGGTGATAGAGGGATATAGAAGCTGGATGGGCAGGGCCTTACGAGTCCTGCTCATCCAGCTTCTATTCATGTACTTTTACTGCTTCTCGAAGAGGAGACAGGCGTTGGTGCCACCAAAGCCATAGCTGTTGCTCATGGCGGTGCGCAGCGTTGTTTCCCGTAGCCTCGTAACGATATCCATGACTGCAGCTTCGGGCTCCATTTCCTCAATGTTGGCCGAGGCACAGATAAAGTTATGCTGCAGCATGAGCAGCGAGTAGATAGCCTCATGCACACCCGCCGCCCCCAGTGAATGACCGGACAGAGATTTGGTTGAACTGATGGGGGGACTGCTTTCGCCAAACACCTCGCGAATAGCGGCTAGTTCCACCAGATCGCCGATAGGGGTGGAAGTGCCATGGGCATTGATGTAATCAACCGACCCCCGGAAATTTTCCAGTGCCAGGCGCATGCAGCGCACCGCGCCTTCCCCGGAAGGCGAAACCATGTCGTGACCGTCGGCAGTGGCTCCATAGCCGACTATTTCAGCATAAATTTTTGCCCCCCTCTGCTTGGCCCGCTCAAGTTCTTCCACCACCACCAAACCTGCACCATTGGCCACCACAAAACCGTCCCGGTTTTTGTCGTAGGGCCGTGAAGCCTGCTCGGGCTGGTGATTATAGCGGGTGGACAGGGCACCCATGGCGTCGAACATAGCGGTTTGCGACCAGTGTTCTTCATCTGATCCGCCGGCAAAAACAATATCCTGTTTGCCCAACTGAATCTGCTCCAGGGCAGAACCAATACAATGGGAACCGGTGGCACAGGCAGAGGAAATGGAATAGCTCAAACCCTTGATACTGAAGGCGTTGGTGAGACAGGCGGAAACCGTGCTGCTCATGGTGCGGGGTACCATAAAAGGGCTCAGACGCTTCAAACCTCTTTCCCGCATCACATCTGCCGTGGCTACCACGTTTTCAGCAGAAGTGCCGCCTGAGCCGATGATCAACCCGGTACGCGGATGGCTGACTGCATCTCCGTTCAATCCGGCATCGGCAATAGCCTGTTCCAGGGCAATAGCTGCAAAGGCGGCAGCATCGCCCATGAAACGCAAATTTTTTTTATCGATATGGTCCTTCGGCTTTATTTTGGTAAAGGCGCCAACTTGGGCACGCAACCCCAATTCTTTGTAGGGTTGATGATAGCGGATGCCGGAGCGGCCGTGCCGCAACGAATCCAGTACTTCGGCCAGGCTGTCTCCCAAGGAGGAAACAATACCCATGCCGGTTATAACGGCTCGTCGCATGACTTATCCTTTCTGATTCTGGCGGTGGATAAAAAATGGCCCGCAGCTCTGGCAGGTCGGCATAACCTCGACCGCACAAATATTTACATGCGGCGGTACCGAGGTTACCCAATGAACAATCTCAGCAATATCGACGGGGCGAAGTGGCTCCGTGCCCTGGTATACCGCGTCGGCCCGGCTGCTGTCGCCATGGAAGCGGACAATGGAAAACTCGCTCTCTGCAAGCCCAGGCTCGATATTGGTTACCCTGAGTGGCGTGTTGACTAAGTCCGCCTGCAGGTTACGGGAGAACTGTTTGACAAAAGCCTTGGTGGCGCCATACACGTTACCCCCAGGGTAGGGGTAAGTACCGGCAATGGAGCCAAGATTAATGATATGGCCACGGTTACGCGCAACCATGCCGGGCAAAACCAGCCGGGTAAGGGTACAGAGGCCGCGGATATTAGTGTCGATCATGATGTTCCAGTCTTCAAGGCTGGCTTCCGACGCCCCGGCCATGCCCAGCGCCAGACCGGCATTGTTGAGGAGCACATCAATATTGGCAAAGTCCGCCGGTAAACTGGCCAACATGGCTTCAATGGAGCCCGTGTCGCGCACGTCCAGAGCAGCGGTGTAGGTGGGTACGGATGCAAGCTGTGCTGCCAGTTTATCCAGGCGCTCCTGCCTACGGCCGGTGAGAACAAGCCGCCAGCCTTCGCTTGCGAACCGCTCCGCACAGGCCCAGCCAAAGCCAGCTGTTGCTCCGGTGATCAGAATGGTTTGTGGTGTCATAATTCCTCGTAAGCTGGTTAATAAAAAACATATTGAAAACAATGCGTTCGGAAAAAACAACAATATTTCCACGTGCTGTGGCAAATGCACGGTCAATGTTTATAGTAAACATTGTTTTGACAGAACCAAGACGCTTATCGCGCCGCTAATTTTATTTTTCCATACCTGAGGAGGTACCACGATGAAGGAAAAAATGCTGACCGCATTCAACAAACAGATCAATGCAGAGATGTATTCAGCCTATCTCTACCTGTCGATGGAGGCTTATTTCCAGTCCATCAATCTGCCTGGATTCGCCACCTGGATGCGCGCGCAAACCCAGGAAGAGATGATGCATGCCATGAAAATATATGATTTTGTCTTTGAGCGTGGCGGCAAGGTGAGCCTGGAAGCCATTGACAAGCCGGCATCCTCATGGGATTCGCCCCTGGCCGCCTTCAAAGAGGTGCTCAAGCATGAACAGCATGTAACCTCACTCATCAACGATCTGGTGGATTTAGCCATCAAGGAAAAAGACCATGCCAGCAATATCTTCCTGCAGTGGTTCGTTACCGAGCAGGTAGAAGAGGAGGCCAGCGCGGATGCTATTATCCAGCGTCTGAAACTGACAAAGGACAGCGGCTCTGGCCTTTTCATGATCGATGCCCAACTCGGCCAGCGCGTCTTCACCATGCCGGCCGCTGATACGGCTGAATAAATACAGCTACAACAACGGACAACCCAATGAACAGGCGGCAACGCAAACAAACCTTGCTCGAATTGATCGGCAGGAAGGACCTGTCCCTTGAGGAAGTGTTTACCCGGCTTGCCGCCTATCAAGCTCAGGATGTCATCAATGCGCTCTTCCCGGCCCTGTGCCGGACAGAAGAGTACCTGCGCTGGCGGGCAGTCAGTTGTATGGGCAAAAGTGTTGCCCGCCTGGCTGATGAAAATCTGGAGGCAGCGCGGGTGGTTATGCGCCGGTTCCTTTGGAGCCTGAACGACGAGTCTGGCGGTATTGGCTGGGGCGCACCCGAGAGCATGGCCGAAAGCATGGCCCAGCACGGTCCTTTAGCTCAGGAATACGCGCACATGCTCATATCGTACATGCGTGAAGATGGCGATGAACTCTACCAGGATGGGAACTACCTGGAACATCCACTCCTGCAGCGCGGCTTGCTCTGGGGGGTTGCGCGTCTGAGTTCCTGCCGGCCTCAGATCCTGCTGGAGCAGAACGCTGGACCGGACCTACTCCCCTACTTCCTCTTTGACGATGCCGAAATTCGTGCCTTGGCCTGCATTGCAGCCGGCAATCTGCGTTTGGATGCGGCGAAAGAGGCCTTGACCCGTCTTGCTGTGGATGATGCTACAGTCAATCTCTATATCCAGGACAGCTTTATCGCCACCACTGTTGGCGAGCTTGCTCAAGCAGCCCTGGTCAAACTAGGCGATTCGGTCTAATGCAGCCTGACCCCGGCTTTTTTCCCACCGCTGCCTGTGCGCAGTTCCAGATTGAACCGAACAACATTGAAGGCAACATAGCTTCGCTGCAGCGCTTGCTCGAACAGCAAGCTCCTGCCAAGGACACACTCTTGGTGCTGCCGGAGATGTGGGCAACCGGTTTTTCGTATCCTGACACAGAAGATTTTGCCGCAGCAACGCCACATGTACTTGAGACTGTGGGCAAGCTGGCGGCCCAGTACGGTATCTTTCTTGCGGGCAGCCTGACCAGCAGGAGAGCTGTCGCAGACCTGCCCTTCAACACGCTGTACCTGGTAGGGCCGCAGGGCTTGCTTGGCCAAACGGACAAACAGTATCTTTTTTCCCATTGGCAGGAAGACCAACACTACCAGCCCGGCAGAGGCAGCAGCCCCATTGACAGCCCAATGGGTGTGGTGGGCGGCATGGTCTGCTACGACCTGCGCTTTCCCGAACTGGCCCGCGAGCTGACCTTTGGCGGCTGCCAGGTACTGCTCATTTCATCTCAATGGCCCCTGAGTCGTCTGCTCCACTGGCAGACTCTGGTACGGGCGCGCGCCATTGAAAATCAGGTTTTTGTGGTGGCAAGCAATGCCTGTGGCACAAGCGGCAAGATGCAGATGGCCGGCCATTCTCTGATTGTCGCGCCAGATGGTTCGATCCTGGCGGAGGCCGAAGAAGAGGAAAGCATTGTTACGGCCAGACTCAATGTGCAAATACTCAAGGAACAGCGCCGCCTCTTCTGCCCGCCTGGTGAGCGGCCCTGGCGCTTCTATGATACGGCTAAAATTTCCACCCTTGAAGACCTTCTCCCGCGCTTGACCGCCATGCGCAGGCAGGGTAGCCGCATTGCCTTTACCAACGGCTGTTTCGACCTGCTCCACGCCGGTCATGTCAGTTATTTGGAAGAAGCGCGGCGTAGTGCGGATTGCCTGGTAGTGGGGTTAAACAGCGACAGCTCGGTGCGCCTGCAGAACAAGGGTGCAGGCAGGCCGATCAATACCGAAACAGACCGGGCCCGCGTGCTGGCGGCGCTAGTATGTGTAGATTTTGTCGTGCTCTTTGATGACCCCACCCCACTTACCCTTATCAGAGCTCTCCTGCCGGAGGTGCTGGTCAAGGGGGCAGACTGGCCTGAAGAACAGATTGCAGGAGCTGCCGAGGTAAGGGCAGCGGGCGGCACGGTTCGCCGCATCGAGTTGACCCCGGGTCGTTCCACCTCCGCCCTTATCGCTACCATTAAAAACAAGGTGGCGCGCTAGCTAGTTAATCTCTTATTCCGCTGCGCCCACACCACGTACGATTTTCACAACAGGATAATTCTACTCTTTTCGCCTTACTGTCACAAATCGCTCTGGCAATTCCAACCCCAAATCAAAGCTACCGCAGGAAGGCGGAGAAGAAGGTACAGAGTCGGCCCAGGTAGAATCAAGCCGACTCGTACGTACTTGCCAGAAGCAGCACAGAGCGCTTGGCGCTGAAATTAGAATTATCCCTCCTTGCGGCCAGCCATGGGCGTATAGGTACATCCCATGAGCCCACAGTATTCACCCACATATTGGGCTTCAGGCCGGTACAGGGCTGGCTTGCCCTGGGCATCGGCAAATTTTTCTTCGATTACATGGGCACACCAGCCCGCAATGCGTGCCATTGCAAAAACAGTGGTCATCAGGTCTAGCGGGATACCCATCATGTAGTAGACCGGGGCACTGCAAAAATCCACATTGACCTGAATGGTGGTTTTACCTTCAGCTGCCAATCTGGCCAGCGCAGCCTCCTCCACCTCGCAGGCAAGGGCTGCCCAGCGTGAACCGGTATCCTTAT
>JAAYIE010000029.1 GCA_012744275.1 Desulfobulbaceae bacterium
AGGGGGAAAACGCCAGGGGAGCAGACTATCTGGCTGCCAAGGAAGCACTCCTGCGCATGGAAGAATTGCAGCTCTGCGGCGGCATCTATTTTGTGGAAGAAGTACCGGTAGCCTATGTGCTGGGTGAAGAGCTTGCCTGCGGCAACAGCTTTGCCATTCACTTTGAAAAAGCGGCCCCCGGCTACAAGGGACTCTATCAGTTCATCAACCAGTCCTTTGCTTCAATCCTGCCTGAGAGCTATCACACCATTAACCGTGAGCAGGATTTGGGTATCACAGGTCTGCGCAAGGCTAAACTCAGTTACAATCCCACCGGTTTTATCGAAAAATATCGGGCCTTTCCGAGAAGGGAATTCAACCCTGGCCCGATCTTGTAGCCTTGGCTTGTTCGCCGTTGTCGGCAACCGTATCTGAACTGGTTTAGGGAAATGAAGAGGCGCGGATATCGCCTTTCTCCTTGGCTTGCCAACGTAAACCACCCTTGAAGCCATAGCCTTTGAACACATACAAAACTTCGACCACTTCTTTGCCAAACCAGGGTGAAAAGCGCGTGCGGTTTATGGTGTGTACTGGGTCACTTTTACTGAAAAGAACCCCGAGCCGCTCGGCCTGATCTTTGCTTTGCGCCACTCCAACAGCATCCTTCCCCAGCAGATCAGCATCCTGATACCAGAAGTCATACACATTGGGGCGCGTCCATTGATTGATGGAAACGCTCCGTGGCTGGCCCGGTACATAATAAGCCAGCTCACTGGCATATTGATAGCGCAAGCCAAAAAGGAACGTCTGCTCTGGCCGGGGCATGGCTTGCGCTATGCGACCCATATCTATCCCCAGTTGATCCCAGCCGCCAAGCTCACGGGCGGTACGATCCACCTTAAGTGGCAGCGGCAAAACAGGATACACCGCCTGCGCCAGTACCGGCACGGTGAGCAGCATGGCGCAGGCCATGCTTGCCTGCCATAATTTGCCTGGTCGCAACTTTTCTTTTCCAGGGCCAAACAGGGCTGCAGCCAGCAGCACGGCCGTACAATACACCGGCGCAGGCCAGTTTCCGTAAATACGCACATGCAGGGAAAGAAGCAAAAAGACGACAAATCCCGGCAAAGACAAACACACCAGAAAGGTAGCCTTACCCCTGCCAATGCGCTGCCATAGCGCAGGCATGCACCAGGCCGCCAGAATGAGGATAAACACCAGCGGGGTAAGGAGCAAGGCCTGGGAGCCAAGGTAGTCCCCCAAAAACTTCAAGGTGATACGGGTTCCCTCGTTGGCTCCTCCTTGATACAGCACATGGCGGAAAGTGACCCAGTCATGCTGCGCGTTCCAGATGACTACCGGCGCGAAGAACAGACAGCCAAGCCCAAACCCTAACCATGGCCATTTCTCCAGGAGCAGTTTGCGCTTCTCCGATACCAGCAGCGCCAGCAGTAAAGAAAGCGGGAAAAGGACCATAGTGTATTTCGTTAGCAGGCCAATACCAAAGCAGCAGCCAGTTAGCAGCCAAAAGCAGGCACGATTTTCATCTATGGCACGAGCGGCAAAGTAGCATGCGGCAGCCCAGCAGGGGATAAGCAGGCCGTCCGGCGTGGCGATGAGAGCTGCTCCGTTGGTCAGGAGCAGTGCCTGCAGGACAAGAGTCGTATGCAGCGCCACCCGCCAGGAAAACCAGTGCACCGCCAGCATGGAAAGAAAAATACTGGTTACTGATAACCCCAGAACTGTGGGCAGACGGACAGCCCACTCCTGATGGCCGAAAATCGTGGTACTCAACCAGATTAACCAGGCAATCATGGGGGGATGGTCATGGTAACTCAGCGCCAGGTAGCGGCTCCATTGCCAGTAGTTGGCTTCATCCGGGGCCAGCAGAAACTGATCACTGATCACGATA
>JAAYIE010000030.1 GCA_012744275.1 Desulfobulbaceae bacterium
ACAGGCGCTTTTCCGCCTCGGCCCGGTAGTTCTGATCGTTGAGTTTCTTCATCGTTAAGATCATTTGCTCCACCCCTGGCCTTGTTTGGGCTGGTTGCGAGGGGTTCGAGACCGTTGGCCTGTCGCCAGGCTGATTCGCTGAGTTCTGGTTTTCTTTGTTCAAGCCTGTCTGTAAGTCGTCCTTTAATGTGCTCATAGCTTCCCTCTGATTTTAGGGTTTCAAGATGTTCCCAGCCGACAACGGCTTGCGGATGGCTGAAGTCACGCCGATCTATTATGTGGAGTTCAGCCTGGTCGCCAAAACGCTCATGCACTGCTGCCAGGCCTTCGGGCAAGCCGCCCTGGATACGGGCCTGGGCCTCGATGCTCACCGGACGGCCAATTTTGTCAAAACGATCAAGCGCATTATCAAGCGCCTGCTCCGGCTTGACATGCACTGCCACTATCACCGGCTTGAACCCGGCATCCAGGACTTGTTGCACCTTTTCCACCGCTACCGCAGCATTGGCTAACTGCCCCTCATAAACAGCGTGGCCATCAGCAGGAATATTTTGCATTGCCGTGGATTTCCCTGCTCCTGGAATACCAGTGACAAGATAAACGGCATCCTTGCCGGGCTCTGCCTCCTGGGCCAGCACCCGCTTTAATTGTTCAGCCGCCAGCACAGCTGCCGTATTGTGTACCGGCGTGTTGTACAGATTTCTGGTGTCCCTGGATGCCGCGTACTGCGGCATGGTTTCCTTGAACAGATCAGAATTGACAAAACGGCCGCCATACGACTGTTCAAGTTCCTGGTAACGCTGAAAGAATTGTTCAGGGTTGTCGGCTACCGCCTGCATGACTTCCTCCTGTACCGCAGCCCGCGTGGAATCGCTGAATTCCCGGCGGCTGATTTGTCCGGCCAGCTCCAGCCCCGCCGCATTTTCCAGGCCATGTCCACGCTCCAGGCCGGTGACATATTCCCTGATTCGTTCCGCATCCTGTGCAGCGCGGATTATTTCCCGTGGGTCTTGTTCCAAGGCCTTGATCCAACTACCGATATAGGCGTGATGCTGACCAGGGTCATGGCCTATATTCAACTCAGCGCCAAGCATATAGCTGGCCAGTTCGGCCCGCAGCTCTTCCCGCGCATAGCCCTCACTGCCAAAAGGATGTTTCAAATCCCGATCAAGCCTGCTTTCGTGGCCAGTCCAATGTCCGAGCTCATGCAGGGCCGTGGCGTAATATTTGTCAGGGGCGCTAAACTGCTCTTGGGACGGGAGATGAATTTCATCGGTTGCGGGCCGGTAAAAGGCCCGGTTCGCCTGGTCGTGGAATATCTTTGCCTGGGAAGCTGCAAGTAAACGCTCCGGCTGCGGGTGGCGTTCCCACTCTGATTTTGGTTCAGTGTCGCGCTCTGGTAAGGGCGGCATGTTCTCAATCTGTGAGGCATGAAAAACCGTGGCATAGAAAACCCGAGGACGATCAAGCTCCGTTACTGAGTAACGCTTTTGCCCGTTCTCATCCAGAAGCGGCTTGCCCTGCTCGTCTCTCAGTAATTGTTCCTCTCTGAATTTCCAGTATTGGATTGTTGTACCCGCTTCGCCTTTACGCACCTGTGCTCCCAAAGTTTGAGCCTGCTTATACGTACACCAGCGCGGGTCTATATGCGCACCCTGTTGCATGCTCAGCGCTACATGGTTAATGCCACGATACGGTTTTCCGGTAACCGCATTCATTGGCGGTTCTGGCATCTGGCCTGGTTCCCAGGGCATAATCCATGGAGCAGTGCCGTTTTTGAGGGCTTCTACACATTCCTCAGCTATTCGCTGATGGAAGGGCTTTTTTGCATCTGCCATCAATCAATCCGCCTCCTCGACCGGTACGCCGGATTCAAGCGCATCCTCGTAGCTCATGGCGTCGTCTTCCATGGCTCCCATGTGCGCGGCAACGTCCGGATCAACCGGGATCGGCACACCAGGATTTTCCATGGTCTCCCTGTCTACCGCTGCAGCTGCCGCCTCCAGATACTCCTTGTCCTGTGTCATGTTGTCGCTCCCTTTGAAATATCTGCCTAATTGTTGAATACCAGCACTGGCTGTATCGGTTGCAAACCGGCCAGGCTGGTTAGTCCGAAATATCGGCCATCAAAACTGCCCTTATGGTGCAGGGAAAGCATCAGCGCCTTGTCCGGCGGGATGATACCCGCCTGCAACTGCGGCGCTGGCATGACCCGGCCCCGGCTGTCCTGTGGAAGAGCTGCACTGCCAGGGATGACCTGGCTGTTGATGCTGATTGCGCCATTCGTCTCAATGCTGACCAGGTCGCCCGGTAGACCGTAGATGGTCTTGCCAAGCGCCTTGATACCGCCTGGGCAATGACCAGGCCCCACATAATTCCGCTCCTGGGCCAGCTCGATAAACTCCCTTGACTCCAGACAAAAAAAAGCACTGCTCCTTCGTTGGGGCGCTTCATCCGTGAGCCGATACAAGCCCAGGGGCAAGCTGGACGTCAGGTTCACCCGAAAACCGGCCAGCCAGGTCAGTACGAGGATGGATAAAAGCAGGCAGAACAGGACGGCAAAAAGCCATTTTATCTGCCTGGTTGACTTCGTTGTTGCCCGATTCATACCGCCTCTGCAATCCCCTCCGGCAGATCATCGAGGTAACGCAGGTAGGCATGCGCCACCGATTCTTCTGCTGCCAGTACAGGTGCTGGCTGTTGTTTTTCTTTTTTGTTTTTGGATGTTCCCGCTTTTTCCGCTGGCGGCATGGAGGCCCGCGCCAAAAAGGTTGGATCAAGAAAATGGAGAATCTGCCTGCCATAAATC
>JAAYIE010000031.1 GCA_012744275.1 Desulfobulbaceae bacterium
TACATGGTAGTGGAGCCGGAAGACCAGAACATCAACTCACCTTCTGTGACCAGAGCATTGGCAACTTTTTTGATGTCACGCGGCTTGGCATCTGGGTCGCACTCGTAAAAATCTTTGATATACAGCTGAGGTTTCGGGGACTTCTTCGCCTTCTCGATGATGGCTTTTTTGAGTTCTTCGGTGCTTAATGCCATGGGGAAGCTCCTTGTGCTGATAATAAAGAAATAGGCCGGTCAGCCCCTAAAGGGTGAACTGACCGGCCATAATCGGAACTACTTGGTGTATGAATCTGTATGGGTGGTGTACTTGAACAGAGTGCTGGTACGCCAAGTGTTGTACGCCAGACGATAATCGTCGATTGATTTTTCTGTAAACGGCAGGCCGGTTTTCTCGAAGAATTTCTCCCAGCCAATCCGCTCAGCCCACTCGCCTACACGCTCGTACTTGCGTGCATCCTTGGCGTAGACTTCCAAAATCTGGCGAACGCACTCAACCGTCTCCGGCCAGCGTGGGGTCGTGTTCGGTAAGAACGGCACTACCAGCTTGGAGAATTTCGGTGCAGACTTGGAGTTAGAAACCTTGCCACCCACCAGGATGGCTATACCGTCGCCTTCAGGGTCAGCAAGCGGCATGGCCGGACACATAGTGTAGCAGTTGCCGCAGAACATACAACGGTCTGCATTAACTTTAACGGTCTTTACCTCTTCGCCCTTAACTTCAGCCTTTGCTGGCTTAACAGCACCCAGCGGACAGGAGGCGATAGCCAGCGGCAATTCGCACACACCGGTGATGCGCTCGTGGTCGATCATCGGCGGCTTCCTGTGAATACCGAGGATAGCGATGTCGGATGCATGTACAGCACCGCACATGTTCAGACAGCAGGCCAGAGCAATGCGAACCTGGGCAGGCAGGGTCATGCTGCCAAAGTACTCAAACAAATCATCCATAACCGCCTTAACCGGGCCAGAGGCGTCGGTAGCCGGGGTGTGGCAGTGGATCCAGCCCTGCGTATGCACGATATTGGTTACACAGGCACCGGTACCGCCGATGGGAAACTTGTTGCCATAGCTTTTGATGGTTTCCTTCAGAGGTGCAATCTTCTCTTCGGCATCCACCATGAACTCGATGTTGTTGCGGGTAGTAAAACGAACAAAGCCGTCACAGTGTTTGTCGGCGATATCACAGATATCGCGAACATAATTCACGGTAACCAGACGGGGGGAACCGCAACGTACCGTAAAGACCTTCGCGCCACTTTCGGCAACATGAACCAGTACGCCCGGCTCCAAGATCTCATGATACAGCCATTTTCCCTTATTTTCCTTGATCACCGGCGGTAAAAAATCACCAAAATAGTGGGGCCCCAAGTCGGTGATGCGCCCTTCCATAGGATTTTTCGGATCGTAACCCATGCTTATCTCCTTCGCTTATGATATCAATTAATGGAGTATATACCGATAATCATCAGGCCGCGTGACGTTTGCGGAACTCGACGATATCACGCTCCCAGCCGCCAGGAACTTCCTCTTCCTTCCAGAAGACATAGGGGTTGGAACGTGGCTCCTGAATGTGCTGCGGCATCGGCTCGATTTCCATGACACTGAGGAAGGTGGGCAGACCAACGCGCTGCATGGTTTCACCAACGCGCTCGCGGTTCTTGCCGACTTCCATCCACCAGTCCCAAACCTTCTCGATCACATCGATCAGATCCTGGAAGTCATTCTCCTTGCTGACCTGAATAAAGGGAATAACCAGGGTACCGAACTGAGCTCCATCAAGAATCGGGGCTTTGGCACCGATGCAGACGCTGGCACCTTGCTGTTCGCCAGGACGCAGGGCACGGGGCATGACGTTGATGCAGTGCATGCAACGGTTGCACTCTGCATCATCAATCTTCAGCTCATCGCCTTCCATCCACATGCAGCGGGTCGGACAGAGGTTGAGCACTTCCTTACGGATATCAAACTTGCCCCAGTCACGGCCCTTGTGGGCGCCACCGCAGGGAGGATAAGCAGGATCGTTGGCCACATACTTTTTCACTGCATCCTGATCAATGCGGATCTTGTCCTTCCAAGTGCCGATAACGGCAAAATCGGAGCGGGCAATCGCTGCAACGCAGTCGTTCGGGCATGCGGAAAATTTGAATTTAAACTTGTAGGGGAATGCGGGACGATGAATTTCGTCCTGATAGTGCATTGTCAGGCTGTGGCATACTTCCTGAGCGTCATAGCAGGCCCACTCACAGCGGGAGTCACCCAGACAGCAGGAAGGGGTACGCAGGTTAGAACCGGAACCGCCCAAGTCCTGACCAAGATCATGGGTCAGATCCCAAAACAGGGGCTCAAGGTTCTCGGTGCGGGTACCCAGAAAAATCATATCGCCGGTGGAACCATGCATGTTGGTCACGCCGGAGCCGTACTTTTCCCACAGATCCATCAGCGCGCGCAGGTTCTCAGTGCTGTAATACAGACCGGACGGCTGGGCCACACGAACGGTATGGAAGTGCTCAACGCCTGGGAACTGATCCGGCACATCTGAATAGCGACCAACGATACCGCCGCCGTAACCAAAAACACCAACGATACCGCCATGTTTCCAGTGGGTGATGCGATCTTTGTAGGAAAGCTCAAGCTGGCCAAGAATATCCCAGCACTCCGGCTTGGTCTCTGCCTGTTGCTTAAGGTCGGTGACGAAGCTCGGCCAAGGGCCTTTTTCCAGTTCGTCCAGTAGAGGCGTTTTGTGCTGCTTTGCCATCAGTTTTCCTCCTAGAGATTGTGGGTGAAAATACGAGACTCCATAGTCTCTGCCTGAATAATGAACAAACAGGCAAATATGCGACAGTCTATATTGAATGCTCATTCATCAGCGGAGCATAAACGCCTGCAAAATCTTTGTCAACTAAAATTAAAAGGTTATAAATCCACAAAAAAAACTGTTTCAACGCAGTTTTTAGAGCATGCCCGCCTGCCGTAGCATCTCCTCCTCCACCGACTTGGCCTCCGACGCTGGCGGAATTTGTGTATTAGCATCTGCAAGAATATGCAGCAACTTTGTGGCCAGCACCTTACCCAGTTGCACACCTTCCTGATCAAAGGAGTTAATATTCCAGCAGAAACCCTGAAAAGCTATGCGGTTTTCGTACAGGGCCAGCAGCGCTCCCATCTGATAGGGCGTAAGCCGTTCGGCAACGAGTACCAGATTAGGCCGGTTGCCGGCAAAGCGCCTTACCGGATTGACATCGTCCTTGCCCTGTGCCAAAGCCAAAGACTGGGCCAGCATGTTGGCCACGAGTTTCTGCTGCGAGCTGGTCTGGGACACTTTGATATCCAGGCCGCGCTGATTGCGGCGAAAACCGATAAACTCAACCGGTATGATCTCTGTGCCCTGGTGGATGAGCTGATAAAAGGCATGCTGACCGTTGGTGCCGGGCTCACCCCAGATAATCGGCCCGGTCTTCCAGGTGACAGCCTTGCCCTGACGGGTCACGGATTTACCGTTACTCTCCATATCACACTGCTGTAAATGCGCCGGAAACCGCGAGAGTGCCTGACTGTAGGGCAGGATGGCACAGGTAGGGTAGCCTAGAAAGTTCCTGTTCCAGATGCCAATCATGGCCATGAGCAAGGGTAAATTGCTGCGAATATCTGTCTTTTCGCCTGTCACATCCATTTCCCAGGCTCCGCGCAACAATTCCACCAGGGCTTCGAAACCCAGGATAAAGCCGAGGGTAACCGCACCCACCATGGAGGTGACAGAATAGCGTCCGCCGATGTAATCAAACATATAAAAGGAAGCCAGGTAGCGGCTGGCGTCGTCCATAGGCCCACCTTCTCCGGTCACGGCCAGCAGATGCTCTTTGGGCTCAAGACCGGCCCTGGCAAGGGCCGCCCGTACCAATTCTTCATTGGTCAGGGTTTCCAAAGTGGTACCGCTTTTGGAGACAACGACAAATAAACTGCGGCTCAAATCCAGCCCAGCCAGCACAGCCGCTGTATCGTCCGGGTCCACATTGGCGATAAAACGGGCTTCCCTGCCGGGAAGGGCATAGGCCTGCAAGGCCAATGACAGCGCCCTTGGCCCCAGATCAGAACCGCCAATCCCCACTTGTACCAGAGTAGTGAAGGATTCCTTATTGCGATTGACGACCTTGCCTGAAGCCAGATCATCCAGGAAAATGCGTAACTTCTCCAATTCTTTTTTGGCCTTGGCTGTGGCTTCGGGCATATGCGGCTGCTCAGAAAAAATGTCGCGGCAAGCTGTATGCAAAACCTGCCGTTCTTCGCTGGCGTAGCCCTCAATCCGGTTGAGAACACCCCCTTTCTTCATGACCATAAACTGTTCAACCAGCTTCGCTTCATCGGCAAGTTGCTGCAATGCTGCAAGCGCCTCCTCATCCAGCCGCTCGGTTGCATAGAGCAAATCAAAGCCACAGGCACTGGCCTTCATAGATTGGAGGCGAGCAGGGCTTAGGGCGGTCGGCCGGGTCAGGTCGTACGCTCGCTGAGCAAGCCCGCTTAGCTTTGCGGTGGCACCTAACAATGAGAAGTCTCTATACGGCATATCCCTTACCTCCTGCCTGCAGGCGAACGGTTTCTTTCATGGCACTGATCACCGCCTCATAGAGGCTTTGCCTGTAGATAGCCGATCCAGCAACAAAAATATTAGCCCCCGCCGCCGCAACCGCGCCAATGGTGGCAGGACTGATGCCGCCATCCACCTCAATACCAGCCGCAGGATTCACTGTATCCAGCCGCTCTCGCAAGGCGCTGATTTTTCCAAGCGATGAAGAAATAAAGGACTGTCCGCCGAAACCAGGATTGACCGTCATAAGCATAACAAAATCTACCATATCCAGCACATAATCCAGAGTGGATAGGGAAGTGGCCGGATTGAGTACTACCCCGGCTTTTTTACCTGCATCCTTGATAGCAGCCAAACTGCGGTGCAGATGGGTGCAAGCCTCCACATGCACGCTCACCCAGTCTGCGCCGGCGGCAATAAAATCCGGTACGTATTTATCCGGTTCAGTAATCATAAGATGCACATCCAGCGGCAGCTTAGTCACCTTGCGTGCAGCAGCCACAACAAGCGGGCCAATGGTGATATTAGGCACAAAATGCCCATCCATGACATCAATATGGATGCAATCCGCCCCTGCCTCTTCAACCGCCCGAATTTCCTCGCCCAGGCGGGTGAAATCCGCAGAGAGGATTGAGGGCGCAATCATGGTTCGTCTCATTTCCGCTAGATCTGTCATAGCTGTTTCTCCGGCAAGCTTGCTTGGGTGTATATCTTGGCCAGCTGCTGCCCTATAATGGCCACGGGCTGCCCACAGGGCACCAAAATGCCCCATCAACTCACTTTCTCATACAATTGTCCCTGGAGCTGGCGCACCAAGCCCTGCAGTTCCAGGATCAATAAGAGGGGCTGCAAATCAGCGATCGCAAGCCCGGTTGCCTGCGCCAAGGTATCGATATCCGCAGGATAGGTGTCAAGCTCCTGCAGTACCTGCCGCGCAACCTGTGAAAGCACAGGCCCATTTGCCCCTGCTGCTTTTCCGGTAGGTAGGGGCGCAGACTCCGACCAGACAAGGGCCTCGAATATATCGTCAATCCGCTGCACCAGTGCGGCCCCTTGCTGAATGAGCCAATGGGTACCACTGCTTTTAGGGGAATCAATGCGGCCCGGAATGGCCAACACTTCCCTGCCCTGATCCAGGGCAAGCCGGGCGGTAATGAGCGAGCCTGATTTCTCGCTGGCCTCAACCACCAGCACAGCCCGGGCCAGACCGCTGATGATGCGGTTGCGAACAGGAAAACGAAAGGCCTCAGGCTTGGCACCCATGGGAAACTCGGAGACTACCGCCCCCTCTACGGCTATATCATTCAAAAGCTGCCGATGCGCTGCTGGGTAGGCTACATCCACACCGCAGCCAAGAACAGCGACCGTCTTACCGTGCGCCTGCAAAGCGCCCTGATGCGCTGCCGCATCAATACCGTAGGCTGCACCCGAAACGATCACCAGATCGCGCGCCGCCAGCATTGCGGCAAAGTGCCTCGCTGTGCGTCGACCATATTCACTGGCGCTCCTTGCACCGACTACAGCCAACATGGGCGCCTGCAGCAAAGAGAGCTGCCCTTTTACGTACAAGAGTACCGGTTTATCGGCAATGTCCTGCAACGCCGGCGGATACTCAGCACATGTGTAGGAGAGCAGGGAAATATCCTGGCGGACAAGGTGTTCAAGTTCCCGCTGGGCTTTGTCTCTTGCGTCAGCAAGGGCCTGTTCATTATTGAGCAGCGCAAGAAGCGCCTGCCCGATTCCCGGACATGCACCACGCAGTTCTTTTCTGTTCTCCAGGACTGCACGGGCAGACCCTAAGGCCTCCACCAACCGGAGAATTCGATTGCACCCCAAGCCGGGTAAAAATTGCAGGGTCAACCACTGTTCCGCATCAGAGCAGATCAAGACACCTCCGCTGGAAATTACTTGCCGCTACCACCTTGACGATTCCAAACCCACTTTCATTCAGATGCCCCATCTAGGCCCCTGAGAGTAGGGCCACAGCGTTAATCAGTTCTATTTCAAGTACGAATCCTGCAACTCAGCGCTCCGGGAGGGATGTCGCAACTTGCTTAAGGCCTGCACCTCAATCTGGCGGATGCGCTCCCTGGTGACACTGAAACAGCGGCCCACTTCTTCCAGGGTGTAATCGCTCTCCAGTTCGATACCATAGCGCATACGCAATACCTGCTCCTCCCTCGGGGTCAGGGTACGCATCACCTTGGCCAAACAGCGCTTGAAGCTTTCCTCCATGGATAATTCCTGCGGGTCCGGATAGGCGTTACTCTCGATAAAGTCGCCCAGCATAGCGCTTTCCTCATCATCAATGGGGGCATCCAATGAAATAGCATCCTGTGCGGCTTTCAAGGTGCTGACAACTGTTTCCTCTGGCAGTTCAAGCCGTTTGGCCAACTCCTCCACTGTGGGCTCTCGCTGCTCTACTTGCTGAAGTTCCCTGACGACACGAAACATCCGGTTGATCAACTCCAGCACGTGCACTGGCAGACGGATGATGCGGCCATGATCCGCCACTGCCCGGAGGATTGCCTGGCGTATCCACCAAGTAGCGTAGGTGGAAAATCTGAATCCCCTCGAATAATCGTAGCGATCGACAGCCTTAAGCAGACCCATATTGCCCTCCTGTATCAGGTCAGACATGGGGAGCCCGCGTTGCAGGTATTTACGCGCTACCGACACCACTAGGCGCAGATTGGATTGCACCAGCATGTCCTTGGCCTGCTTGGCCATTTCACGGCCGGTTTCGATCTCCTGTTGCACCTCGCCAAAGGCTGCCCAGGTTACGCCAATGCTTTCAGCCAATTCTAGACTGATGCGCCTGTCCAGGTCGTCTGCATCGGGCAATTCCGTCTTACCCTGGCCAAGCGTTCGCGCTGCTGCCAACAGTTCACGCTGCCGCGCTGCAATCCGCACCTTGGAAAACTTCAAACCTATCTCCTTGACGGCATCCGCCACAGCAAGCAAACCTTGGGCGCGGAGCCGATAGGGAGCAAACAGGGCGGCAATGGCTAGGCCGCCTAACAGTATATCCTCGACCAGCCTGCTCTGTCCAGGGCTGCCATCTTCGGCCTTTTTCAGAGCAATGAAATGACTGGCCCGCATTGCAGCTAAGTCACGGGCCTCCTGGATACGGGCGAGCAGGTCTTCCTGCGCCCGAGTGGCTGCACCGCCTTCGGCTTCGGGCAGTCCTTTGAGAACACTGGTGATCCGCACTGTGCCGTGTTGCAGACCTGCAGCCAGATCCTCCAGGGCGGTCATGCCCAGAGTCAACCGCAGGATAGCGGATTGGATCTGTTTTTCTCCCTCCTCCACCATGCGCACCAGACCGACTTCTTCCTCTAGGCTCAGTAAATGCAGATCACCCATGTCTTTTAAATAGAGGTTCATGGGGTCATCACTGGCGCCCTGCCCGCGGCGGTCTCCCTGGCGTCGATCATTACTAATACGACGATCATACTGGGCGCGACGCTCAATCCCGCTCCACAGAGGTGCATCCCCATGGTGGTTATCCTGCGCCTGAATCCTGTTTACGTCCACCTGTTCTCCTTTTCAGAATTCGTACCGCCTGCCTGTACAACATAAAAAATATTGATGCCAATCCAAAAAAATTACTTTGTTTTCAGCATATTGCAAAAATTGGTACCGCAACCTCACGAAGGAAAATCACCTTTTTGTTCCTCGTGCAATTGCTTGGCACGTAAAAGCTCCAAAAGCCGTCTGCTGTCGCCATTGCGCTCTGCCTCCAGGATCTGTTGCTGCAGCCTGGCCGCGCCTTGTTGCTGCCGTTGCTGTCGCACCCAGAGAAGCAGTTGTGCAAACATTTGTTCAGGAGAAGCGCTCGGTCCGTCTCCTGTCGGGAGGGGCGGCTGCATCAGGCGGGCAACAATATAGGTGCGCTCCTCAGCCTCCAGAGGTGCAGCCAGCAAATATTCCGGTTGTCTGGCCGTGTCTGCACCATGGGTAACCATCAAACCCAGCACATGCTGCAAAGCCTGATTGTGAATAATCTCGGCAAGGCCGGCCTTCTGCAGGGGACCACAATACTCTGGCCAGAAAAGTAGGAAATCAAGCAGTTGCTTCTCCTGTCTGGAAAGGGTTTTCAGACCTGTGGGTATTGTCCCCATGGGCGCATTCTGGCCTGACTCGTATTCCGGTTCAGGCTGCCGTGCGGGTACCCGGAGCTGAGACGCTGATGCTCCAGTGAAGTAGCCGGTGGACACCCCCAGTTTCGCAGCAAAATGGGATGTCATCAACTCACGCTGTTCCCGCTTGGCCGCCACCTCAATCAATGGCTTGAGTTCCTGGACAATCCGCGCCTTACCGCCCAGAGTCAGCCCGTATTCACCAATGAGCTTGTCCAGGGCAAACTCAGCCAAGGGCAGTGCCGCGCCAACCAGAGCCTCAATGGCCCCGCGACCCTGTTCCCGTACAAATGAGTCCGGATCATGCCCTTTAGGTAAAAGCGCCACCCGGCAGCCCAGAGATTCTTCCAGAAAAAAAGGAATGCTACGCATAGCGGCCTTATGCCCAGCCGCATCGGCGTCAAACAGCAAGATCGCCTCATCGCAGTAGTTGCTCAACAGGCGGACATGATCACGGGTCAGGGCGGTGCCCAACGGCGCCACCACATTGTCAATACCATGCACTGCCAGCAGGAGCAGGTCAAAGTTGCCCTCCACCACCAGGGCGCGCCGCTGCTTACGGATGGCCTTCCGATGGGGATACAGCCCAAACAATTGCCTGCTTTTGGTAAAGATTGGGCTTTCCGGAGAGTTCATGTACTTGGGCATACCTTCGCCCAGTATGCGACCACCAAAACCGGTAATGCGGCCACTCATATCCTCCAGGGGAAAGAGGACCCGGCTGCGGAAGCGGTCGTAGTGACCGCCTTTTTTACCGATAACGCTCAGCCCTGCCTGTACGAGCAATTCCTCGGAAAAGCCTTGATCGCGCAGGATGCGGGTAAGATACTCCCAGCCAGCAGCAGCCGGATCTGGTGCAAAACCAAGGCGATATTGTCCAGCGATCTCCCCAGGCACACCCCGCTGCCGCAGATACTCGCGCGCCTGCGCACCCAGGCGAGTTTCGGCCAGAGCCTTTTCATAGCTTATAGTTGCAGCCTCGTGCACCGCATAGAGTTGTTCCCGAAGCCGCATTCTAGCCTGATCGGCTCCGCTCAACTGCCGCTCGGGCAGGTCGACGTGGTACTTTTTGGCCAGTTGCTTCAATGCCTCGGGAAAGTCGACGTGCAGGTATTGCATGAGAAAGGAAAAAACATCGCCTGAGGCACCGCAGCCAAAGCAGTAGTAGAATTGTTCCTGGGGATTAACCGAAAAAGATGGTGTCTTTTCGCCATGGAAAGGACAAAGGCCAGTATAGCGCAGACCACTTCTTTTCAGGGCAACGTGTTCACCGATAACTTCAACAATATCGGCAGCTTCCTTGACGGTATTCTTGACTGCGTCGTGAAGGGGAAGCGAAGTCATGGCTGTGTTCAGGGGATAAAGATAGCGACACACACGCTCAGTTGCAGATGCTGAGCACGCTTGACAGGCACACTATCAGGTCACCCAGTGCTCAAGCGTGCTCAGCTGATAAGCGCCAGCACTCGGATGTTGCCTCCAGTCGCAGGTACTTTCCATATCCATGCCTCGATGGAGCACAGATACCGGCATGTCGGCAGACACTACCACCACAATCACGTTCGGGTGCTCATGACTGTAGCGCATGGCCGAATTGTAGCGAGCACCTCTGGCGCGGTCTTCCCCGGTATAGGTAAGGCCGTCGAGCAAACTGGCAAAACCATGTAAATGCAGATCTGCCCCGATGTGCAGGGCTCCGTCCACCTTGGCGAGTGATTTGGTCATGTGCAGCAAGGCAGGTTTACGTAGATCCAGCGGCGGTTTCAGCACATACCCTGAAATGCTTTCAGGTTCCTCATTTAAATCTAGAACAATGGTGCAACCATGCTTGTTCCGCTGGGCGTGGTACACCAACCCGGTAACAATACGAAACAGAAAAAAACGCTGCGACTGCTCGAGGTCGCATTCCAGCAGGAGTTCTTCGAGATGCACCAGGGTAGGTCGGAAATTGGTGGAAGAAAAGCGGCCATCGGAAAAACTGCAGATTTTTTCATTATTGACCTTGAGGAAGCCACGGCGGCCGGAGAACTCGGCAGATACGGAAAAAGATGGACGCGTGCCGCCGCAAATGCCCAGTATGGAACGGCCATCACTGACCAGGTAGCGGTTGGCGCGCTCTACGCTCTGCAGCATCTTGCGCACATGCCGGTAATGGGAAAGCTGCGGCCGCACTTCGTCGTCGAACTTGATCAGGTAATCCATCTCCTCGGTCAGACGCGGATCAATAAACAGCAACTGCCCCTCCGGCCAGGAGCCTTCTTCTCTGGTTTTTGAAATCATGAGTACCGCGTCCAAGACGGGATATATTCGCAAAGGCGTATCCCAGCCAATAAGACGGTTCATGCGGTCAATAATATGATCACGCACCGCGTGGGTGGCGTACTCCTTGAGGAAATATCCGGAAATACCCGAATAGCGTTCCACACCGTTGGCCACATCGTGGGCGAAACGCCAGAGGGCATGCTCCAGCCAGCATTCACTTGGCCCGGTGGAACAGAGATTCGGATGGTGCTCGGTGAACCAGTGCTGAAAAAAAACCGGGCTGGAATAACCGCCACTGGACAAAAGTCCTGCCAGACCCAAACCTGGCACAGACAACACATCAATGAATTTTCTGTCGCTGATTCTGGCCTTGTCGTGGTAGCGCCAGGATTTGTCCTGCAAAAAAAGTTGTTTGAAAATGGGTTCATGCCCCCGCAAAAGATTTTGCGGATCGCAAATCATCAGCGGGCTGTCAGCGGTCAAGGCAAACATGGCAGCAGCTCGGCTGGCGCCGGAAAAGTGGGTAAAACCTTCGCTCAAACCGTTGATGATATCGCTAACGCATCGTCGGATAAAGGAGTACTGCGCCTTATCAATCATGATACACTCTCCGCAACGCCCGGGACAACCCATGCATCTTCTTGAAAAATCGTATAAAATAAGGAAAGTATAGTTTTAGGTTACAGACAAGTTCCAAAGGCGTCAAGCTGATTTCCAGCTGATGCCTTTGGTGCGGGCGTCCTGCCGCTAAAAACACAGCCCGTTCCCCGCGGATCTTCAGGAAAAACACTGACGCAGTCCGGCCAGGCATGGTAGGTTGAGCAGATGTATCAACCATTAGCAAGGAGGACCGGAGCATGGAAGACCACATTGCCCAGGAACTGATCCGTATCTTGAAAAAAAACGAGCAGTCCGAGTTTGAAGAGAGTTTTGAGCGCGCCTTTGAGCTGACCAAGGCCTACGCGGGTTCGGCCAATGCCCAGGCCTCTGCCATCCCCTTTGTCTTTGAAAAACTCTTTGAACTCTTTGTCAGCGGCAAAACCAGAAGCTAAACAACACAGGCAAAGCTATCTGGTCCCAAAGATCTTGTCGCCGGCATCGCCGAGGCCTGGCAGAATATAGCTGTTCTGATCAAGGCGCTCATCCACTGCAGCCACGTAAACATCCACATCCGGATGCTTTTCCTGCAGTTGGGCAATACCTTCCGGCGCCGCCACCAGAAAAATACCGATAATGTCCCGGCAACCCGCCTCTTTGAGCAGATCAACAGTAGCAATCAGGGTACCGCCCGTGGCCAGCATGGGGTCGAGAATCATGGCCTTGCGCTGGTCAATATCCTGGACCAGTTTTTTGAAATAGGTCACCGGCTGCAATGTGTTTTCGTCCCGATAGATGCCTACTACCGAGATCCTTGCGGTGGGTACCGCCCGCAACACACCCTCCATCATACCGATTCCCGCCCTCAGGATAGGGACAATGGTAAATTTCTTGCCCTTGATGCGCTCAACCTCTACCGGCCCGGCCCAAGATTCAATCCACACCGTTTCCGCGGGCAGATCGCGGGTAGCCTCATAGGCCAACAACATGCCCACCTCCGAGGCCAACTCGCGAAAATCCTTGGTGGAAATATCCTTCTCTCGCAAAAGCCCCAACTTATGGCGTACGAGCGGGTGTCTTACCTCATGCACGGCCATCATTTCCTCCCCTGACCAAAGGCGTTCAAGATTGATGCGCACACTATCATAGCCGGGACTGGCCGCGGCGCTTGAGCATGCCCCGCATTCGTTGTAAATCCTCCCATGCGGCCCGCTTCATATCCTCTACCCTGAGCAGAAAACGGGGATGGTAGGTTACCACTACCGGATAGTGCGGCGTGACTATTCCTTCCATCTGTACAGTATGGGAACGGCTCCGCAATCGCGCCACTGGTTCCCTGCCCCCAATGAGCGCCGAGGCGGCAACATCGCCCATTGCACAGATCAGTTGCGGCCGCACGGTGTTTATTTCTCTGACAAGGTGCTGCCGGCATTGCCGCAGGCAACCCTCATCCGGCTCGTGTTCCTGGGTAAGAAAACATTTGAGCACATTGGTGACGTACACATCCCGCGGCTGTAACTGGATGGACTGCATCATTTTCCAAAAAAGCAAATCTTCTTCTACACCGAAGCTAAGTGCCTCCCGGTCCTGATGCATTGTTTCACTACCAGCGGAAAGGTGCTGCAACACAGGGTCCACGCCTAGTTTCAGGGCATAATCGCCCACCACCATACATGGGGCACCAATACGACCCAACCCTAAAACACGCCCGGTAGACTCAGCCGATAAGGCACAGAGGCTGCAGCTCCGTACAGCCGTATGCACAGATTCCAAACTGCGGGAAACTTTTTTCTTCTGCGGCCGGGACTGCTCCGCCTTGACGGCTGCGGCAGGCATTACTCGATCGGTCTCTATTGCCGTTTTCTGCCCAGCTACGTCCTTTTCAAGACTGGCTACACTGGTGGCAATAAAGGGGTAGACGCTAACACCGCAGTGCCGGTGAAACAGAAGGCGGGCACGGATAGCAGAGGCAAGCTGCCGTAATTCTTCAGCCCTTCCATGGGGCCTTATCTGCCCCCCTATCCCTTTCTGATCCTGCATGGTA
>JAAYIE010000032.1 GCA_012744275.1 Desulfobulbaceae bacterium
CGGACGCCTATGGAAACGCTTGAGGATGGGAAAAAACTTTGGCAGGATAAAAACCTGAACCAAATCTGACCTGACAGACACCAGAAAAAACTGGTAACTGTCAGGTCAAGTCCTAACTACTACAATTCAAGCGTTTGGCCAAAGAGGAGGCTCGTCATTTGGCTATTATGGAAAATATTGTTGAGTTCGTAAGCAGGCCAGAGCCAGGATATTGGCTTGAAAATGCAGAATGGCACCACTTGGAAGAGTACTGATTACGAATCAGTCGCTCTGCAGGGCATGGGTTGATCGGATTCTTCGAATTGGCGTTGCCGCGCCGTATCGTTTGTTCACAATTCCTGCTGTCGCGTAAGTGTTAGACAGTTATGGGATAATGCAGGGTTTTTTATTCGTACGGACAAGATTCAGGGTGTTGGAACAGTTTACTAGACTGCAGAACAGCCAGATTTGTAAAATTTTCGATAAATCCAGTAGATATTACTCGAACTCTCTATCCCTTGTTTCTTGCTTGACGCTGTCTGTTCTCTACTCATCCCCAGAAATCCTCTTCATGGAGCACAGTCATGACTGAAATTTGGCTTGAATCACTTATTACGAGCACGCCGCAAGAAGGCTTCGAGCTAGCAATTACGCTTAGCCGAAGGGGTGTCAAATACACACAGCCTGATACCGATGTGTTGAAGAAGTTGCGGTCTGCATATGCTAATTCAGCAGAAGGACTTACAGCAGCTTCCCAGGTTATTGCCATCAATTTTCAGACGGTCGCTGCAGCCAATAATTATTGGCGCGCATAGTGTGGTTTCAATTCCTTGCCATGCTCCTCACAGCAATGGGTATTGCGTTTACCTGCCCGTTGAAGAACAATCTGTATTTTGGCTGTTCCAGAGGCGAGTGGTTTTTATCTAACAACTGTGGTGCAGACGAGCATGGGGTAATCCAGCTTGTCTGCGCTCTCAGGCGGTCAAAATGACCAGAATAAGCAGGCGTATTGTTAAAAAGCACATTACACAGGATCGGCCCAGCTCTTGAGCGTGCCGAAGCCAAACAAGGCCGGTAGCAGTGAGCCTAGGTTGAAGTCCGCAGCATGGCTCATGTAGCGCTTCTCCACATTGACTGCCCCGCGCACGCAAAAGCTTTTTGTCCGTACTGGAGTTGATCCGGTTTTTATTTTCGTACACAGCAGTACGGGCCTGCGATATCCCCATGCCAACACTGCCTACCCTTGCGCCCCGGCTTACTGAACCGGGTGCGGCTGGCATCCGGCAAATTCTTCAGAACTTCCTGCGTTGCCGTCTAGTCGATATCGCGCATAAGACTTCCTGTTTGTCAAAAAGCTGTCAGCCTCCATCAGGCGGACCACAGGCATTAATTAACCGTGGATAGCGTAACCGCCGTCCACCAAAATGACCTGGCCATGGATCATGCCTGCGCGTTTACTGCACAGGAGTATGACCACATCAGCCACGTCCTCGGGTGTGGTCATGCGGCCCAGTGGGGTGCGTTCCATGGAGGCGCGGATGAGCTCATCCCGGTTGGGAAATTTTTTCAGGGCATCGGTATCCACCACGCCCGCGCTGATGGTGTTGATAGTGATGCCGCGCGGGCCAAGCTCGACCGCCAGGTGGCGCACCAGGGATTCCAACGCGGCCTTGGAAGCACCTACTACGGTGTAGTTGGGGATGGCGCGGATGGCACCTATGGAAGACACGGCGATAATGCGACCACCCGGGACCATAAGTGGGGCCCCTTGCTGCGCAAGAAAAAGCAGGGCACGGGCATTGATGCCCATGGCCCAGTCCCAGTGCTTGACCTTGAGTTCTTCCATGGGCTTGAGTACGCCTGAGGCAGCATTGGAAATGAGAATATCCAGATGGCTGTAGCGTTCTTTTATTTCCGCGAACATGTTGGCCATGCTGTCGGCATCGGCAAGATTGGCCTTGATCAGATGACATTTGCCACCCTCTGCGCGTACCGCATCCACAGTCTCGCGGGCACTGGTGTGGTGGCGAACATAATTAACAATAACCTCCGCACCATGGCGAGCCAGTTCCAGGACAATGGCCCGGCCAATACCGCGTGAGCCTCCGGTGACCAGGGCTACCTTGCCGTGTAGATCAATCATATTATACTCCTGAAAGTGTGGTTGTTTGAAAATGAAAAAAGGTGAGCAGAGGTAATTTCGCTAGTCGGCGTGTAAACGCAACCAGAGTCGTTTGCCACTGTTTTTGAAAAAGCGAAACGGATTGAAACGAACCGGGGCCAGCTCTGTCGGCACCCTGAACCCTTTGACCCGCAGAGTATCGAGTAATTGGCGGTCAAGCACCAATTCAGCCAGATCGGTGCCGATCAAGCCGGCCTTCTTGGCGGCGATCCAGAGCGGACTGTGGTCGAAAGGTACTTGTAGAATATAGAGGAGAGCAGTGTCCACGGCAACAGGATTGGTGCCGCAGACAATACAGCCAAGGGAAAAGGCCTTGCCGTTGATGGGCCCGGTTTTGTGCATGGCGGTAATGCCGTCCACCAGGTGCAGACTAGGGGGCAGGTGTGCCAACAGGTCGGCCAGCATATCAAAAAACATACCGTTTGCACCGCCATGCAGCATATGCCACCAAGGTTTTTGAAAGCCCGACACACAGCCGAAACAATTCTTGACTGCGAGGGTGACCCGTGCCTGGCCATGGGCCTTGACCTTTGGTAGGTTGACAAGAAGATCGCAGTCAAGTGCTGCCTGGGCCAGGCCCACCTGTATGCCGTTTGATAACTGCACCATACGGTGCTGCTTGAACTCTGACACCGGCACCTTCATGGCCTGAAGCGTCTGTAGTGCACCTGCAGATTTGAGTACACTTTTGGCTGAGCCGAATGAAGGAGAATCGCCCACCAGAACTTTACTTCCCTGATCGACAAACCAGCGGGCTGTTGCCACAATAAAACGCGTGTCAGTGCAGGACAGATTGCAGTTTTGGCTGGTGAGCAGGTTGGGCTTCAAAAGCACGGTCGTGCCACGCAGAGTGATGGCAGCAGTGGCTGGCGCGAGCAGATTGTGCAGCGTTTCGGTAAGAGTAGCTTCTTCGTAGTCCGGTTGTGCAGCCAGGGAGATGTGCAGGTCGCGTATGGTCATAAAGAGAGCAAAAAAGAAGAGGGCAAAAAAAACCGGCTTGACCTCCGAAGAGGTCAAGCCGGAAAGGAGAGAAGAGATGAAGAATTACCTTTAATTATGCACAAGGCGTGCCAGTTGTCCTTTTTTGCTACAATAAAAAATAACACGTTATTTCAATAGGATCGGCACTGAGCGTGGTGCAAAAAGCTACTGGAGCAGAATTGATAGGTTTAAATAACTGAACGTTTATGGGTAAAAACGGCGAAGTAGCCATCTCCTGTCGTAAAAAGGCGTGGGGTTGGCCGGTTAAGCAGTTCATATTTTTAAACCATAATAGCGCAGCTTCAAGGCTTAACTGTATAAATTGTACCCACCATTATTTTCTGCGCAGATCCAGAGGAATCACCCGCACCCGCAGTACGCCGTCCTGGTCGCGAATTTTGGCCTGTACCGGTTCGGGTACGGGACCGGCGCAGTCGATGATGTTGTAGCCCAAGGTACCGTTGCTTTTGTTGGTGTAGTTGATGATATTGATGTGCTCGTTGCCAAGGATATCGCTGATACGGGCAATCATACCAGGCTGGTCGCGATTGATAACTGTAAGCCGGGTATCAACATCCACCGTGGGAATGGTCTCGATGTTGGGGAAGTTAACGCTGTGAACAATGTTGCCGTATTCCAGATAATTTTTCAGCTCGCGTACCGCCATGATCGCACAGTTTTCCTCGGATTCGGACGTGGAGGCACCTAAATGCGGGGTAACCAGAATCTGTTCGTGGCCAAGGAATTTGACCGAAGGAAAATCCGAAATATGGGCCTTGAGTTTGCCACTGGCTAGAGCTGCCAGCACCGCGTCTTCATCAACAACTGGGCCACGGGCATAGTTGATGAGAATGGCTCCGTCTTTGACAAACTCCAGAAAATCTTTCTGGGTTACGTAGTTGGCAGTATTCTTGTTGAGCGGAATATGCACGCTGATGAAGTCGGCCTGGCGTAGGGCCTCGTTGCGGGAACGGGTGAAGACCACCCCCGGCGAGAGCTGGTGGATATTGTCCAGTGCCGGGAAAGGATCAAAGCCCACCACCTTCATGCGGTGATGCAGGGCGGCATTGGCTACTCCTACGCCAATCTTGCCAAGACCAATCACTGCCATGGTTTTACCGGCCATTTCTTCGCCCTTGAAAATCTTCTTGCGGGCTTCCACTTCGCGGTTGATCTCCTCATCATTCAAGCCGGTCAGTTTCTGGCAGAATTCGATGCTCTTGTCGGCATTGCGCAGCCACATGCCAAGCGAGGTATAGACCAGTTCCACCACAGCATTAGCATTGGCCCCAGGGGTGTTGAACACACAGATGCCCATGGCGGAAGCCTGGTCAACAGGAATGTTGTTGACTCCTGCTCCAGCCCGGGCAATGGCTAGCAGTTCAGGATACTGGGTGGGGTCTACCTTGGTGCTGCGCACCACAATGCCTTCCGGATTGGTTTCTTCGGCATTCACCGTGTAGCGGTCGCTAAACAGGGCTAGTCCTTCCTGGGCAATGGCGTTTATGGTTTTTATACGAATGGGGTTCATGTGTTTAATCCTTGGTTGATGTGTAACCTGCTGTAAAAGGGTGCAAGCCTGAAAATCGGACCACAATTTGTTTCACAATACCTCTTGGCTTGTGGTGCAGACCATATATTCTCTCTTGCAAAATCCGTAAATTATAGAGCAGTACCGTAATTTTGCAAGGTTTTGCAGGGAGCCGTAGAGCATAAAAGCAGCAGGACGATTTACCTTGAAACAGCGTGTCTTGCAGGGGCGAAAGACAACTGGTATACAGTTTGGGAGTACGTGCCATGGAGATTTGAGCAAGTTGCCGTTTAGAAATAACTCGTCTGCCCTGTACATTTCGGAGTTACGTCGTGAAGCACGCCTTGCAGGAAGTTATCAGTCAGCGCAGTCTTGAAGAGCGCATTGCCCAGCTAGCGGGACAGATCAGCCGAGATTATGCTGATGGCGATCTGGTTTTGGTGGCAGTGTTGAGTGGTGCCTTTGTCTTTGCCGCTGACCTTTGCCGCAGCCTGAGTATAGACTGCACGATAGATTTTGTTCGGGTGTCGAGTTACGGTTCAAACACCTCATCAAGTGGAGCCATTCGCCTGGTGCAGGCTCCATCCCTAGATTTGGCCGGTAGGGACGTCCTTGTGGTAGAAGATATCGTTGATACCGGGATGACTCTGCAGTGGCTGATTAACTATTTTCATGAACAGTCAGCGGCTTCGGTCAGGTTGTGTGTCCTGATCGATAAAAAAGAACGCCGTCAGGTTCCCCTGGAGGCGGACTACGCAGGTTTCACCCTGGACCATGGCTTTTTGGTTGGTTATGGCTTGGATTTTGCCGAAAGATACCGTAATCTGCCATCAATATACACTTTGCAGGATGCAGCCAGTTAGATGCGACGCTTGCTTGTAATCTGCAGGACCACAGTTTTTCCAACGTACAATTTTTAATTTTCGGGGAGGCCATATGCGGAAGAAAACCTTTGGTGTTATCCTGGCCGGTTGCGGCCACCAGGATGGCTCGGAAATCCACGAAGCAACATTAACTCTTTGGGCCATTCACAAAAATGGCGCTGATTTCCAATGCTACGCCCCCGACATCAGGCAGCACCATGTCCTCAATCACATCAATGGTCAGGAGATGAGCGAGCAGCGCAACGTACTCATCGAATCGGCCAGAATCGCGCGCGGCAAAATTGCCGCTTTGGCCACCTTTTCCCCTGATTCCGTGGACGCACTGGTGTTGCCAGGCGGTTTTGGTGCAGCCAAAAACCTGTGCTCTTATGCCTTTGACGGGCCTGATTGCAAGGTGCAGCCCGATGTGGCCAAGGCTATCAAGGCCATTCATCAGGCGGGCAAACCCATTGGCGCCCTGTGCATTGCTCCGGTTATCGTGGCCAAGGTGCTGGGCAATGTAACCCTGACCATTGGCCAGGATAGTGGCACTGCTGCACACCTGGCTGCCATGGGGGCAAAAAACCAGCCCACCCAAGAGGGTGAAATTGCCGTGGACGAGGTCAATAAAATCGTGTCCACACCCTGCTATATGCTCAACTCTCGCATTGACCAGGTGGCCAACGGGGTAGACAGGCTCATAGCTGCCATGCTGGAAATGATGTAAAAACAACCTTTGCCCGCTTGCTGCCCAAAGGCAAACTCAAAAAAGGCTCCGGTTAACTGGAGCCTTTTTGTGTGGAGCGCTGGTCCTTTGCTTGACGCTGTAGCGTTACAACTTATTATATTTCCGTTTACTGGCACATTTTGAGCCTACAATTGAACTAAACGGATGCCGATGGAGGATTTGAAGCAATGATGAACACCATGAAAACCTTTCTCCTTATGGCGGCCCTTACAGCCTTGTTCATGTTTGTCGGGCAGGCGCTGGGTGGCAGATCGGGCATGATGACCGCCTTTTTCATTGCCCTGGCCATGAATTTTTTTGCCTATTGGAACTCGGACAAGCTGGCCCTGCGCATGAACGGTGCGCGTGAGGTGGCTGAAAACGAGGCCCCTGAACTGCATGCCCTGGTGGCCCAACTGGCGCGGCAGGCCGAAATTCCGAAACCCAAGGTATACGTAGTACAAAATGCCACACCCAACGCCTTTGCCACCGGTCGCAATCCAGAAAATGCGGCAGTGGCGGTAACCACTGGTATCATGCAGGCTTTGAACCGTGATGAGCTTGCCGGTGTGCTGGCGCATGAGCTGGCCCATATTAAAAATCGGGATATCCTTATCGCTTCGATTGCGGCGGTGATGGCGGGTGCCATTTCACATCTGGCCACCATGGCCATGTTTTTCGGTGGCAGTCGTAATAGCGAAGGCGGAGGCAGTAACCCCCTGGTTGGCTTGATTGCCATGCTGATTGCCCCTCTGGCGGCTTCATTGATCCAGATGGCTATTTCCCGCAGCCGCGAATATATTGCCGACGCTACTGGTGCCGAAATTTGTGGCCAACCCCTGGCCTTGGCCAGTGCTCTCGCCAAGCTGAGTCAGCAAAATGCCCAGCGGCCTATGGCTGTCAATCCAGCCTCTGCGCAGATGTACATCGTCAATCCGCTCAAAGGCGGCTCGCTGGCCGGATTGTTTTCTACCCATCCGCCCATGGAGGAACGCATCCGTCGGTTGCGCGCCATGTAATTCCAGCTCCAGGGCAAAGTGCTCTCTGCGTCGGCAAATGCTTCCTCGGAGTACTGGTATGTGTACACCTGCGGTGCATTTGCACTTGCCTCCTTAAGTGGAATACAATAGCGAGGGGAAAGCAAAAGAGCGGTCGTTTGGCCGCTCTTTTTTTGTCTCAAATGAGCTGCAGTTCAGCCCAGCCGCTGGATGAGGCCGGCAAAGGCTCGGGCATCGCGGCTGGCCTCTGTCATCATAAGGCCGTGGACTTCAGGCAGGGCCCAAAGAGTTTTACAGTTTTCGGCAGTGACGCCACTACCGTAGAGCACTGGTCGCATGCCACTTTGCCGGGAAATCTTTGCAATCACGTCCTTTATAATGTCCAAATCCTTCGGTAGAATTAGGGCAGTTTCAATTCTCGGGGTAAAGGCCCAGTAGATTTGTTCCCGCTCCTCCTGGCTGAAGGCCGCGAGTTGCGGCAAAAAATGTTCTCCTTCCACACAGACAATGGGAGTAATTTCTTCTTCCAGAGCTTCGTGTACTTGCCGGGCAACATCTTGCACAGTTTCATGGAAATAGGTGCGTCGTTCGCGGTGGCCTGCCAAGCAGTACCGTACCAGCCCACGCAACCAGGCTGCTGGAGTGGAGCCAGTATAACTGCCCTGTGGGAAGGAAGAGACAGCCTGTGCCGCCAGGCTGATACCTGCAGCACGGTTGATTTTGGCAGCAATCCTTTCCAAGGCCAGGTCTGGAACAGCAATTGCAATTTCAATGCCATCAGGTGTGTTGGTCAGGTGCGATATGAAATCATCTAGCCATTGTTCTACCAGTGTAGGTGAACGGTATGATTTCAGATTAACGAGAATGATTCTCTTGATTTTGGTCATATTAGTATGAAAATCGCTGTTATTTGTGAGGAATTATATAATATACAATGTCCTTAGATATTGTTATTTCAAGAAAAAATAGATATTCAATATCAATATGTCTGCAATCTTCTCATTGCAGACATATGTTTGATTAGGTGTATGAAAATTTGAATATAGGATTGAAATTATGGATGGGCACAAGGATGACGATTATCTTTTAAATATTTCATAATGATGCTGGATGTCAACATGACTGATGGATAAACTTTGAAACCTGAACTTTTCAAAGCTTTAGCTGTCCATTTGTTGCATGTGTTTAGCAGATGATAGTTTCCTTCAGCGGTGTAGAAGTGACTATTACCGTAAATCCCTGTTTGAAGCGCTGTAATCGAGTTGTTTGATGAGCGGGAAAAGCTGGATACAAGAAACGATTTGAGGGAATCTAGTTCGTTTCGTGAGAGGCATGTAGAGATAACAGGTTCGCCATTAAAAAATGATCTTGGATTCTCAGAAAAAGCAACAAGATGGAGGACGCTACCTCCAGACCGCAACAATGCCTGTAAGGCAAGAGAGGTGTTTGCTTCCTGAGCTTGATAAAATTTTCTATCTCCCCATCCGATTTCATAGTAGGCAGGCATCCCAAAACGTTCTGTCAATTCAGGAACAGCTTCATTGAGCACCTCCCCAGGAATAACGATACCCGTGTGGTACCCATGGTTGACAATATAAATTTGCTGTGATCGAACAGGGTCAGAAGCGGCAGCAGGTACAAAGGCATAAGGCTTGTCTGAACAGGCAACGAGCAGTAGAGCCGGACATATCAAGAATAATATCGCATTACTCATAATGCTTGCACCAAACAGAGGCACCTACGGATAAGGAACTGAAATTGATGCAGTACCCCGGTGCTATTTTTGCATGTACGTTGCAAGAATTTTGCGAATGGTTGCTTCGCTGGCACCACTAATGAGTATGGTTTTCTGGCGGCTTTGTTGACCGCTCTTCAGACTGAGCGCACTTTTTGGCAGCGAAAACAGTTCGGCTAGAAAAGCAAGCACTGCCTTATTGGCCTTACCATCCACTGGCGGAGCAGAGAGCCTGAGTTTCAAGGCTTCGCCCTGCAAGCCTGCCACCTGGTTTTGCGCGGCCCGGGGTTGTACATGGATCCGCAACAATACAGAGCCATCGGCCTGGGTGCTCAGACACGGCATGCCAAGGTGTTCAACGCAGATTCATCGCCAGTTGCTGCAGGGTTGGACCGAGAAAGCTCTGCAGAAAAACAATCGCGAGAATGAGCAGTACCGGGCTGAGGTCGAGCCCGCCCATGGCCGGAAGCACCTGGCGAATACGCGAGAGCAGGGGTTCGGTCACCTGCACCAGAAAACGTACCACCGGGTTATAGGGATCAGGGTTTACCCAGGAAATTACCGCACGGGCAATGACGACCCAGATATAGGCGCCCAGAACGATATTGATCAGCTTGGCAAGGGCCAGCAGGAAATTGCTGAGCATGAACATAAAAATCTCCAGAAAAAGTTGGTTGGACACGCATAAACGACTGCAATATGTAGTCTATAACCGGTTCAGACTTACTGAAAGGGGGTCAGGAAATTTTGCTGCCCGGACTCATGTCCGGATCAACAAAGAGCAGGCGCAAACGCTCCGAGCCGTCTTCCAGGGGCTCTTTGGCGGCCAGCACCATACCTTCAGAAACAATGCCCATGAGCTTGGCGGGTTTCAGGTTGGCCGCAATCACAACCTTTTTGCCGATCAATTCCTCCGGGCTGTAGCTTTGCGCAATTCCAGCCACCACCGTACGTTTTTCCGGGGTACTTAGGCTGAGTTTCAGCAAACGGTCTGATTTTTTTACCCGCTGGGCCGCGTTGATCTGTGCCACCCGCAACTCCACTGCCTGAAACTGTGCCAGCTCTATCAAGCCGCTTTGTTCCTCTATTGATTTTTTCGCTGGTTTTCCCGCAACAGCCTTTTCCACCACAGGCTCTTTCTTTTTATCCATGCGGGGAAAAAGCTGGAGCACTTCGCCCAGGCCGGAACTCGGCGGCAGCCTAGCCCAGTCGCCTAGCTGTGCAAGCTCTGCGGCATCAAAGGGCTCTTCCATGCCTAAAGCCTTGGCCATCTTGGCTGCAGTTTCAGGCATGACCGGTTTAAGCACCACCGCGAGCATCCACAGGCTGCCGCCCAAGATGGCCAGTACGTTGTGCAAGCGTTCCTGTTTGCTTACATCTTTGGCCAATTCCCAGGGCGCATTGGTCACAATATAGCGGTTGAGCAGGCTAATCACCTCCCACACCGCCTGCAGAGCCTTGTGGAAGCGGAAGGCATTCATCTCTATTTCGTAAGTTGCCACCATGTTGTGCAGGGCTTCCTGTACTTCCCTGTCATCAGAGTCCAATGCGGCAATATCCAGGGACGGCACGCGGCCTTGGGTATACTTGCCGATCATGGTGAGCGAACGGGAGAAGAGGTTGCCAAGATCATTGGCCAGATCCGCATTTTGTCGGGTAATTATGGCTGCACTTGAAAAGGAGGCATCCAGGCCAAAGCTCATTTCCCGAAGCAGGAAGTAGCGCATCGGATCAACCCCGTACTCCTCCGCCAGCTCGCGCGGGCGGATGACATTGCCCAGGGATTTGGACATCTTGGTTGCATCCACGTTCCAGTAGCCGTGCACATGCAACCGTTTGAAGGGGGCCAGCCCCATCGATTTGAGCATGGTGGGCCAATAAATGGCATGGGGTTTGAGGATGTCCTTGGCAATGACATGCTCGGCTACCGACCAGTACTTGGCAAAGAGCGGGCCATCAGGGTAGCCGATACCGGTCAGATAATTGATCAGGGCGTCAAACCACACATAGGTGACGAAATTGCTGTCAAAGGGCAGGGGGATGCCCCAGGTGAGGCGCGAGGTCGGCCGGGAAATACACAGGTCTTCCAGTGGCTCATCAAGAAAGGCCAGCACCTCGTTGCGATAACGCTCAGGTGTAATGAATTCTGGGTTCTGTTTGATGTGCTCTATTAGCCAGTCCTGGTATTTGGACATGCGGAAAAAGTAGTTCTGCTCGGCAATGGGTTCCGGCTCCACCAGGTGATCCGGACATTTACCTTCCACCAATTCCTTGTCGGTCAGGAAACGTTCACAGCCCCTGCAATACAGGCCTGCATATTCGCTGAAATAAATATCACCCTGTTGGTGTACCTGGTCGAGGATGTGCTGCACTGTACGTATATGCTCACTGTCCGTGGTGCGGATGATGTGATCCGGCCGCACATTGAGCAGGGGCCAGGTCGCTTTGAAGGTGGCGGCAATACGGT
This sequence comes from Desulfobulbaceae bacterium, assembly GCA_012744275.1. Lineage (GTDB taxonomy): Bacteria > Desulfobacterota > Desulfobulbia > Desulfobulbales > Desulfobulbaceae > Desulfobulbus. Next base: position 11,464 of record JAAYIE010000032.1, read on the forward strand.
CTACATAGTCACGGGGGCTGTCGCCCGCCTTGGCCGCCGCTTCTGCTATTTTTTCGCCGTGCTCGTCGGTACCGGTCTGGAACCGAACCTGATCACCGGCGAGACGCCTGAAACGACTGTAGGTGTCGGTGATAATGGTGGTGTAGGCATGACCCAGATGGGGCTGAGCATTCACGTAATAAATGGGGGTGGTAACGTAGGTGGGCATTGGTTTTGGTAGAGATTCCTAAAATGTTGGCTCGGATAGTGCTCAGGCCGGCTTGGTGCCTTTCCGGCGTCGAGATTGACGAGAAGGCTGGCGTGTGGACCGGTTTGCACTGCCTGTGGTCTCATCGACTGCGCTTTGTTCCTGTGTGGAGGTGTGTGGTGCTTCTGTCGCACCTGCAGGGGTGCCGCCCTCAATCTCACCGCGTCGCCATTCTTCTTCCCGCACGATCCTGTGCTTGCCATCGGGCCCGGTAATGGTGAGAGAGCCAGTGAGGGGATGCTGCTGCAGCACCTGGCAGGAAACTCCGTCGATCCGAATAACTCGGCCGATCCTGGGCATTTGCCGCTTCATCATCCGGTATGAGTCATATTCGTAGGTTAAACAACAGAGCAGGCGGTTACAGACGCCAGATATTTTGGCTGGATTTAGGGGCAGGTCTTGCGCCTTGGCCATCTTGATGGAAACAGAGTCGAACTTGTTGAGAAAGGTGGAACAGCATAATTCACGGCCACAGGTGCCCAGACCGCCGAGCATTTGGGTTTCATGGCGCACCCCGATCTGACGCATCTCGATGCGGGTGCGGTACTGCTGCACTAGCACTTTGACTAGTTCACGGAAATCAACCCGGTTCTCCGCAGTGAAATAGAAAATCATTTTTGTGCCGTTGAAAAAACGCTCCACCCGCACCAGGTGCATGATTAACTGCAGTTGTTCTACCTGCTGTTGACAAAAGACAAAGGCTTCCCGTTCCTGCATGAGTACCTGCTGGTACTGGTGCTGTTCTTCTTCCGTGGCCAGGCGCACAATTTCCGGGCAGGCAGTACTTTCTTCTGCTGGAGTTGCCATGGCAAAGGTGCGATAGCCAAGAAGGGCAGGTTCAAGGCCTTGTTCGCGGTGAACCATGGCAAGAGCGCCTCGCTGCAGACCAGCGCTGCCTGCGCAGGCTGTGTACTCACGGCCGTCGTCACGGAAACGGATGAGATAGTGGTGTCTGACCACGGAATTGTGTGTTTCAGCGCCGAATTTACGGCCGTGATCGATGGTGCTGCCGGATTCGTTCATGCCTGTGGAGATCAAGATGGGAAGCAGCCGAAGAACTGCAGGAGCAGGACTTCAAAAGCAAGTGCCGGGTTACAGTTTCTGAGCAGGGCCTGTTCTGCCCTGTCAATGCTCTGCAATTTAGCAGATAATTGTTCAGTATTCCAGCGTTCTCTGAAAACACGGATAGTGTCGGTCCCATTAGTCTGCCCTGATGCCTGAACGCCATTAAAATTGTCTGTGTAGCGGCACATCTTGGCAGCAAGTGCATCCTTGCACAGAATGCGCAGCAGATGCAGCAGTTGTGCGGCCATATTTTTGTGCTCAGCAAGGCGGCCGGCAAGGGACAGTGCTGATTGTACCTGTTTCGCAGTACTGCCTTGGCTGCGACTTGTCAGTGCCTGTATCAGCTCCTGATACAGGGGCAGAATGCCTTCTTCTTCCATGCGCAGTGCCTGGCCAGGACTGCCGCCGCTGAGTTCGGCCATGGCAAAGCAATCCGCCGGGCCCAAGTCTGGCCTATGCTGTTGGATCACCTCTGAGGCAAGGTTCAGGGGCAGGGCATGCAGGGCAATGAGCTGGCAGCGCGAGCGGATGGTGGGCAAGAGGCCGGCACCATCGTCTGCGGTCAAAAGCAGCAGGTTGCCCGGTGGTGGCTCCTCAAGAATTTTGAGCAGACTGTTGGCGGCCTCGCGCCGCATGGTGTGCGTTTCTTTGAGCAGTACTATCCTGTATGCGCCTGTAAGAGGAGGATAGCCCAGTGCCTGCTTCATCCGGCGGATGCTGTCGATTTTGATGCCCTGGCCGTCTGGTTCAATCACCATAAAATCGGGATGATTGCCAGACTGCATCTGCAGACAGGATGGGCAGAGGCCGCAGCCAGCCGCATCTGCTTTCGTATGGCGGCAGAGCAGGGCCATGGCCAGTTCCCTGGCCAGGCTGGACTTGCCGACACCATCCGGCCCGGTGAACAGATAGGCATGGGCCAGACGGCCACTTGTGCGTGCTCGCGCCAGCAGGCGCAGTGCCTTGTCCTGTCCGAGGATGGAGAACGTGTTCATATACTACCCGTAAAGTTTGCGGGCCAGCCGTGGTGCGATTGTATAACAAACCCACGCCATATCATAGCTACGTCATAACGTAGAAGAGCGCATGTTCCAGTTCCAGATTAAAGATGCTACCAAGAATGCACGAAAAATGCGACGCAGACGTACGCGCAGGTGCAGGTGCGTTTGAGGGAGTTCCTGACGCCCATATCCGCTAGAGAGTATGTGATGTGAAACAGGAATCACTTCCAGAGCAGTTGTTGCTGGGATGCAGACTCATCCTTGGCGGATCGTGCCTTTTTTAAGCTCTGTTTTTCCTCTTGGGCATCCTCGATAGCTTTTCCGCGCAAATAGAGATAACGCTGCAAGGGTCGCTGGAAGGGGGTCCACTGGTGCTCTTCCCCTTCAAATTGTGTTTGCAGACCTTCAAGATAGTTCATCTTGGCGTCCATATCGTCGATATGGTGCAGCAGCAGGGCCTCCGGAGTCATGGGCAATACCGGCGAGCCAAATTCCAGCTGACCGTGATGGCTGAGGATGAGGTGCGCCAGTTGATCCACCGTTTCCTGTGGCAATTCTGGCACCTGGTCAGCGGCTCGGCGCAGTTTTTCCACTCCCAAAACCAGATGCCCAACCAGGCGGCCGCGATCGGTGTAATTAAAGGGCGGTCTGGCCCAGTCAAACTCATCAATTTTGGCTATATCGTGCAAAAGCACGCCTGCAAGGAGCAGATCTGCATTAATGAGCGGATAGTGCCCGGCTACAGCCTCGGCCATGTGGGCCATGGACAGCGTGTGCTCAATCAGGCCACCGAGGTAGGCGTGATGCATTTTTTTTGCAGCCGGCGCCTGGGCAAAACGGGTCAGAGTATCGCCACTGAAAATAATCTCCATCAGCCGGCGCAGGGCTTTGTTCTGGAGAGATCTGATGCGTTTTTTCAGTTCCGTGACCATCTCCTCCCGCGACCTGCGGCTGGTCGGAAAGAAGTCGTTGAGGAGCAAGCTTTCTTCGGGAACCGCCGCAAGATGCTGTAATTTGAGTTGGAGTTGGCCGTTGAACAATTCAACTGTGGCCTGCACTGTAATAAAGGAACCTTCAGCAGCCAGGGGAGCGAACAGCTCGGCCCTGTCCCATAATCGAGCCTCAATCTCGCCACTTTTGTCCATCAGACTCAAGGCAAGGTAGGGTTTGCCTGCCTTGGTTTCAGCCTGACTAAAGCGACTGACCAGAAAAGTCTCGGTGATCTGCTGACTCTCCTGCAGATCGCGGATAAAAAGTTGCTTGGGTTGGGAAGATGAATACGGCACTAAACCCCCTTGCTCAGCTGCAGTCATAACCTAAACATTGAAACGAAAAAGGATGCAATCGCCGTCGCACACCACATATTCCTTGCCTTCCGAACGCATCAGGCCCTTGTCGCGGGCTGCGGCTTCGGAGCCGCAGGCAACATAATCGGCATATGCAATCACCTCGGCCCGGATAAAGCCGCGTTCAAAATCGGAATGGATTTTGCCCGCAGCACCAGGAGCCTTGGTGCCCCGGGTAATAGTCCAGGCCCTGGTTTCTCTCTCGCCTACAGTGAAAAAAGTGATCAGACCTAGTAAATCGTAGCCCGCCTTGATTAAACGATTCAGACCAGGTTCTGTCATGTTCATTTCTTGCAGATATTCCTGCTGCTCTTCCACGGAAAGCTGGCTCAATTCCTGTTCGATTGCCCCGGCAATACACACCAGCTGTGCCTCCTCTGCGGTGGCCAGCTGACTCAGTGCATCCACGTGCGCATTGCCTTTGGCAAGCTCGCTTTCATGTACATTAGCCACATAAAGCACGGCTTTGACTGTAAGTAGGCTAAGTTCCACGAGAATGCGTCGGTCCTGTCCTGCATCTGTCACAAAGGTGCGTGCGGGTCTGCCTGCATTCAGATGTGTTTGCAATTGTTCCAGGACCTGCACCTCGGCAAGAAAGTGTTTGTTGCCGGATTTGGCTTGGTTGCGTGATTTAACCAGCCGTTTTTCCACGCTCTCCAGGTCGGCTAAAATCAGCTCCGTGGAGATGACCTCCACATCGCGCAGAGGGTCAACGTTGCCATCCACATGAATGATATTATCGTCCTCAAAACAGCGCACCACATGGATAATGGCATCCACCTGGCGAATATGTCCCAGAAACTGGTTGCCTAATCCCTCGCCTTTGCTTGCTCCCTTGACCAGTCCGGCAATATCGACAAACTCCATCTGGGTGGGAACCTTGACTTTGGTGCGCGCAAGTGCCGCTAATACATCAAGACGCTCATCTGGCACCGGCACAATGCCCACATTGGGCTCAATGGTGCAGAAAGGATAATTTTCCGCCTGGATGGCGGCGGCGGTTAATGCGTTAAAGATAGTGGATTTGCCCACATTGGGCAGACCAACGATGCCACAGCGAAAACCCATGTCAATGCTCACAAAAAAACGAAAAAGCCGGAAGGCTGTTAGTGTAAAAATACTGCTTCCATTAAAAACAAAAACTATCTCTCTACACCAGGTGGGCTTATTCTGGCAAGTGTTGTGATGGGTGTTCAGGATGAGTCTGGATAGCCCCGTAATAATGCTCGAAAAAAAATAGTGCAGGTAAGAGCTAATTGCGTATTTTAACAAATCGGTATAATACAATACCAAATTACTATGAGCGGATCGCTCGCCTTTATTATATTACACCACCATCACCATATCCGGGGAGGATACAATGTTATACTACAAACAGGGAGTCGATATTTTATCGGATTTGGGGGATATCCATTCGATAACTGAGGCGCAGGAACTGTTTAAACAGAGGCTGAGCCCCGAGCACCTGCGCAGGTTGGCCGCTATTACCTGCGAAGAGGCCCTGCTCAGGGTTGCTAATGCTATTGCTCTGTGCGATCCGGACGCCGTGTTCATCCATACTGGTTCTGATGACGATTGCGCTAAAATCCGCAGGATGAGTCTGGAAAAGGGCGAGGAAAGCGAACTGGCCATCCCGAACCACACTATCCACTTTGATCTGCCCGAAGATCAGGGTCGTATGGTCGATCAGACCTTCTACATCGTCAATGCAGATGAAGGCATCTCCTCACTAGCCAAAAAGGAGGCACGCAACGACTCCCACGCCTATATGCGTGAGTATATGCGCGGGATTATGCGTGGCAAAACGTTGTTTGTCGGCTTTTACAGCCGTGGTCCGGTAGGGGCGCATTCTTCCATTCCGGCCATTGAAATGTCGAGTTCCACCTATGTACTCCACTCGGCCGAACTCCTCTACCGGAACTGTTTTGCCGATTTTGACAGGGAAGTTGTTCGCCGGGGTGAGTTCTTCACCAACCTGCACTCCGAAGGCACAAACCGCTCCGAAGACATCGACAAGGTGCGTATCTATATGGATCGCAGTTGGCAGACCACCTACTCCACCTACTGCACCTATGCCGGCAACACCTTGATGATGAAGAAGGGCAACCACCGTTTTGCCACCGACAGCGCCCTGTACAAGTTTGCCGGCAAGGAGCTTTCCGAACATATGTTTATTACCGGACTCAAGGGTCCGGGTGGCCGTCTAACCTTCTTTGCCGGCGCAGCCCCATCCGGCTGCGGTAAAACCACCACCGCCATGGTCGGCGACAACTTTGTCGGCGATGACCTGGCGCAAATGTGGATTGCCGAAGATGGTACTCTCAGGGCTGTGAATCCGGAGATCGGCATTTTTGGTATCCTGAAGGATGTGAATGAAGAGGGCGACCCGTACCTGATGCAGTGCCTGCGCAAACCCGGTACAGAGGTTATTTTTTCCAACGTCCTCATTGATGAGTATAAAAAGCCTCGCTGGGAAGGCGATGGTGAGGAAATACCCGCCTGGGGCAACAACTTTCAGGGCATGTGGACCAAAGACATGACTGATGTGCCCATGTCGCATCCGAACTCGCGTTGCACGCTCTTGTCTGAAGCCATTGCCAACCACGACAAGGAACGCAATGCCGATCCGGCCGGAGTACAGGTACGGGTAATTACCTATTCCGGCCGCGACAGCAACACCATGCCGCCTATTTGGGTAGCCGACAGCACGGATGCGGGTGTGGCCATCGGTGCCTCTATTGTGTCTAAAGCTACAGCCACCGAGATGGGAGCCACCGGGGTCAATCGCCAGCCCTGGGCTAATGCCCCCTTTGTGGCCGCACCTTTGGCCGAGTATCTGCAAGCCCAATTCAATTTCTACACCAACCCAGCCATGCAGCAAAAACCCATCATGGCTGGTTTAAACTATTTCCTGACCCACGACGCCAGAGGCGGTAGCGGCAAGGGGCTTCTGGGCGAAAAACGGGATGTGCATGTCTGGCTGGGCTGGTTGGAACTCTATGCCCATGGCGACGTGCAGGCCTTGAAAACCCCCATTGGCATGCTGCCCAAATACGAAGACTTGAAAAAGCTTTTCAGGGAGAAGATTGATAAGGACTACCCTGAATCGCTCTACACCATGCAATTCTCGCTATACATCGACAACATCATTGCCCGGATTGATCTGCAGAACGAGGCCTGGCGCAAGGAAGAGGGTGCGTCTGAGCGACTGTTCAAGGTCTATGACGGACAAAAAGCTGCACTGTTGGAACTGAAGAAAACCGTGGGCGATATAGTCAAGCCGCAAACCTTTAACTGATCCTGCCTTCACGGGCATATATGTGGCTAGAGCTCCTTTCCCACCCGGGGAAGGAGCTTCTCCGTTGTTGGCTGCCCGATTTCAGCAGCGCCTTTCACTCAGGGCAATAATTTCCATTTTGTGGTTACGGTGCGGATTCTCCGGTGAAGGTCCTTCGGTCTGGATGATGCACTCGCCGTGCAGGTTGTATTTACGGGCGCAGTCGCGGGCAAAATCCGACCAATCAGCTGGGTGGCCATGCTCAAGGACAGGGAAAACACCGTAGGCAAATATAAGATCTCGACAGGTTTGCCTGTCATGGCTGACACCAAGGATCCAGATTGGCAATTTGTGGCGGGATAGTCTTCTAGCGGTAAAGCCACTGTTGGTTGGAACAAGGATAGCAGCGGTGCCATTACTTTGACTGACGATATTGGCGACACTGGTGGTGATGAAATCCACCCCGTCGGCATTGTTGGCAAAGGTGGTGGTGCTTTCGCGGTGATAGTATTTTTTAGTGTTATGCGGCTCTGTGGCAATGGCGATCTGCACCAGCATTCGTACCGCCTCCAGCGGATATTTCCCTAGGGCTGATTCTTCAGAAAGCATGACGCAGTCGGTCCCGTCCAGAATGGCATTGGCCACATCAGTGGCCTCGGCCCGGGTGGGGCGACGGTTTGTGGTCATGGATTCGAGCATTTGGGTGGCGGTGATTACCGGCTTGCCATACAAGTTGGCCCTGGCGGTTATACGTTTTTGCAGAATGGGCATCTTCTCGATGGGGGTTTCCACACCCAAATCACCCCTGGCCACCATAACCCCGTCGCAGACGGCAAGGATGCTGTCAATTTTGTTGTCTACCAGGGCCCGTTCAATTTTGGCAATAATAAACGGGTCATAGCCCTTATCTCTGGCTGCCTGCCGCACAGCAATGATGTCCGCAGCATCGTTGACAAAGGACTGGCTGATGGCATCTACTCCTTGGCTGCAGGCAAACTCCAGGCACCGACGATCATGTTCGGTAAAGGCGGAAATGCCCAGATCTATATTGGGCAGGTTCAGGCCTTTGCGGGAGCGCAGGCTGCCACCCACCAGTACCCGGCAGCGCACATGGGTACCTTCAATATCCTCAACCTGAACCTGAATCAGGCCATCGTTGATAAAAAGAATATCACCCGGATGCACTACATGGGGCAGCTCATCCAGTGTCACGGTTACACGAGTGGCGTCGCCTAGTACTTCATCGGTGGTAAGGGTGAAAATCGCCCCGTTTTCGAGCTCAACCTCTTCTTCGGCCAAGTTGCCGATACGAATCTTTGGGCCAGGCAAATCGGCCATGATGGCTACGTCTTTGCCGGTTTTTTCCGAGGCATCGCGGATGCGTTTGATCAGTTCGCCGTGTTCATGAAAATCACCATGGGAAAAGTTGAGCCGAGCAATGTTCATGCCTGCCTCAAGCATCCGTTCCAGCATTTCCGGGCTATCGGAAGAAGGACCAATGGTGCAGATGATTTTCGTTTTGTTTTTAGGAAGGAATGTACTGGTCATGCAAGCTCCGCTTAATATATTGAACCGTCATGGTTTGGGTTTGTCTGGCTTGATCTTAAGGGTGGTACAGAGCGTTGTCCGCGGCCTATCTCGGCCCCAGATCAAAGATGCTGCACTGCCGAGGAGGCAAGATTCATACGGCGCAGGCGTATGGGATGGTCATCCTGCGGGCATTTGCCGGCGCCAGGCATTTAGAATGCTTTAAGGTGAATCGGTATTACAGGCGCTGGGTCAACTCGCTGATAGAGCGCATCTCCATGTCCTTACGTAACTGCGGATCTATGGGCACGGCCTTGCCTGTCTCGTCGATTTTGACGTACACTACTTGGGTGGAACAGACGATTTCCTCCAGATCCTTTTCAAAATCAAACCGTCTTGCTTCTACCTGCACGCATAAAGAGGAAGTGCCTACGTGTTTGACCATGGCATAAATACGAACATGATGCCCGATTTTCACCGGACGCTTGAACAACACCTCATCCATTTTCAGGGTGACCATGTTGTAGGTTCGACAGAGATATCCGGCAAAGGCAGCTCCAGCCTCGTCCAGCCAGGAGAGCATGGTTCCGCCAAAGAGGTTGCCGTTATAGCCGATTTCACTTGCCTGACATATTTTAGTAGCAACGTAATGCATGCGATTTTTGAAGAGTAAATGTTCAGCTGCGATTCCAGCAAGGATAGATGATAGATAACAAGCGTTTGGATTGGGTTCCTGTTCGGTTACAATTGATTTTGCCAACTGCATATTGGCAAATGCACACTCGCACCCAATTACCAGAACTTAGATATGAAGAATGCTGCTGTCAACCTTGGTGCCCATTGCCATCGGGGCAAAAGGACACAAGGCAGTGGGCAACAGGCTAGCGGACCAGTTGGACAGAAGGGTTGAAGAGTATGTGTGGAGGTGCCGGCCTCATTCCAATTCTGAGTCAAAGATGCTATCAAGGGAGGCAGGATGTGTGCGCCAGGGACAGCTAGCACTACGTTTTTGAGGCATTGGCCAGCCACCATTACTTGCATATCTAGATGTTGTGCTTTCAGCTGTGATATATGCAGTCTGGATGAGAAACGCCCAGTAGGGGCATCAGCTGCGCCAGCAGTGACATAGGGGAAAAAGCATGGCTACCCAGGCAGGAAAACAAGTAAAAACTATTTTCCTCTGTAAGCAGTGTGACTACGAGAGCCGTAAATGGCTGGGCCGTTGTCCGGAATGTGGCACCTGGGACAGCCTGGTGCAGAGCGCGGCTCCTGCCAACACCTGCGGCGCACAGGCGGCCGAGGTGCAATTGCTGGCTGCTGGAGCAAGCAAGGGCCCTGCCCGAATTCAAACCGGTATTGCCGAGCTTGACCGGGTCCTTGGTGGCGGTATTGTGCCGGGTTCGCTGGTGCTTGTTGGTGGTGATCCTGGCATTGGCAAATCCACCTTGCTTTTACAGTTCATGGCCGCTGTTGCTGCCAACTCCGGCCAGGTACTCTATGTCACCGGGGAAGAATCCCTTGGTCAGATACGCATGCGTGCCCAACGCCTTAAAGTGGCCGAAGCGGATATTGCCATCTCCACTGAAACCTGTGTGGAGGCCATCAGTGCCCTGGCCCTGAAACTGCAGCCTGCACTGTTGGCCGTGGACTCTATCCAGACCATGTTCAGCCAGGAGGTGGCCTCAACACCGGGCTCCATTACCCAAGTGAGGGAATCCGCAGCCCACCTCTTGGTACTGGCAAAGAACAACAATCTGCCGGTTTTCCTGGTGGGTCATGTTACCAAGGATGGCAGTATTGCAGGGCCGCGGGTGCTGGAGCACATGGTGGACACAGTGCTGTACTTTGAAGGTGATCGCGGCCAGGTGTTTCGCATCCTGCGCACAGTAAAAAACCGCTTTGGTTCAACCAATGAGATTGGCGTATTCACCATGCGGGAGCAGGGTCTGGTAGAGGTGGAGAACCCCTCCGCCCTTTTTCTGGCGGAACGGCCAGCCAATGCACCCGGCTCAGTGGTGATGCCCAGCATGGAAGGCACCCGCCCCATCATGGTGGAAGTACAGGCCCTGGTTAGTCGCAGTAACGGCGGTTCAGGCAGGCGCACCGCTATTGGTGCTGATTCTCAGCGCCTGGCCTTGCTCACCGCTGTTTTGGAAAAGAAGCTGGGGCTGAGTCTGATCGATCATGATATTTTTCTTAATATTGCTGGCGGTGTGCGCATTGACGAGCCGGCCCTTGATCTGGGTGTGGCTGCAGCCCTGCTTTCCAGTTATCTGGAACGGCCCATTGACGCCCATACGGTGGTTTGCGGCGAGATTGGCCTGGCAGGCGAGGTGCGTGCCGTTGGCCACATGGAGCTGCGCCTGCGCGAATCTATACGCCTTGGTTTCACCCGTTTTCTTTTACCTGCCTCAACCTGGCGGCAGTTGCAGACAAAAAATATAGATACCGGCGATATGAGCTTGTATCCGGTTGCAAGTGTCAATGATTTGGCCGAAATAGTGTTTTCTCCTGAGAGAAACGGATAACTTCATTTCCTGCACTTCCATCTCAAGTGCTCTTCCCAAGTGCTCTTTCGACCGGCTTAGCTTCCTTGAATCATTTTAGCACTGCATTTCAACAGGGCAGGGAGCGAAAGAATCCGAGAGCCTAAATTTATATGGTGCTTTACATCCGAATTGTCCTGTTTATAGTAAAAGCAATTTTTTCTTCTCTGTGATCAGCTTGAGCTATGGATACTACGGCGTTTACCCAATTTGAACACTACCTGACAGCTTCGCCCCTGCTGGCGCTGGCAATAGCCTACCTTGGCGGGCTGCTCGCCAGCCTGACCCCATGCATCTATCCGATGATTCCCATTACCGCGGGTGTCATTGGCCATGCCAATGTAGGCGGTTCGCGCCAGCGGGCGCTGTTTTTGTCTTTGGTATATGTACTGGGTATGTCACTCACCTATGCAGCACTGGGTTTTTTTGCTGCTGCCAGTGGTCGTTTTTTTGGTGAGATCAGTACCAGCCCCTGGACTTTTCTTTTTGTGGGCAACATAATTTTGGTGTTTGCCCTGTGGATGCTGGATGTTTTTCAGTTACCTACATTTGCAGGCGCTGCCCTGGTTCGTAAAGGTGGCGTTGCCGGCATATTTATAGCCGGTATTTCTGCCGCACTGGTGGCAGGCCCTTGCACCACGCCGATACTGGGAGCGCTTTTGGCTTATACCGCCTCATCCCAGAACATGATACTAGGAGCGCTTTTGTTTTTTGTTTTTTCTCTGGGGCTCGGTACATTGCTGTTGGCGGTCGGCGCTTTTTCTGGCTTTTTGGCAGCTCTGCCGCGCACGGGTAACTGGATGGTCTGGATAAAAAAGTCATTGGGCGTACTTATGCTGCTTACCGCAGAATATTTTATCTTCAAAGCCGGAACCCTGTTCTTCTAATGCCGTACTCACTTTTTTCAAACAGGAACCCTATGCGAATTATGCGAAAAACTTTACTCATCCTCGCATCTGCAATCTTTTTCGTAGCAGCCCTCTTCGCCCCGCTCATGGCAAGCGATCAGGAAGCCATGCTTATTCCTTTTAAGGGCTATGACCTTGAGGGAAAACCAATTGATGTGGAAAAAAATATCGGTAACAAGGCAGTTATGCTGATCTTTTGGGCTTCTTGGTGCCCTTCCTGCCGCACAGAGGTACCAAAGCTTAAAAAACTAGCCGAAAAATACGGCAGCAGGGGCATGGAGTTTATCGGCGTGAATGTGGGCTATAATGATACCTACAAGCGGGCCAAGGCTTTTGCCGAAAAAACCGGCATGACGTATCCTAACCTTTTTGATGCAACCGGAGCCATCGGCGAACAGTACGCCCTGCAAGGGGTACCTACCGTGGTGATTGCCGATAAAAAGGGTTTAATTCGCTACTATGGGCATGCCACGCCAGACATTAGTGAGGAAGTATTTCAGCAGCTGATGGCAAACTAAGCCCACCCAAGAAAAGGACGTCCAAGAAGGCAAGGAAAATACCGATCCGGCATGGAGAACACCCCAGCTTTAAGATGGAGTCGGAAAAAGCCTGTACGATTTTGTCCTGCCCATACACAACCGTCGGTTGCTGTTCTTACTTCGGTTCCTGTGCACTCGCTACGATGGGATAGTCCCGCAGTACCTCGGGCGGAATGCTGGTGGGTTTACGGCTTTTGCTGTCGCAAAAGACAAAGAGGGTGGATGCCTTTGCAAGTTGATTTTTGTCTGTGGGCCGGAAGAAGCGGAATTTACGCAAAGACTTGATGCGCTGAAAGTTGGCGACCCAAGTGTCCACCCAGATCAGTTCGCCTGCATAGCAGGCGTGGAAATATTCGATAGTGTGCGAGCGTACAAACCAAGTGCAGCCTAGAGCAGCATAGCGTGACAAAGGCCAGCCCAGAGAGGCTGAATGCACTAGGGCGGCATCCTGCATCCACTGCACATACTGCACGTTATTCACATGGCCGTTTGCATCAATGGCGCTTTCCGGCACCACAATTTCCAATCTGCCTATGGAGTTGTTGCTGGTTTTTTCCCCAGTAATCATGGCAAAGGCTGACAAGTGGGAGTCAGGCTCGCAAGGGGTTCCAGAATGCGGCCACTTGCCTCCAGAAGCTGTTGCTGCGCGCTCTGGTAACTGATCAAGGCCAAGGCCAGTCGACCGGCGTTGTTGGTCAGGTCGCGCTGGGCCTCGTTGAGTTGGATCAAGGCGTATTCACCCTCGGCGTAGGCGTTTTCAGCCAGGCGCCGGTTTTCCTCAACCAGATGCACTGTTGCCTGTTGCAGTTGCACCTGCTGTGCCGCCTCGCTGAGTCGGGCCAGACTTGCACGGATATCAGAAGCGATCTCATTGCGCAGCGCGGCCAAGCTGTACGCCATTTCCCGTCGGATATGGTTTGCCTCCATCATGCGAGCCTTGTCTGCGCCGCCTGCGTACAGATTCCAAGACATATTCACAGCGATGGTGTTGCCGTAATCGGCACTGCTGCCAGGGAAATCATCCTGTCGTTGCCCGTCTAGGGCACCGGCAATACGTACCTGCGGATACAGTGGCGCCTTGGCCATGCCGGCCAGGGCATCAGCTTCTTGCAAACGCTGCTCCATGCGGCGCAGATCCGGGCGCAGGTTGTAAGCTTCTTTAATGAGTTGACCGACATCCATTGACAGGGCAGGGGCGGCCTGGGCAACATTAGCAAGGGCTGATAGCTGCAGATGCAGCGGCAACGCTGCGGTATCCAAACCTAACAGGGTGGCTAAACCGTATTCTGCGGCCTGCAGTTCCCGTTCATGACCTAGCAGGGTAGCCTTGGCGTTATTGAGCTGAACCTGAATGTTGAGCACATCACTCCATGCTCCGGCTCCAACGTCGTAGCGTCGTTGGGCGTGATCCAACTGCTTCTCGTAAAAAGCTGTACTGGCTTGAGCAATATCAATATTGCTTTGTGCCAGTTGGGCATTAAGAAAAGCCTGACCAACAGCAGCGGCCAGCAGGCGGCGGCTGTCGTTAAGCGCCTCCTCTTGGGCCAGTTGGGCGGCCTGGGCGCGTTGTTCGTTGAAGCTGCGGTAAAAGCCGTCAAAGAGAAGCCAGGTAGCCTGAAGACCACTTGAGTAGTTCATACTGCTTTGATCAAGGTCTTGCCCGGTTGCAGCAGCGATGCGGCGATTGAGAGCAAAGCTTCTGTCTGAGAGGTGTTGGTGCGCACCGCTAGCCGTTATATCCACACTGGGCCACCAGGTTGCCATTGCCTGACGCAAGCGCGCCCTGGCCTGGAAAACCCTTTCACCGGCTGCACTGATACTGGGGTTGCCGCTTAAGGCAATGCATTGAGCGCTAAGCAGGTCGAGCTTCTGATTCTGTGCCAGAAGTTGCCTGCTTTTCTCCTGTTCGGCCCAGGCAGTGCCATTACAGAATATAATCAGGTAAAGGCATGCCAGCAGAAGGTTCAACCGCTTCATGGGTAATCGGGATTTAACGAATGCGTACAGTCAAAGCACTTTGCCAATATTTTACTGCTGCATTTTGTAACAGTGCAACTTTGGCAAAGGCAATTGATGGCACCTGATTGTATAAGGAACAGCTGGAAACCAGCACATTGGCCTGCTAACGCCTTCGACGCAAGCGCCGCAGTTCCTGAAACAGTTCCAGAATGAGTTTGCCAGCTGCGATACTGCTGGTCGCCATGGTCAGGGAGCGGCGAGTTTTTGTGCGAATACTCTGCATCTCGATAGGAGCAAGCCGCCTGCGCAATTCGCAGCGCAGGGCGACTCGGCTCTTTTCTTCCTGCAATTTCTTTAATTCCTTGTCGAAAAACATGCCACATCCTTTTTGATTTCTTGCACCGTTGCGGTAAAGGGAGGCGAAGCTGTCCGGAAAATGCGGTACAGGAGAAACAGGAAAATAAATCCAAGGAGGATGCTGGCGCCAGCGCCCCCAAAGAGGCCATAAAGCCGCCACTCTGGAGGCAGCATATAGATAATGGCACATAAAAGCAATACCATGCCGAACAGCGTAAACACCGATGCGGCACAGACCAGCAGAACAACCTGCGCTAGCCTGATTTTGGCTTCCTGTGCCTCAAGAGCGAGCAGTTCAATCCTGTCTTCCAAATAGCCCGTGCCCATTTCTCCAATTCTGCCGGCGGCATCGGTAAGGCTGCTGATGTGTCTTGACATGTTGAACATGTTATTTTCTCGACATGAGCCAACCCATGAACAAACCGGCAGCAAATACACCGGCAATGGCATAGTAGGGTTTATCGCGGATGTATTCGTCGGCTTCGTGGGCACGATCCACAGCACGACCGTACAAACGGTCGGATTCGTAGCGGGCACTGTCAAGTCCGCGCATAAGGGCACTCCGCGCTGTCTTGACTTTATCGTCCACTTCGTCGGCCGTGGCGTCAATTAATTCCTGGGCGCGGTCAATAATGCGCTGCATTTCTTCATTGAGTTCAGCAGTTTTCTTATGACGATTGTACATGGCTTCCTCTCTGTGTGGTTGAATGCTACCTGTGGCGTGGCGCGATCAGGTCGTCTCTTCATGAAGATTATGCATTAAAATAATACTTTCTCACAAAAAGAAAAGCAGTACCCTAGCCAGAGGTGGCCCCGAAATTTGAAAGTGCGTTACGGTGGTTGCCCATTCTTAATCAGGAGCCACCCCTATGCCACCACACGACGCAGACATTTTTAAGCAATTCAAAGTAGTCAAAATTGCCGTAGAGGCAACAGATCATAGCGAGCAAATCATTGCCGAACTGGTCGCGCTGCCTGGCGATCTGTTGTATGGTCGCCATTTTTTTGCCCGTTTTTTCTGGCGTAAATTTTGAGTAATTTTTGCTCAAAATACGATAAGTAACGGTGTTTTGCAACAAACAGCGATGACTAACGACGAGTAATGGCAAATAAAGAAAAAGCCCACAAACCGTGATAGGCTGCGGGCTTTAAACGTAAACCCCAGTAAACACTGGAGGTATATTTTGGTCGGAACGAGAGGATTTGAACCTCCGACCCCCTGAACCCCATTCAGGTGCGCTACCAGTCTGCGCTACGTTCCGTTTCAACAAAAAAACATTTTAGCATTAGATGCTTTGGAATGCAAACATATTGAAACTGTGAATTTATTTTTTTGTCAGGAGCAGACTCAGGGCAGCTAGTTCTACCCGGATATGCTCAATTATATTAACTGCGTCAATTGCGCAGATCTCTCTACTTTGCCTGGTCACATTATCAGTAGCAGGCGGTGCTTCCTGGGATGTTCGCTGGATAGTTCTAGGGCTTATCAGTGCCTTTTT
Organism: Desulfobulbaceae bacterium; assembly: GCA_012744275.1. Lineage (GTDB taxonomy): Bacteria > Desulfobacterota > Desulfobulbia > Desulfobulbales > Desulfobulbaceae > Desulfobulbus. The sequence goes on from JAAYIE010000032.1 coordinate 27,735, forward strand.
TGCTCCAGCAATGGTATAGCCCTCACCATGAAGGAGCTGCCTAACCCGCAGCAAAGTTTCCACATCTTGCCGACGGTAGAGTCGTTGTTTGGATTTGCCTCGAAAAGGCTTAATAATGGTAAACTCGGACTCCCAATAACGGAGGACGTGGGTATCTACACCTACAAGGCGGCTGACTTCACCGATGCGGAAGTAGGCTTTGTCTGGAATGTCCGAAGCTGTGGCATCCTCGCGTACCATGTATGTCCCGGGTTTATGCGTGCATCACCGGTGGAAAAATTTCCTGCTGTGAAAACACTTGCCTTGGTGCAGATCAGTCTTGATTCAGGCGCTCCCGCAAGCGTTTGCTGGGTCTGAACGAGACCATCTGCCGTTTTGTAATAGTCATTGATTCACCGGTGCGGGGGTTTCTTCCCCGGCGTGGTGCTTTGTCCCGCACGGACAAGGTGCCAAATTGCACCAGTTTTACCGATTCTCCCGCTACCATGGTCTCCTTCATAACGGCAAAAACGGTATCAACGATTTCAGCAGCGCTACGCTGGGATAAGCCCAATTTCTCATTGACAGAGATTGCCAGTTCCTTGCGCGTAACATTTTTTTTCTTCATACGTCTAATCCTTTACGATAACGGGCGTTGAATTGCAGCATCAGCGCCTGCACGATTTTATTGTGTATTTTATCAACTGTGGCGTCATCAAGGGTAGCATTAGATGAACGGTAGGTGATGGACAAAGAAACGCTCTTTTCACCCTGTGCCAACGGTTCTCCACGGTATACATCAAAGAGTTGAGCAGCTTCAACATATTTTTGTTTTTGTGCACGGACGCTTTCCAGCAGTTCCCCTGCTGCAAGCTGTTCGGGCACAACCAGGCTGATATCACGGCTGGTAGCCGGATACCGGGCAAGACCGGAGAAGTATTTTTCAACTCGTGGAATATGTACCAGATACTCGAGATCAATTTCAAAAAAATACACCGCTTGTTTGACAGAAAATGCCTTGAGAACAGATGTATCTACTGCTCCGAGATAGCCGATAACTTGAGATCCGGCATGTATGGCCAAGCAGACCCCAGCCTTACAATAGGGTGGCTGAGTTCCCGTGGCATTTTCCAGGCTCAGGCCAGTGGCCTGATTAAACGGATACCCAAGTCGCCACAACAGCTGGGTCAAAGCGCCTTTAATATCGGCAAATTCACTTTTTTGACCGGAAAAGTGGATCGGTTCCGCCTTAGGATAGCGTAGCCCACTCATTACCGCACACAACTGCATGCGCTCTTCCGGCAGTTTTCCAAGTTCCCGGGAAATAAAGATCTTACCGGTTTCGTAGAGCCGGATATCTGTATGCTGAAAGCTACTATTCCGTTCTATGTTTTCAAGTAGCCCGGGCAACAGCAGAGTACGCAAGACAGACTGTTCCTCGTTGAGTGGATTAAGCAGACGAACAGCGTGCCTTCTGTGGTCATCCGCAGCTAAACCCACCATGTCGTGATGGGTCGGCACAACAAAGCTGTAGTTAATAGCCTCGTAGAAGCCCTGGCTGGTCAGATTGCTGCCGATTTCCCGACAAAGTTTGCGCATGGGGTCTTCGAGTGGAGAATCCATGCGAATGAGTGGTTGGGTGGCAGGGATGGTGTCAAAGCCGACCAGACGCGCAACCTCCTCCACCAGGTCGATCTCACGTTCAATATCCACCCTAAAGCTCGGTACCAGTACCTCGAATTGCCCCGATGCCTTCAAAGTAAGCTCAAAACCGATACTGCTGAGCATGCGTACTACTTCATCTTCAGAAATATCCATGCCCAAAAGCGTTTTCAGACGCTTCATGCGCAGTGCTACAGTCAGTAGTGGCTTTTTACCGGGATACTGGTCGTGTCCATCCGGGTCGGCCTTGGCGCCAGTTAGCTCCACCATGAGATCAACTGCACGCTGCAGAGCTTTGTCAGCCAGATCTGGATCAACCCCTCTTTCAAAACGGTAGGAAGCCTCGGAGGGGAGACCAAGCCGCCTTGCCGTACGTCGGATTGAAATCGGGTCAAAGCAGGCAGATTCAAGCAGGAGGGTAGAGGTTTGCTCAGTGATTTCACTGTTGAGGCCTCCCATAACTCCGGCTAGGGCAACCGGCCTTTCTGCATCACAGATGAGGAGTGTGTCTGCTTCGAGAATGCGGCTGTTGCCGTCCAAGGTGACCAGTTCTTTTTCTGTTGATTTTGGCTTGCGCACAACAATAGCTTGGCCTTTGAGGGTGTCGAAGTCAAAGGCGTGCAAAGGCTGACCAGATTCGAGCATCACATAGTTGGTAATATCAACGATGTTATTGATGGGGCGCATGCCTACTGCTGCAAGGCGTTGTTGCATCCACTCTGGTGAAGGACCAATGCGAAAGCCGGTGAGCCTGCGGGCAGCGTAGCGCGGGCATAGTTCGGGCTCCTCAATGGTGACGGAAAATCCAGTATCATTGCCGCTAAGCTGTGTTACCTGCCCAACCAGGGGCTTCAGGGCTGTGCCGGTAAAACTGGAAATTTCCCTGGCAATACCACGCACACTGGCGCAATCTGGCCGATTTGGGGTCAGATCGACCTCGATAACGGCATCCACCAGTTGCAAAGCTTGGCGTAGAGGCTGTCCCGGTTGGAGTCGCTCGTCCAGCTCCATAATACCGCCATGATCGGTTGACAGTCCAAGTTCACGGGCAGAGCAGAGCATGCCGCAGGATTCCACTCCCCGGACCTTGGCTTTTTTTATTTTCGTCCCATCCGGTAGAATAGTGCCAGGCAGGGCCAGAGGAGAAATCATGCCGGGGCGAACATTGGGCGCACCGCAAACCACCTGTATCAGATCTGAGCCTGTATCCACCTGGCAAAGAGTAAGTTTGTCAGCATCCGGATGTTTAGTAACCGTCACCACTTTGGCTGTGATAAAAAAATCCAGTGCTGTGAACAGTTCTTCCACACTGTCCACCTCCAGGCCAAGCATGGTCAGGCGGTCGGCCAATTGGGCCGTTGTGAAGCCGTCTGTCGAAGTGAATTGCTGTAGCCAGCTCACGGTACATTTCATGGATTCAATCCTGCTGCGCTGCCTTTGTTTCAGCGTGTTTGAGGGGGTCAACTCTATCGTGTACAGGATCTTAAAAGACTGCACACGCGGTGGCATTGTAAAATGGAACTAAAGACGTAGGTTGAGATGCCGGTTTCGACGAAAAACGCTAGTTCGGAGCAAAGAAGGCTGCAGGGGAACGGTCAACTCCAACTAATAACCCTGCACCTTATCCTAATCCGAAATCAAAGAGCGTTTAAAAGTTGTCTATTAAATGCTCCGAGACGCGCCCGCATACGTGGGGTACGCTCGCGTTGCATGTTCAGTATATCACTGAAATTCCTGTGGGCTGAAATCGGAGTTAGAATTGAGACAAAAAACGTAGATCGTTCTCATAGTAAAGACGAATATCGTCAATACCATATTTCAGCATGGCGATGCGCTCCACGCCCATGCCAAAGGCAAAACCTGAATAGATATCAGGATCGTACCCGACCTGGGTCAATACCTCGGGGTCAATCAGCCCGGAGCCCAAAATCTCAAGCCAACCGGTCTGTTTACATACCCGGCAGCCCTTGCCATTACAGATGACACAGGCGATATCAACTTCAGCGCTTGGTTCGGTGAAGGGGAAGAAACTGGGACGGAATCTGAGCGCCAGATCGCGCTGGAACATGCGTTGGCTAAAGCTGGTGAGCACGCCCTTCAAATCAGCAAACGAAACGTCGCGGTCAACCAGAAAGCCTTCCACCTGATGGAACATGGGGGTGTGGGTGATGTCTGAGTCACAGCGGTAGACCTTGCCAGGCGAGATGTACCGCAACGGCGGATCCTGCTTTTCCATGATCCGTGCCTGCATGGGCGATGTATGCGTGCGCAGGAGTATGGAATCCGTAACATAGAAGGTGTCGTGCATGTCACGGGCAGGATGGTGCTGAGGGATGTTGAGCGCTTCAAAATTATAGTAGTCAGATTCAACGTCTGGCCCTTCGGCCACCGCAAAACCCAAACCCTCAAAGATGGCACAAATTTCGCCCATCACCTGGGTAATAGGATGGAGGGACCCAAAGGGCAGATAGCGGCCCGGCAGACTGAGATCAACCGGTTGCGGTCTACTGCTGTCTGTGCCAGATCCGAAGAGTTGAAGCCGCTCATCAAACAGGCGCTCTATGTCGGCTTTTATCTCATTGGCCAGTTGGCCGAGCCGAGGCCGGTCTTCTGGCGCAGCAGAGCCAAGTTGACGAAGAATGGCAGTCAGACGGCCACCTTTACGGCCCAGATAGGAGACGCGAAAGAGTTCAAGGGATGCGCTGTCTGTTGTTTGCTCCAGCGCATCCAAAGCTTCCTGCTGCAAGGCCCGCAGCTGAGTTTCCATAAATATCAGGCGTTATCCGTTGCAGCTTTGACCACAGCGCTGAACGTCTGCGGATCAACAATAGCCAAGTTAGACAGTACTTTACGATCCAGCTCAATGGCATTGTTGTGTAATCCGCCGATAAAGCGGCTGTAATTGCAACCATTTTGCTTAGCTGCAGCACTGAGCCGTGCAATCCACAGCCGGCGAAATTCGCGTTTTTTATTGCGACGATCCCGGTAGGCAAAACTAAGCGCCCGATCAACCGCTTCGGCCGCTGTTTTATACAAACGGTGCTTGCCGCCACGATAACCCTTGGCGAGCGTCAGTACCTTGTTTCTTCTCCGGCGGGCTTTAAAGCCGCGGGTAGTTCGAGGCATATCTTACTCCGAATTCATTGAGTTATAGTATGGTTTCATCGTGTTTGTGCTAATGCCAAAACACGGAGTTTTTGTAAGTCCTACAGGTAGGGAAGCATGCGACGAACGGCTTTCATATCTGCGTCGGCAATCAGGGTGCGCTGGCGCAGTTTCCGTTTACGTTTGGTCGATTTCTTGGTCAGGATGTGCGATGAAAACGCCTTGCTCCGCCTGACTTTCCCGCTACCAGTGGAGGTGAAGCGCTTGGCAGCCCCTCGATTGGTTTTCATTTTAGGCATGATGATCTCCTTCTATCTCTGTCGGCATTGGTGCCTGGTTGTTTCGTTTCAGCTTTTCGGCCCTACAAACATTACGAGTTGGCGACCTTCCATTTTTGGTTCCTGAATGATCACACAATCTTCCCGGAGCAGATCGGCAATTTTGTTTAAAGCCTCTAGACCCAGCGTTTCAGCATAAACAATTTCCCGGCCTCGAAAGCGCATCGTCACTTTGACCTTGTTTTTTTCTTCAAGAAATTCCTTTATTTTGCGGATCTTGAAATTGAGATCATGTTCTTCCGTCTTCGGACGGAATTTTATTTCCCTCGTCTCAATGGTCGTCTGCTTTTTCTTGGCTTCCTGCTGCTTCTTCTTCAGTTCATAGCGGAACTTGTCATAGTTCATGATCCGGCATACCGGTGGATCTGCCTTGTCGGATACCTCTACCAGATCCAGCCCCTGCTCTTGGGCCATGGTCAAGGCTTCCCGAGCGCTGACTATTCCCAATTGGCCACCTTCAGAGCCAATGAGGCGTACCTCCCGGTAGGTGATATCCTCGTTGACTCGAATTCTCAGATCCTGCTCATCCGCTGTTCTTTTCGGGCCTCGTTTTTTAATCTCCGTTCCTCCTGGGCTGGTTTTGGCTAAGCATTGTGCAGGTGACTGCTGCTCTCAAGCAGCACGAGTTGGGCAAATTCCTCCGGTCTCATGGCCGGCAGGTTTTCTCCGTCACGCTTGCGCACAGTAATAGTTCCGTCTTCCTTCTCGCGTTCACCGATGATGAGCATGTATGGTACCTTCATCAGCTGTGCTGCGCGTATTTTATAGTTGAGCTTTTCGTTGCGCAAATCCTTTTCAATCCGCACGCCACGACTACGCAACACTCGATAGACCTCCTCGCAATAGGCGGCCTGATCATCAGTGATGTTCATGATGCGCGCCTGTTCCGGGGCCAGCCAGAGCGGAAAGGCTCCGGCATAGTGTTCTATCAGTACACCAATGAAGCGTTCCAGCGATCCCATCAGCGCACGATGGATCATAATGGGTTGATGATCTGCACCGTCATCACCGGTATAGGTCATAGCAAAGCGTTCCGGCAGATTAAAGTCCACCTGAATGGTGGAACATTGCCACGAACGATTCAGCTGATCCTTAATTTTGATGTCAATTTTTGGCCCGTAAAAAACGCCTTCACCCGGGTCAATGCTGTAGTTCAGCTGCATCTTATCCAGGGCCAACTTAAGTGCCTGGGTTGCCAGCTCCCAATTCTCATCGGAGCCAACATATTTCTCCGGCCGAGTGGATAGGTACACATCGTACTGGTCGAAGCCAAATGTTTTCAGGATATGCTGGTTTAAACTGATAATATTATAAATTTCTTCCTGAAGCTGGTCTGGCCGACAAAAGATGTGGGCGTCATCCTGGGTAAAACCGCGCACCCGCATTAGGCCATGCAAAGCGCCAGTCCGCTCGTAGCGATACACTGTCCCCAGTTCGCACCAACGAATGGGAAAATCACGGTAGCTGTGTGGCTCTGCCTGATATACTCCAATATGAAAGGGGCAGTTCATGGGTTTGAGCTGATAGAGCACCTCATCGATTTCCATGGGTGCATACATATTTTCACTGTAAAAATCAGCGTGACCCGATGTTTTCCATAAATCTTGTCGAGCAATATGCGGCGTGTAGAGGAGCTGATAACCGTGACGGTAATGTTCGTCTTTCCAATAATCTTCTATTAGGCGGCGGAGCAGAGCACCGCGGGGTTGCCACAGAATCAACCCGGGTCCAATTTGATCCTGAATCGTGAAGAGGCCGAGTTGTTTCCCAAGTTTGCGGTGATCACGTTTACGGGCCTCTTCAAGCTGGTGCAGATACGCCTGCAAGTCCTTATTGCTGGCAAAAGCTGTTCCGTAAATGCGGGTCAGCATCTGGCGGTTTTCATCACCTCGCCAGTAGGAGCCGGCAACGCGCAAAAGCTTAAAAACTTTGATCCATGAGGTGTCGGGAACATGTGGACCACGGCATAAATCTACAAAACTACCTTGTGAATACAGGCTGACCGTATCGGCCTCCATATCCTCAAGCAATTCCACCTTGTACTGTTCATTATGGCTGGAAAAAAATTGAACTGCCTCGTCCTTGCGCATCTCAGTGCGTGTAAGTGGCAGGGCAGCCGCGGCTATTTCAGCCATCTTGGCTTCTATGCGATCGAAATCTTCCGGTGTGAACGGGGTGGAGCGGTCAAAGTCGTAGTAAAATCCATCTTCAATAGCCGGGCCAATGGCGACTTGTACTTCGTCGCCATACAACTCCTTCACTGCCAGCGCCATGATATGTGCGGTTGAGTGGCGCAGGATATCGAGGCCTGCGGCGGAATCAACAGCAACAGGTTCCATGATCGTGTCGGCATGCAGAGGTGTTGCCAGGTCTAGCAGGCGTTCGCCTACTTTAACCGCCAAGGTAGCCTTGCGTTTTTTGCCGGAAACAAGCTCTCCCAAGGCATCGGACACGCGGGTACCCTGGGGGAACGACTTGCTCGCTCCGTCTGCGATGGACACGGTAATATTGGCCATAATTCCACAATATGACAAAAAGAAAGGCTAACAGGTAGAAGGCTGTTGATGAACCTTCTACATCCTAGCCTTTGTTCATTGGTAGGCGCGGACGGGGTCGAACCGACGACATCTACCACGTCAAGGTAGCGCTCTCCCACTGAGCTACGCGCCTACACAAATATCATTAAATTATGAATTTTTCTTAATAAAACAATACGGCAAAAAACGCAAGGCAAATATGGAAAAGCATTTGAAAAATCACCGGAATATTTATTACGTTCACCGTTTCTCGGATTTCAACCAGATTCCGAAACAGGTGCAGACGGAGCAGTTCAATGTGATAGTGAACCATCCCGTGCTTACCAGCGACGCTTTTATTTGGGTCAGGCCACCTTGTCCGGTTTTTTAGGCGATCTTACTCCGTCTCCTTCCCAGCGGTAAAACATTCTTGCCATTGGCCCCCAGTCCCTGCGGTTATTGAACCATTCGACCATATCAGGGCTATACGCAGTGTCACTTCACGATTTTGCCTGAATGACGGTTTCTGTGTACCCAGATCTCGACAAAAACGCAGGAGACCCATAGCCGGAAAATTGCTTTGCCAAGGGTCGTAATGGAGCAACAAACCGGACATTGCCCGTCTCTAGCCTCTAAACAGTCTAAAAAGAATTAGCTAAGATGTTGGCGGTGTCTTAACCCTTGTTGACCCGGTCACGTAAGAGTCCGGAAGGCTTAAAGGTCACTACCCGGCGGGCATCCAAAATCAGGGTGCTGCCAGTTTGCGGGTTGCGTCCCCGTCTGGGTTTTTTGTCCCGGACGTTGAATTTACCAAAACCACTGAGTAGGACATCATCGCCTTGGATAAGGGATGATTTAGCAAGTGACAGAAACAGTTCCACCGCCTGTACCGCCTGAGACTTGGTCAGGCTGGGATGGGTAGCATAAATTTTCTCAACCAAATCTGCTTTTGTCAGGGTTCCCATAAATCTATCTCCTGCATAATGCTACTGCTCTTTTATCTGTGCAGCAACGAGCGATGACAGCACTTTCCAGCCCATCGCTCGTCGTATTGCATGCAGTAATTTTTTTACGACAAAAAGCAGAATGCTTTTTGCCCGGCATAGCGTGCAGTTCGTCCCAACTCCTCTTCTATGCGCAGCAGTTGGTTGTATTTGGCTACGCGATCGCTGCGGGAGGGGGCGCCGGTCTTGATTTGACCGCTGTTCAAGGCTACAGCCAAGTCTGCAATGGTGCTGTCCTCGGTTTCCCCGGAGCGGTGAGAAATAACTGCAGTATAGCGGGCCCGGTGTGCCATGTCCACTGCATCAATGGTTTCTGTGAGCGATCCTATCTGGTTAAGCTTAATGAGGATGGAGTTACCTATGCCTTGGACAATGCCTTCCTGTAATATACTGGTGTTAGTCACAAAAATATCATCACCTACCAACTGAACGCGATCGCCCAGCTCTTGGGTCAGTTTTTTCCATCCCTCCCAATCGCTTTCATCAAGGCCATCCTCAATGCTGATGAGCGGGTATTTTTTTGCCCAGTCTGCATAGAAGGCTATGAGTTCTTCCGCTGATTTTTTCGGTTGGGCTTCTGCCTGGAGCAGGTACAGTTTGTCTTTGGCAGAATAAAATTCACTGGATGCAGCATCTATACCTATAAAGATGTCCTTGCCCGGTGCATAGCCCGCCTTGGTGATGCCTTCCAGCAGCGCTTCCATGGCCTCTTCATTGGAGCGCAGGTTAGGAGCAAAACCTCCCTCGTCTCCACCTGCAGTGGCCAGGCCCTTCTTTTTTAGTACGGCCTTCAGGGCATGAAAAGTTTCGGTTCCCATGCGCAGGGCCTCGCTGAAAGAAGATGCTCCGGCAGGCAGAATCATGAATTCCTGAATATCCACATTGTTGTCGGCATGGGCGCCACCATTAAGAATATTCATCATGGGAACAGGTAAAACCTTGGCATTCACTCCACCAAGGTAGTTGTACAGCGGTAATTCCAACTCGGCCGCTGCAGCCTTGGCCACGGCAAGCGACACGCCCAAAATGGCGTTGGCACCCAGTTTTTCCTTGTTTTTGGTGTCGTCCAACTCCAGCATGACCTGGTCGACCAAAACCTGCTGGGTCGCCTCAATGCCGAGCAAATTGGGGGTAATGGTTTCGTTGATGTTTTCAACCGCCTTGAGTACCCCTTTACCGCCGTAGCGATTTTTGTCATTGTCGCGCAGTTCCAGGGCTTCTCTGGTTCCGGTCGAGGCCCCGGAAGGTACGGCCGCCCTGCCGTGGGCACCACTTTCGAGAAAAACTTCGGCTTCGACTGTTGGATTTCCGCGAGAATCGAGAATCTCCCTGGCCTGGATGGCAATAATTTCACTCATGCTTGTCTCCTTATACGTGGGTTAGTAATTGCTTGGAAGTATCATACAATACTTGCGATCTTGAAGATGGGCAGATACATGGCTACCACCAGGCCACCAATCATACCACCAAGAAAGAGCATCATAAAGGGTTCTATCATGGCTGTCAGGTTGTCTACCGCCTGCTCCACCTCTTCGTCATAGAAATCCGCCACTTTTTCAAGCATGCTGTCGAGGGCGCCAACTGATTCACCAACATTGATCATCTGCACCACCATGGGTGGAAATACGCCCGATTCTTCCAAGGGTTCGGCAATGGGCCGACCTTCGGCGATGCTTGCGGAGACCCGAAGCACGGCCCGCTCAATAACCTTGTTGCCAGCGGTGCGTGCAACAACTCCCAAGGCATCGAGTATAGGTACACCGCTCTGGAGCATGGTGCTCAGGGTGCGGGTGAATTTGGAAACAGCCACCTTGCGGATCAGGGTGCCGATAACCGGTGACCAGAGGACTATGTTGTCAACCAGTAATCTACCTTTTTCAGTATTATAGTACTTTTTAAAAATCCAGATAACCAGTATTACAGCGGGAATAACATACAAAATATATGATTTAAAACCGCGGCTCATATTCACGACCAGCTGGGTGGGAGCGGGCAGGACTGAACCAAAGTCCTGAAACATCTTATCGAATACCGGAACAACAAAAATGAGAATAATCGCCAGGATCAGCAGTGAGATAGCCAGGCAGATACCAGGATAGGTCATGGCTCCCTTGATGCGCTTTTGCAGGGCCATGGACTTTTCTTTGAAGGTGGCTAAGCGGGAAAGAATGGTGTCGAGGATGCCGCCAAGCTCACCGGCCTCAATCATATTACTGTAGAGGTTATCAAAAATTTTCGGGTGCTTGCGCATGGAGTCCGCCAAGGTGGTGCCGGTTTCCACATCACTTTGGATAGTAAGCAGCACAGTTTTGAAGGTGGAGTTGCTCTGCTGCCTGGCCAGTATCTGCAGACACTGCACTAAGGGCAGACCAGCATTGATCATGGTTGAAAGCTGGCGGGTAAAGAGCACCATATCCTTGCCCGTGACCTTGGGTTTGAATATGGCTACGTTTTCAAACAGATCCTTCGGCTTCGGTTTGATGACCACATCTTCTATGCGAAGTCGCTTTAGATGCGCTCGCACACCAGCTTCATCAACTGCCTCCATCTGGCCCTTGCGTTTTTCACCATGAATATTCTTTCCTTTCCAAACATAAACGGGCATGCGGCATTCCTTATACAGCTTACAAGGGGGGGTGAAATTGAGAACAGGTTGACAGCAGTGCCATTTTCATATATACAACCTGTTCTGCACGATATGGTGAAAAATCACAGGGAATATGTGCAATATTGTAGAAAAATAAAATCCCTGATTCAAGAAAAAGATTATATTTTTTCAGGAGTTAGCCCAATGGCAATAGATACTGCAGCAAAATTTAAAAATGGACTTTTTCTGGCAGTGGTGGAACAGTGTGAAGGATGCGAGCGCATCGTTGCCCTAGAAGAAACAAAATATTGTGATACCTATACAAACCCAGCCGCTAAATGGAGGCTGGGGATCTGCAATTTTGCTACCCACGCCAAGCCTGAGGTGGAAGTGGCAACGGTGCGGATCAACCCCCTGAAAGCGGCCAAGCGGGCTTCCAAACGTAAGTAAGGCGTTATAAAATTTTGCATGCGCCCGCAGGCGCGCAGCAAAGAGACTAGAAAGTACCCCGGAGTATAACTGCCTCCGGGGTACTTTTTTATTTATTTCCTGCCCACCCCGGTGTAGCTAAAACCGTATCGTCGCATCATCTCTGGCTCATACACATTGCGCAGGTCAATGAAAACCGGTTGGCGCATGAGCCCATGTAATCTTTCCAGATCCAGGGCTCGGTACTGGTTCCATTCCGTCATTAGCACCACGCAATCCGCTCCTTCGGCCGCTTCATAGGCTGAAGAAACATACTGGATATCATCCGGCAATAATTTTTGCGCCTCTTCCATGCCCTGCGGATCATGTGCCCGAATTAGTGCCCCTTTTTCAAGAAGAGCGGGTAGAATGGTGAGTGAGGGGGCGTCGCGCATGTCGTCTGTTTCGGGCTTGAAAGTGAGGCCGAGAACGGCAATGGTCTTGCCGGTTTCAGAACCTCCGAGCATATCTCTGATTTTACGCACCATCCTGGCCTTTTGTGCGGCATTGACTTCCACTGCTGCGGCAACAATGTGTACGTTTTCACCATACTCCTGCACGATGCGCATCAGGGCCAGAGTGTCTTTGGGAAAGCAGGAACCACCGTATCCTGGCCCAGGGTGGAGGAATTTACTCCCGATACGTCCATCCATGCCGATAGCCTTGGCCAGATCAACGACGTTGGCGCCAACTACTTCGCAAATGCCCGCAATTTCATTAATAAAACTGATTTTTACCGCTAAAAAGGCATTGGCTGCATATTTAGTTAACTCAGCAGTCTCGATGCCGGTGCTGACAATGGGGGTGTCGCGTCGAAAAAGCGGTTTATAGATTTCTCGCAGCATCTGTTCTGCCCGTGGCGACTCCACACCTATAACCACCCGATCCGGTCGCATAAAATCGTTAATGGCAGCTCCTTCGCGCAAGAACTCAGGATTGGAAGCCATATCAAAGTTTGCCTCTGGGTTGGTCTCCCGGATGATACGCTCCACCTGGCGTGCGGTGCCCACCGGTACCGTACTTTTGTCGATCACCACGGTATAGTCTTGCAACAAGGGCGCTAGTTCTTTGGCCGCGGCATAGATATAGGTGAGATCGGCATAACCGTCTCCTCGGCGGGAGGTAGGGGTGCCCACGGCAATAAATACTGCATCTGCCGCGGGGATTGCCTGGGCCATGTCGGTAGTAAAGTGTAATCGGCCTTCTGCTGCGTTTTGCTGCACCATGACATCGAGACCCGGTTCGTAAATGGGGATCTCACCATTTTTCAGAGCGTCAATTTTTTCAGCGACCTTGTCTATACAGGTAACGTCATGGCCGAATTCGGCGAAACAAGTACCTGTTACCAGGCCAACATAGCCGGTACCGATCATGGCAATATTCATTGTGTTACTCCTTGTGGGGGTCTTGCACCAAAAATAGCGGTACCCACCCTGATGATGGTTGCGCCTTCCTCAATGGCGGCGACGTAGTCACCAGACATGCCCATGGAAAGCTCAACCTGCTGGTTATTATAAAAAAGTTCTTTTTGAGCGCACTGTTCACTTAGTTGCCGCAACAGTCTGAAATACGGACGGCTTTTATCGGGTGCATCAAAGTAGGGCGGAAGTGCCATCAAACCATGACAGTTGAGAGAACTGCACGTGGTGATCACCTCTAGCAGTGCCTTAGTCTCCTCCGGCATCACTCCGGATTTTTGTGTTTCTTCGCCAATGTTAACCTGGACGAGTACATTGAGGCGCCTGCCTAGAGACTCTGCCTGCTCGTTCAGACGCTGCGCCACCTTCACCCTGTCCACCGTTTCGACCATGTCAAAGAGGGAGGCAACATCGCGGCATTTGTTGCTCTGCAAGCGGCCGATAAAGTGCCAGCGAGCCCCATGACCCAATTGGGAGATCTTTTCCTGGGCTTCCTGCAGATAGTTCTCTCCAAAAAGCATGTGGCCGCAGTTCATCGCTTCTTTGACCAAGATGGCTGGAACCGTTTTAGTAACCGCAACCAGCTTTACGGAACCGGGTTGCCGTCCTGTCTGCTGTACAGTTTGATCGATGCTGCCGATAATCTGTTGCAGATGAGCACAAATCGACGTCATCATCTGTCTGCCCCAGGAAGTCGAAACAGTTTGCAGGTGTTGGCTGTCGTTTGTTGAGCTACTGTTTCAAAGGGAATGTTCTTTAATTCTGCTACCTTTTTTGCCGTGTAGATCAGATATGCCGGCTGATTACGTTTGCCTCGGTATGGCACCGGAGCAAGAAAAGGACCATCTGTTTCCAGCATGAGGTGGTGCAGATCAGTTTTACGCACTACCTCATGCAGAGCCGTAGCGTTTTTAAAGGTGACAATGCCTGGAATGGAGAGCATGAACCCAAGGGCAATCATCTCTTCTGCAAAGGCCAGGTTGCCTGAAAAGCAGTGCATCACTCCACCCCTCGGTAGGACTCCGACACGCCTGATAATATCAGCGGTATCGGTATGGGCGTCACGATCATGAATAATTACTGGTAAATTCAGCTCCTGCGCCAGTTCCAGTTGCCGGATGAAAGCTCGCTGTTGTATCTTGGGTTCGGCATAATTTTTGGCATAATCAAGGCCAATTTCACCATAGGCTACAACTTTGCTTGCCTTGGCTAGTTTGGCTATTTTGGCCAGGGATGCTGCAGTTACTGCTTCTGCTTCGTGGGGATGAAAACCAATGCTGGCATATACGCCTGGGTGCTGTCCAGCCAGAGAGACGGCTGTGACGGACGATTCGTAGTCGATACCGATGGTGATAACACGGGTTACGCCGCTAAGCGAAGCGTTCACCAAGAGTTGCGTCACTTCTCCCTGGAGAGAAGTCATGTCAAGATGACAATGACTATCGATAAGCTCCACGACGGCAGGGCCGGGAGTTATTAAATTAGGCAATGGACTCATGGATACGTTGATAGTGTAAACCCGAAGTCTGGATGGGGTTGTCTGCCGGATGGAATCAATATTGACATCGGGTGGGTATTTTTTTACAACTCGACCAGTTGGTACGTGGGTGATGAAGGCGTATGATGGATAATGTCCGGTTCTGCTGTGTTGCCTGCCAAAGTCTCTTGACCAAGCCGATACACAAACCTATTATCCTACCCTGTACGCCCATTGTCTCGCAATGTATTTGTTTCCCGGAAACCAGACAAATCCAGACTTATTAACGCCAACAATACAAGGAGTGTGCATGAGCAACAAGACCTTCAGAACAATCCTAATTTTCACCTTGGCAATTATTCTGCTGAGTACAGCAGGATGTGCTACCCGTAAGAGAACAAGCCCCGGTGCCGATCCTTCCGGGCTCGACAGTGTCATGCCCCAGGTGAGCAGCTTTGCCGATGATATCAGGGATATTCCCATCCCGGCGGAATTGAAGTGGCAACGCAAAGATTCAATGGCGATCAAAACAGAATCTTTTCGTGGTGGAGTTCTGGTGTACACGGGAAGCGCCAGCATTCTTTCTCTAAGAGATTACATGGTTGCAGCCATGCGTGATAACCAGTGGCGTATGGTCGGTGAAACTTCCTCGAAAAACATCATGCTGGCTTTCGTCAAACCCAGTAAGACCTGCATGATGATCCTTTCTGAGTCATTTTTCAAGAAGACGGAACTCAGACTCTACATTGCTATAGACAACGCTGGAACTGGCAATGTTAATCCCTTTGGGGAAGTAATTCCTCAATAAGGAAGCTGCAATATGGCTGGGCTGACGGGCAAACGCATTCTTTTAGGGGTTACCGGGTCCATTGCTGCCTATAAGGCAGCGGAATGGACCCGGGCCCTGGTTAAGGAGGAGGCTCAGGTTGAGGTCATCCTCACTGAAGCGGCGCAGCGCTTTGTGCCCGCCCTTACCTTTGCCGCCTTAGCAGGTACTGCGGTACACTGCGATATGTTCGCGGATGATCCGGAAGCCCTGATGGCGCATATCAATCTTTCCCGGGAAGCAGACGCTCTGGTGATTGCTCCGGCCAGTGCGCAAACCATAGCGCGCCTGGCAGCGGGCATGGCAGACAACCTCCTGAGTGCCGTGGTGCTGGCCGCCCGTATACCGGTTCTCATCTGCCCGGCTATGAACACGGCCATGTTAAACCATCCAGCCACCCAAAAGAATCTGCGTTGTTTACGGCAATACGGTTACCGGGTCTTGCAGCCGAGCAGTGGCGAACTGGCCTGCGGCGATGTGGGAGATGGTCGCCTGCCGGATTGGGATGAGGCACGGGAGGCGTTGCTCAGTATCTTTGCCCCTTCAGACCTGCGGGGCATCAAGATACTGATTACTGCCGGCCCCACCCGTGAAGCTATCGACCCGGTGCGCTATCTCAGCAACCGTTCCAGTGGCAAAATGGGTTTTGCGCTGGCGCGCACAGCCATGCGCCGGGGCGCGTCTGTGACTCTGGTTGCCGGCCCGGTCAACCTGAGCGATCCTCCTGGAATGGAGGTCATC